>NZ_JBSGDA010000002.1:0-472670 GCF_053602135.1 Nocardia sp. NPDC004573
GTTGGTGGTTGGTGTGGTGGGGGGGGGCCCCGCCCCCCCCCCCACGGCGAGGGTGCGCGTCATCGCCGAGGCGCGACGGGCGCTGTGCTCGCGCGGAGTGTCGTCGGCAAGCGGCTCGCGCAACAAGACCCGAGCGCGGCGCGGGTCGGCCTCGAAGTAGTCGGCGCAGATTTCCGGCGCGGTGCGCACGGCCGTAGGGAGATCGGCAGCGCCGGGGAGTTCGTCGAGCCGTGTGCGGAGCCCGTCTTCGACCCGGTCGTAGACGGCGGTGGGCAATTCCTTCCGGCTGCCGACGCTTTCGACGGTCGCCGGACCGATCCTGCAGCGTCTGGCCACGCCACAGCTTGGCAGTGCTCATCGGGTCCATCCTCGGCCCAGCTCATCCGGCCGACCAACCGGCGCCGACGGGCACGATGGGGCCGTTGACGAACGAGGCGGCGTCGGAAGCGAGGAACACCGCGACCGCGGCCATCGTGCGAGCGCGGTGTAGTGGTTCGCAGTGCGGAATTCGCTGACATCGAAACCGATTCCGCGCGCGCCGATGACGGCCACCCGGTTGCCGACGGGCCTCTCCTTGCGAGTCGGTTCCGGATAGGACAACACCATGGGCTGTGCACTCGGTCAGCTATCCCGCAGCTCGCTCGCGAGTCAGGTCCAGGCGGGTGCTCATGTCGAGCCGTAACCGGCCTTGGTTGGTGTCGGACCAGAACACCGGCCGAATCGCCCGACGCTCGCTGTCGCCGATCGGATCCCGGAAACCGGGATCCTGCGATCCGCTTGTAGACACCTGAAGCAGCCCTACGAATCCCGCGCTTTACATAGGTAATTCAGCAGGGATACCCTCTGGTCTGATTCGGGCGAGCCGCCGGTGGGTCATCGGGATAAGCCACGAACTAGATCGTTGCTGGAGGTGGTTTCACCCGTGTTGTCCTGGTCTATGGAATCTGTCCGGGACTGGCTCATAGCTAGAACCGCCGCCCTCGGCGGGCTGGATCCCGGTGCGATCGATGGACATGAGCCGTTTACCAGCTACGGGCTCGATTCGTTGATGTTGACGGCGCTCGCCGACGAGTTGAGTGAGGCAGGGGGGCACCCCGTGTCGCCAGTCCTGTTCTGGGCGCATCGATCGCCGATCACTCTGGCGCGCAGGCTGACCGGAGCCGGGTCGACCCCTCCGGTGCAGCGCGAAACGCCAGGTCGAGATCAGTCGATAGCGATTGTCGGTCTTTCTTGCCGGTTCCCCGGCGCTCCCGATGCGACGGCATTCTGGCGATTACTCAGCTCAGGTGCGGACGCGCTCACCGAACCGCCGGACGGTCGATGGGCCCGCGACAGTCCGCCGCGGGGCGGGTTCCTCGACCGGATCGACGAGTTCGACGCGGAATTCTTCGGTATATCTCCCCGGGAGGCTCCGCACGTCGATCCGCAGCAACGGCTCATGCTCGAACTGATGCAGGAAGCTCTCGATGACGCGGGCATTCCGCCTAGCGGTCTCGAAGGCAGCCGGACCGGAGTTTTCGTCGGTGCGATGTGGAGTGAATACGGGGCGGGAATCCGCGCGGACCCCGACCTGGTCACACAGCACACCTTGGCCGGAGGCGATCCGAGCATTATTCCCGCCCGATTGTCCTACACGCTCGGTGCGCGCGGGCCGAGCCTTCAGGTGAATACCGCGTGCTCGTCGTCACTGGTCGCGGTCCACCTCGCGGCCCAGAGCCTGCGTGAAGGCGAGTGCGATCTCGCGTTGGCCGGTGGCGTGAGCCTGATGCTGGCGCAGGATACGGTGCACGCGCTGTCCTGGCTCGGCGCGCTGGCACCAGACGGGCGGTCGAAGGCGTTCGACGCGCGTGCGGATGGATACGGCCGCGGTGAAGGTGGCGGCCTGATCGTGCTCAAACCGCTCGATCGGGCACTCGCCGACGGTGATCCGATTCACGGCGTGCTCAAGGGCAGCGCGGTGAACCACGACGGATTCAGTAACGGCCTGACGGCGCCGAGCCCGCTGGCCCAGGAATCCTTGCTGCGTAGCGCTTATCGCCGAGCGGGGGTTGCGCCCGCCGAGGTCGGGTACGTCGAGGCGCACGGGACGGGAACGGCGCTCGGTGACCCGATCGAGGCAAGCGCGCTCGGCGCGGTACTCGGCGTGGGCCGGTCTCGCGACCAGCTGTTGCCGATCGGTTCGGTCAAGAGCGCGATCGGCCATCTCGAACCTGCGGCCGGGATCGCCGGCCTGATCAAGGTGTTGTTGGCGATGCGGCATCGCACCGTGCCGCCATGCGGCCAGTTCGAAGAACCCAACCCGAATATCCCCTTCGATGAATGGGGTTTACGGGTCCCCACGCGGGCGGAGCGGTGGCACGGCGACGCGGAAGGTCGCCTCGTCGCCGGGGTGAGCGCGTTCGGCTTCGGCGGCACGAACTGCCATGTGGTCATCGAGAGCGGCGATGACGCTCCGGTCCACCTGCTGCCCCTTGCGGCGGACACCGAAGACGGCCTCCGTGCCGCGGCGAGGGAGCTGGCGTCCACTCGGGACCTGCCGCCGATCGCCCGACTGTGCGCCGCCGCGTCGGTCGAGGCGGTCGGCTCGCACCGGCTCGCGCTGTCCCTTCGCGACCGCGAGGATATCGCCCCGGGCGCGGAGAAATTCCTCAGCGGCCGTGCCGGAGCCGGAATGAGCACCGGGATTATCGACAGCGACCGGCCGAGGATCACGTTTCTGTTCGGTGGCCAGGGTGCGCAGTGGACCGGGATGGGTGCGCGGTTGTTGCGTGAGCCCGCGTTCCGGTCGGCGATCATGCGGTGCGAGACCGCACTGCGCCCCCACGTCGACTGGTCCCTCACCCGGCTGCTGACCTCGGCCGACGAGAGCTGGATCGAACGCACTGAGCTGGTCCAGCCGGCGATCTTCGCGATGCAAGTCGCGCTGACCGACCTGTGGCGATCACAGGGAGTCGAGCCGGATGCCGTCGCCGGGGTGAGCATGGGTGAAGTCGCCGCCGCGCACGTCGCCGGAGCGATCACGCTCGATGATGCCGCGCTGATCATGTGCAGGCGCAGCGCGATCGCCGGCGGGATGTCCGGCCACGGCGGAATGGCGGTACTCGACCTGTCCGCTGAGGAGACGACCGACCTGCTGTCCCGGCACGGCGGTGACGTATGGGTCGCGGGCAGCGCGAGCCCGGGATCCACGGTCATCTCCGGCGATCGAGCAGCAATCAAGGTGATACGGGACGAACTCACCGCGCGCTCGGTCGCGTCGGCTTGGATCAGGGTCGACTACGCCTCGCACAGTCCCTACGTCGACTCGGTGCTGCCCGACCTGCGGGCCGCGCTCGCCGATCTGCGACCCGGCGAGACCCGGATACCGTTCTATTCCTCGGCCACCGGAGCACAGATGAAGGGCGCGCTGCTCGATGCCGAGCACTGGGTGCGCACCGAACGAGAACCATGGCGATTCGACACCGTGATGGGACACTTACTCGCCGGCGGCCGCCAGATCTTCGTCGATGTCGACCCGCATCCGATTCTCGAGCCGGTGGTCGAGCAACACGGCGGCACGGCGCTGCCGACATTGCGCCGTGCGGACCGCGACCGCTCGACCTTGATCGAATCATTGGGCGCGCTGTACACCCTGGGAGCCGTCCAGCCGCCGCCAGACCAGGGCCGGACGCAGTTGCTGGTGCTCTCCGCCCGCTCTCGCGATTCCCTGCTGGCATCGGCTACCACGATGGCGCGCGAACTCAGCGGTGACAACGACATCGCCCTGCGCGATCTGTGTTACACGGCCGCGGTGCGGCGGGACCACCACGAACACCGGCTCGCGGTGACGGGTTCGTCTTCGAAGGAACTGGCCGATGCATTGCGTGCCGCGGCTGTGGGGACCGTACCCGGCAACACGTGGATGGGCAGT
The DNA here is from genome assembly GCF_053602135.1 of Nocardia sp. NPDC004573. Classification (NCBI taxonomy): domain Bacteria; kingdom Bacillati; phylum Actinomycetota; class Actinomycetes; order Mycobacteriales; family Nocardiaceae; genus Nocardia; species Nocardia sp. NPDC004573. The sequence goes on from NZ_JBSGDA010000002.1 coordinate 3,911, forward strand.
GTGGCGCGTGGCGAGCGGCGAGCGATCGTGTTCGTGTGCTCCGGTCAGGGGTCGCAATGGGCCGGTATGGGCCGCAACCTGTTGCGTGCCGAGCCGGTGTTTCGCGCGGCTGTCGAAGAGTGCGAGAAGTGGTTACGGCCGCTGACCACGTGGTCGCTCACGGCCGAGCTGACCGCGCCGGCGGAAAGGAGCCGCCTCGATGAGACCGCGGTCGCGCAGCCAGCTCTGTTCGCTGTCCAGGTGGGGATCGCGCGGCTGTGGCAGGCATGGGGGCTTGCGCCGGACGCGTTGATCGGCCACAGCGTCGGCGAAGTCACCGCCGCGTACCTGGCCGGGGCGCTGTCCCTTGCCGAAGCGGTCGAGGTGGTGTATCACCGTGGCCGGTTGATGCAGGCCGCGGCCGGAGAAGGTGGGATGGCATCGGTGGAACTGCCCGCCGAGCGGGTGCGCGACCTGCTGAGCGAGTACCAGGGTGAACTCACGATCGGCGCGATCAACGATCCCGATTCGACCGTCGTTTCCGGTGACGCCGCCGCGCTGGCCGACTTGCTCGGGCGGCTACGCGGCGAGGGGATCGCATGCCGTCAGCTTCGGGTCGGCTACGCGTTCCACAGTGCGCGGATGAACCCGGCCGGGCGCCAATTGTCTCAGGCGCTCGGCTCGCTTACTCCGGGGCCGAACCGGTTGCCCGTCTACAGCACAGTCGCCGGGAAGCTCATCGATGATCAGCGATTCGACGCGGACTACTGGGTACGAAACGTGCGGGAGACCGTGCGGTTCGCGGACGCCATGGACGGCGCGATCTCCGACGGGTACCGGGTCTTCCTGGAGATCGGGCCGCATCCGGTTCTGCTGGAGAACGTCCAGCGATGCCTTGCTGCCCGCCGGATCGACGGTCACGCCGTTGGTTCGTTGCGCAAGGGGGAGGACGAGCGATCCGCGCTGCGCCGCGCGGCCGGGGCACTGTACGCCGGTGGCTGCTTGCCGGATTTCGCTCGGCTATTCGAAACCGGCAGGGTCGTTTCGCTGCCCGCTTACCAGTGGCAACGGAAGCGATACTGGCTCGCGGCCGACCGGCGCACCGCGCTCGCCGTCGAAGACGACCGGTGCCATCCGCTGCTCGGCACAGGCTTGATCTCGGCGGTAGAGCGGGGGACCCGCTACTGGCAACGCGCGCTGGACCCGGTGAGGCTGCCGTATCTCGCGGACCTCACGGTGCGCGGGAACACCGTGATCTCGGCGGCTACGTTCGCCGAAATGGCGTTGGCAGCGGGAGCCGAGGCGTACGGCACCAAGGACATCGCCGTCACCGACCTGGCGTTCGAGCGCATGCTGGAAGCGACCGCGGCCGCGGTGCCCACGACCCAGACGGTGATCAGCACGCGGGAGGGACTGTTCCAGGTATTCGGCCACCACGGTCCGGATTGGGTGCGGCACGCACTGGCCACCGTCGGGCCGGACACCGAAGGGCCGGATGTGCGCGAGGAGCCCGCACTGATTCGGCAGCGCTGCACCGCGCACCGGGACCGGACAGAGCACTACCGCGTGCTGGCCCGGGCGGGGCTGGGAATCGGGGAGCACCTTCGTGGGGTATCGGAACTCTGGGTCGGCCAGGAGGAAGTGCTGGCCAGGCTCGTGCTACCGGAGCAGCCACATGGTCGAGACACCGATTACCGCATCCACCCCTCGGTGCTCGACGCCGGTCTGCAGGCGCTGATCGCCCTGTGCAACGGTTCGTCCGGAAGCAATGTGGTGACCGGGATCGGTCGGTTGCGAGTGCATCGGACACCGGTGGGCCCGGTATGGGCCCACGGCCGATCAGCGGAGTCGGGCGGCGACCTCTATCTGCTCGACGACGACGGCCGGGTGCTGGTGGTGGCCGAGGGCGTGCGCCTGCGGCCGCTCAAAGATCCCGGTCCCGTGGCGGATTGCCTGTACACGGTGGAATGGCGCGAACGAGCGGACCGACAACCGGTGCGAGATCCAGCCGGGTCGTGGATCGTGCTGGCGGGCGAGGATCGTCTCGGCGCCGAGCTCGCGGACGAGCTGAGGGCTCGGGGCAAGCAGTGTGAACTGGTGACCGCGCGGAGAGCGGACCGGACCGGAACAGAGTCTCTGCGGGCGGTTCTGACCGGATCGGCGCCGGCCGGGGTGGTGCTCATCGGAAGTCTCGGCAGCGCGAGCGTGCGGGGCGTGGCCGACGCGCTGGTCGGCATGGGCTGGCGCGATCAGCCACGGCTGTGGCTGGTGACCCGTGCCGCCCAGGCGGTCGGCGAGTACGTCTCGGCGGTGGATGTCGACCAGGCGTCGTTGTGGGGACTCGGCAGGGCGATCGGGCTCGACCATCCCGAGCTGTCGGTCACGCGGGTGGACCTTGCCGCGCGGGCGACACCCGATGACGCGGCCACGCTGGTGACGGTCCTGCTCAGCGATGATCGGGAAACCGATGTCGCCCTGCGTCCCGGTGGCCGGTTCGTGGCCAGGCTGGTCCGCGCGCCGGACGTTCGTGAGCGAGTGGCGGCGTTGCGGACGGACGGCGCATACCTGATCGTCTGCGCGGATGCCGCACTCGCGGAGTCGTTCGCCAAGTGGATGGCCGACCGTGGTGCGCGCAACATCGTGATCCTGGACCGAGATGGCGCGATCGGGCCGATCAGCTTTCCGGGGGTAAAGGTGTCGGTTCTCGACATGTGCCCGACCGACGACCACGAGACGTACGGGCTGATCACCGAGATCGAGGCTGTCTGGGGCCCATTGCGCGGGCTCGTCCACGCCGCGGGTGAGGACAGCGCGTGGCGGTGGCATCAACACACGCTCGACCGCGAGCTGGATCTCTTCGTGCTCTGCTCGTCGGTCGCCTTGTTGTTCGGGTCTCCGGGCGACTCGATAGGAAGCGCACGGTCGAACGCGATCTCCTACCATCGCCGTGCCCGCGGCCTACGTGCACTGAGCCTGCACCTCGCCCAGGCGGGCATGGCGACACACGGCATCGGCAATGTGTCCTCGGCAGATCTCGGGCGAGCGTTGGACCACGGGGTATGCGCGGATCCCGGTCAACTCGCGGTGATGAGGCTGAACCTCCGCCATTGGTTCGAATCGTTTCCCAGCGCGGCGGGGACACCGCTGTTCGATGAGATCGAATCCCGTGACTCCGGGATCACCACCGCGTTCGCCGACAGGCTGGCCGCGACCAGCGCCCCGAAACGGGCGGGGTTGATCGAAGAGCACCTGATCGAACAGGTCGCCCTGACGCTGCAACGAGACCCCCCGAGCCTGAGCCGGCAGTCGACGTTCCAGGACATGGGCATGGACTCGCTGATGGCGGTGGAGCTACGCAACCGGCTGGAATCGACGCTCGGCGTCCGGTTGTCCGTCGCGCTGGTCTTCACCTACTCGACCATCGCCGCGCTCGCGGAGTTCGTCGCGGACGAACTCGCGGTGACCGGCACTCCGGCCGGAGAACCGGACCCGGACGATCGGCCTTCCATGACAGCGGACATTGATCTGCTCTCCGACGAGGAAGCCGAGGCCATGCTGCTGGAGAGCATCCGGCTCGTCGAACAGGAACAACATGACGACTGAGCAGACATCGCCGGTGAAAAAGGCTTTGGCGGCTATGCGGACCCTGCAGACCCGGCTGGACCGGGAGCTGATGGCGAAGACCGAGCCGATCGCCGTCATCGGCATCGGCTGCCGTGTGCCGGGCGGCTGCCGTGGCCCCGACGAGTTCTGGCAACTGCTCGACGATGGCGTCGATGCGATCACCGAAGTACCACCGGACCGGTGGGTGGGTGAGGTCGGAAGTCCGGCGCGCTGGGGTGGCTTTCTGTCCGATGTGGACGCATTCGACGCGGCCTTCTTCGGCATCGCGCCCCGGGAGGCCGAGGCGATGGACCCTCAGCAGCGCCTGCTGCTTGAAGTGGCCTGGGAGGCGCTGGAACAGGCAGGCCACGCTCGGCTCGACCGGCTGGCCGGCTCGAGAACCGGTGTCTTCACCGGTGTTGTCGTCACCGACTACGACCGGCTGAGCCTCGGAAACCGGGACATCTACACGGTGACCGGCAACGGGCACTCGTTCCCCGCAGGACGGCTGTCCTACGTGCTCGGCCTCCAGGGACCCAGCATGGTCGTGGACACGGCGTGCTCGTCGTCGCTGGTCGCCGTACATCTGGCAGTCCAGAGCCTCCGTTCGGGAGAGAGCGAGATGGCGCTGGCCGGTGGGGTCAATGTGATGCTGGCCAGAGACATGACCGACATGCTGGCCAGCTCGCGCGCGTTGTCCGAGGATGGGCGATGCAAAACCTTCGATGCGCTGGCCAACGGCTATGTCCGGGGCGAGGGCTGCGGGATGCTGGTCCTGCGACGGCTTTCCGACGCGGTGGCGGACGGCGATCCGGTGCTGGCGGTGATCCGTGGTTCCGCGGTGAACTCCGACGGCCGTTCCTCCGGGCTGACCGCGCCGAACGTCGCCGCGCAGAAGGCTTTGCTCCGTCAGGCGTTGCGTAGCGCTCGCGCCGACGCGGCGGACATCAGTTACGTCGAGACGCACGGCACCGGAACGCCGCTCGGCGATCCGATCGAAGTGGACGCGCTTGCCGAGGTGCTCGGCGGGTTGCGGGACGATGGTTCGCGTTGCGTGCTCGGCGCGGTGAAGACCAACATCGGGCATCTCGAGGCGGCCGCCGGAGTGATAGGACTGATCAAGGTCGTGCTCGCGCTGCAGCGGGAGCGTATCCCGGCGAACCTGCACTTGCGCACCGTCAATCCCAGGATCGACCTCACCGGCACCGCCCTGGTACTGCCGAGGGACCCGGTCTCGTGGCCGAAACACGATGGTGCGACGCGGATGGCGGGTGTCAGCTCGTTCGGGATCAGTGGCACCAATGCGCACGTCATCGTCGCCGATCCGCCGGAGTCCGCCGAGCCTCCCGCGACCGAACCAGGACCGGCTCTGGTGCCGATCTCCGCGCGCGATGCCGGCGCACTGACCGATCTGGTCGCCGCGTTCCGCGCCGAGCTCGACGAGCGGCAGGCCGAGGTCCCGGATATCGCGTACACCGCTGCTGTCCGCAGGCATCATCATCGGTACCGGGCCGCCCTGGTGCTGCCCGGCGACGGGCCGCCGCGACTGATGCCCGGCCCCGAGCCGGACGAACAACCGCGAGTGGTGTTCGTCTTCTCCGGCCAGGGCTCGCAGTGGCTCGGCATGGGGCGTGCGCTGCTCGCCGGTGAGCCCGCGTTCCGAGCGGCTGTGGAGACCTGCGACGACGCGATCCAAAGCGAGACCGGATGGTCTGTTGTCGATGAATTGACTGCTGAGCCCTCCACGTCGCGGCTCGACCGGGTGGACGTCGTGCAGCCGGTTCTGTTCGCGATGGAGGTCGCGTTGGCGGCACTGTGGCGATCGAAGGGCATCCAGCCGGACGCCGTCATCGGGCACAGCATGGGTGAGGTGGCCGCCGCGCATGTGGCCGGCGCGCTCACGCTGACCGACGCGACGCGCATCATCTGCCGCCGCAGCCAATTGCTGCGCGGACTGGCCGGGCGCGGCGCGATGGCGCTGGTGGAACTGCCGATCGAGCGAGCGAGCACGGCGCTGTCCGGATTCGCCGACCGAGTTTCGATCGCGGCGAGCAACAGCGCGCGCTCGACCGTGCTCTCCGGCGACCCGGACGCGCTGGACGAGATTCTGGCCGAGCTCACCGGCGCGGGGGTGTTCTGCCGTCGGATCAAGGTCGAGGTCGCCGCGCACAGCCCCCAAGTCGATGCCATCACCGATGAGCTGAGTCGCCAACTCGGTGCGCTGACGCCGGAGGCCACCACGGTGCCGATGTGGTCGACCGTGCTCGGAAAGGTCTGCGAGGGCGCCGAGCTGGATACCGCGTACTGGATACGCAACCTTCGCGAACCCGTGCTGTTCGCGGAGGCGGTTCGTGACTGCATGGCACTGGGGCGCACGATATTCGTCGAACTGACTCCCCACCCCATCCTGCTGCCCTCGATCGAAGAGGACGGAGGCCTGGCCGTTGCGTCCGGCCGTCGCGAACACGATGAGCGCGTGGTTTTCCTCGAATCGCTTGCCGCGCTGTATGTCAGGGGCTGCCAGGTGGACTGGCCCACGCTCCACCCGCGCGGCGGACGCTGCGTGCCACTGCCTGCTTACCCGTGGCGGCGCCAGCGGTATTGGGTGGATCGAATTCCGGCCGCGCGCGCCGACCACGGGCATCCCTTGCTCGGCGAGCCGGTCAGCCCGGCGACCTCGCCGGGTACCCGGATCTGGGAGCGCGAGCTGAGTCTGCCGTACCTGGCCGACCACATCGTGGACGGCGCGGTGGTGTTCCCGGCGTCGGGCTATGTGGAGATGGCGCTCGGCGCCTGCGGACGGTCGAGGGTGTTGGAGGACCTCGCATTCGACCGGATGGCGATTCTCGCAGACGACGGCTCCGGGCACGTCCAGTTCATCGAGTACGCCGACCGTTTCCAGGTGTACCACCGAGCGGCAAGAGACGAACCGTGGGTTCTGTGCGCGCACGGATCCGTCCGTCCCGGGGACGGCAGGCCGCCGATGGCCGAGCCGCCATCGTCGGTGCGCGACCGGTGCGGCACCGAGGTAGCCGTAGCCGAGCACTACGCGCGGTATGCCGGGCGAGCTATCGACTACGGCCCGGCCTTCCGTGGTGTGCAACGAATCTGGACCGGCGACGGTGAGGGTGTGGCCCTGGTCGAGTTGACCGGGTCGTCCTCGGGGTATGTCTGCCACCCTGCCCTGCTGGACGGTTGCTTCCAGGTACTCGGCAGCGTGCTACTCGACCGGCGAGCGAGCGGCGGGGTCATTCCGGTTCGGATCGACCGGCTCCGAGTGCACCGGCCACCCGGTGGCCGTGCGTGGGTACACGCACGCGCCCGGTCCACCGAGGACAGTGGGGATCTGCTGGTACTCGACGACGACGGCACCGTGCTGATCGAGGTCGAGGAGTTGACAGTGGCCAGGCCTGCCGAGCCGGCGCCGTACCGGGACTGGCTCTACCGGGTGGCCTGGCGCGCCGCAGAGCGGCTCGTGGCCCCGGATGCCGGCCACGGGCCTCTCGGGAAGTGGCTGGTGCTCACCGATTCCACCGGCGTCGGTACGGCGCTGGCCACGCTGCTCGAACAGCGTGGCCAAACCTGCGTACTGGTCGACAAGCGGGATATCGACATCGCCGACGACGCCGCGTGGAGCGCGTTGCTCGACGACGTCGCCGCCGGTGGCGAAAGAGCCTGCGTCGGGGTGGTGCATCTGTGGAGCCTGGACACCACAGGCACCGAAGACGTCACCGCCGACACGCTGAGCGCCGATCAGCACATCACCGGACTCAGCACAGTGCGGCTCGTCCGCGCGCTCGCCCGCCTCCGGTTGCGGGACCATCCTCGGCTGTGGCTGGTCACCAGAGGCGCACAGCAGGTGGGCCCCGAACCGGTCGAGGTGTCCCAAGCGCCGTTGTGGGGATTGGCGAGGACATTGAGCGTCGAGCATCCCGAACTGGAGTGCGTGCGGGTCGACCTCCGATCGGGGTGGGGGCCGACACGTTGCGCCGACGAACTCCTTCCCGAGCTGGTCGGGGCGGACGGCGAGGACGAGATCGCGTTACGGGAGGGAGGGCGCCATCTGGCGAGGCTGGTACGGGCATCGCTCGAGCCAAGGGGCGTCGAACTGTCCTTCGCCCGGGGCACGTACCTGATCAGCGGCGGGCTCGGCGGGCTCGGGATCGGTTTGGCGCGCTGGCTGGCCGCGCACGGTGCGCGGCACCTCGTGCTGGCCGGACGGCACGATCCTGTTCCGGACGTGCAGGCCAGGATCGACGAGCTCAGGAGGGAGGGCGTCGAGGTCGTGGTCGCGCGGGCGGACGTGGCCCGGCGCCAGGACGTCGCCGCGATGCTCGCGGACATCGACGAGCGGCTGCCGCCACTGCGCGGAGTCCTGCACGCGGCCATGGTCCTCGACGATCGGACCATTCTGGAACTGGACGCCGAACGGTACGACCGCGTGCTGGCACCCAAGATGCGGGGGGCATGGAATCTGCATGAGCTCACCGAAGACCGGGAGCTGGAGTTCTTCGTGATGTACTCGTCGGCCTCCGCCCTGCTCGGCTCGCCCGGACAGGCCAACTACGCGGCCGCCAATGCGTTTCTCGGCGCGCTCGCCCGGCATCGGGAACACGGTGGCCGAAAGGCCCTGTGCGTGGATTGGGGGTTGTACTCGCAGGAAGGAATCATGGCAGATCGCAACACCGAAGGGCAGCGACTCGCGCATCGGGGGGTCGGCACCCTGACCCCCGAACAAGGCATGGACATCCTCGGTCTGCTACTGGGTGGCCCCACCAGCCAGATCGCTGCGGCCAATCTCGATTTGCGGCAGTGGCTGGCGTACTACCCGGTCCTGGCCGGTGCGTCGCTGTTCGCCGAACTCGGTGCGGATGGCCGGGAGAGTGCGGGCCGTCCATCGGATCCCGCGTTCACGGACCGGCTGCGCGCGGCGACACCTGCCGAACACCCGCGCTTGATCGACGACCTCGTCACCGAGCAACTCGGCCGGATCCTGCACCTCGACGCCGATGCGATCGACCGGAAGGCGCCGCTGACGACCATGGGCGTCGACTCACTGATGGCGCTCGAACTGCGGAACCGGCTGGAGGCGGGGCTGGGGGTCCGGTTGTCGGCGACGCTACTGTATACCGCACCCACGGTGCGGGCATTGACCGAACAGCTACTCGACGTGCTCGGCATGGGCGAGCCCCAGGAGGCCACCGACGAGTTCGAGGACCTCGGCGACCTGCTCGCGCAGATCGACGGCTCGATCGAACGGCTCGAACGCAGGCAGCTGCCGTGACCGTCATCGATGAGGAGGGCTACCGCTCGCGTCTGGCGAAGGCTGCTTCCGCGCTGCGCAGCCTGGAGGCCGAGGTCGCGCGGCTGACGCGGCAGCAAACCGAACCTGTGGCCGTGATCGGCATGGGCTGCCGCTTCCCCGGCGGCGTCGACGACCCGGAATCATTCTGGGCGTTGCTTTCCGACGGCGTCGACGCGGTGTCCCAGCGACCAGTTCGCGCCACTGACGATGCCCCGAGTACAGGTGCCTTTCTCTCCGCTGTCGACGGTTTCGACGCGGCGTTCTTCGGGATCGCGCCGAGGGAGGCCGCGGCACTGGATCCGCAACATCGGCTGCTGCTCGAAGTCGCGTGGGAAGCGCTCGAAGATGCCGGCGTGGTGACCGAGCGGCTGGCCGGTAGCAGAACCGGTGTGTTCGTCGGCATGAGCAGCAACGACTATCTGCTGCTCAGCGCCAGATCCGGCGCGATGGGCGCGTACGCGGGCACCGGAACGGCCCACTGTTTCGGGGCGGGCCGGTTGTCGTACCTGCTCGGACTGCGTGGGCCGAGTCTCGCGGTGGACACCGCGTGCTCATCGTCGCTGGTTGCGGTACACCTGGCGATCCGCAGCCTGCGGACAGGAGAGAGCTCGCTCGCACTCGCTGGGGGAGTGAACCTCGTTCTCGACGAGTCGGTGACTCAGATGGTCGCCGACCTGCAGGCGCTGTCGCCGGACGGCCGGTGTCGCGCATTCGACGCGCGTGCGAATGGGTTCGTCAGGGGCGAAGGTTGCGGAATCGTGGTGCTGAAGAGATTGTCCGACGCGCTGGCTGACGGTGATCGAGTGCTTGCTGTGCTACGGGGTTCCTCGATGAACTCCGACGGTCGCTCGGCCGGACTGACCGCGCCGAACCCCTTGGCGCAAAAGGACATGCTGCGTCAAGCGTTCGCCGATGCGCGTGTGCGCCCCGCCGACATCGGATACGTGGAGACCCACGGCACCGGAACCGCGCTCGGGGACCCGATCGAGATCGAGGCGTTGGCCGAAGTTTTCGGCGAACCGGAGCCGGACAGCAGCGGTTGTGTGCTCGGGGCCGTCAAGACCAACATCGGGCATCTCGAAGCTGCGGCCGGGATCGCCGGATTGATCAAGACCGTACTAGCGTTGCGGAATGCGGAGATTCCCCGCAACCTGCACTTCAGCACCCTGAATCCGAGGATTTCTCTGACCGGAACGCCATTCGTGATCCCGAAGACAGCCGTCGCATGGCCTGAGGGAGATCGGCCACGGATCGCCGGCGTCAGTTCGTTCGGCATGAGCGGCACCAACGCGCATGTCGTCGTCACCGAAGCGCCGACGCCCGAGCAGGTGCCACCGCGCGCCGGGCCGGTTGTGCTCCCGTTGTCGGCGCGGAGCCCGGCGGCGCTGACCGAGCTGGCTTCGGCGTACGCGAGTGTCCTCGAGCGGGGCAACGATCCGCACGACATCGCCTACACAGCGGGGGCACGGCGCGATCATCACGAGTGGCGAGCCGCGGTGGTCGGCGAGTCCGGGGCCGAATTGGCCCAGAAGCTGCAGGCCTTCGCGCGAGACGGTGTCACCGCGGCACGAGCCGACGCACCGCCCGCGCTCACCTATGTCTTCTCTGGACAGGGCTCGCAGTGGGTCGGCATGGGACGGCAATTGCAATCCAGCGAGCCGATCTTCGCCGCTGTGCTCGGTCGATGCGATGAGCTCATCGCGAAGAACGCATCGTTCTCACTGCTCGCGGAGCTGGCCGCGCCACCGGACCGGTGGAGGTTGGCGCGCACCGAGATCGCCCAGCCCGCGCTGTTCGCCTTCCAGATCGCGCTGACCGCCCTGCTGTCCTCATGGGGCGTACGACCGGACGCGGTCATCGGGCACAGTGTCGGTGAAATCGCCGCAGCACACGTCGCGGGTGCGTTGAGTCTCGCGGAAGCCATCAGGATCGTGGTGTCGAGGGGCCGCATCATGGCGCGGGCAGCCGGTTCGGGGACGATGGTCGCGGTCGAACTCACCCACGATGAGGTCGCGGCCTGGTTGTCCAGGATCGACACCTCGGTCGCGGTGGCCGCGATCAACGACGACAGATCCGTCGTGCTGTCCGGCACGGTGGACGAACTGCACACCGTGCTCGGCCCGCTCCAGCGACAAGGCGTTCGCTGTCGCCGGCTGCCGCTCGACTACGCGTTCCACTCGCCGTCGATGGCTCCGCTGGCCGTGGAACTCGCGCAGGAACTCGGCACGGTCGAGGCCGGCCGGACGGCGTGCCCTCTGTACAGCACGGCACGCGGAAACCGGATCGCCGGAACGGAATTGACCGGGGATTACTGGGCGGACAACGTCCGGCATCCGGTCCGGTTCGCCGAAGCCGTGCACGCTGCGGGCAGAGATGGGCAGCGACTCTTCCTCGAGATCGCACCGCACTCTGTGCTCTCCGGTCATGTCGCGAACTGCCTCGGCGCGCCGGCGGCGATACCGACGCTGCGCAAGGAGCGCCCCGAAATGCGCAGCCTGCTGAACTCCGTCGCCGACCTCTATACCGCGGGGTATCCGGTGGACTTCGCCGGCTTTTACCCGGATCGCCGCCCGGTGGTGTCGTTGCCACACTATCCGTGGCAGCGCAGGCGTTTCTGGCTCCAAACCCCGGAACCACCGCGCGAAGAGGTCGCTGTCGAGCCGGCGCATTGGCTCGAGGAGCTGATCGGGCTGCCGGACGGAGAGCGGGAGGCAGCGATCGAGTCAGCGGTACGCGCGGATGCGGCTGCCGTGCTCCAGTTGGCTTCGACATCCGATGTCCCGGTCGACGGCAAGTTCATGGAACTGGGCATGGATTCGCTGATGACCGTGCAACTGCGGCACGAACTGGCCGCGCGAACGGGCCTCGCGCTGCCATCCACCCTCGCCTTCGATCACCCGACCCCACGGGCGATCACTCGATACTTGCTGCAGATACTCGCGGAGCGCGAACAGGATGGATCATGATCAGGGTTTACGGGACAGCCACCAGCGCGTGTACGCACAAAGTGCTGATGGTGCTGGCGGAGAAGGATCACCGAGCCGAGCTGGTCGAGGTGAGTGTTCTCAAAGGACACGACAAGTCGCCGGAACACCGGCGTCGTCAGCCTTTCGGTGAGATTCCGGTACTCGAAGACGACGGGTTCCTGCTGTATGAATCGCGGGCGATCATCCGCTATCTCGATCAGCGGCTGCCGGGCCCCGCGCTGACGCCGGATGACCTCCAGCTGCGCGGGCTGATGGAACAGTGGATCAGCATCGAGCAAAGCTATGTCAGCGGCCCGGTGTGGGAGCTGGTCCGTGGCGGCCCGGTCTACGAGATCATCCGGAGCAGCCCCGCCGCTGCGCTGTTGCCGCCGCCGCCGGACCAGGACGCTATCGCCGCTGCCCGTGCCGCACTGGCGACACCTTTCGACGTCGCGGACGCCACGCTGTCCGAGCAGGAGTTCCTCGCCGGTCCCGAGTTCTCACTCGCCGAGGTCACCTGGCTGCCCTACTTGCAATATCTGGTCGCCTCCAACGGCGCGGACCTGATCGAGGCGCGGCCGAACCTGGCGCGATGGTGGCGGGAGATCAGTGGAAGGCCGACTTGGCTTCGAGTCGGCAAGGTGCTGGAGCGACCCGAATGAACCAGTTCGACCTGTGGGGTGAGCAGATGCGGGTCGATCCGTTGCCGACGCTGGCGCAGATGCGTGCCGAGGCGCCGATCGTCCGGCTGTTCAATCCTCACCAGGGGGCGCCCGAGTGGCGCGTGACCCGCTACGGCGACGTGGTCGAACTGCTGCGTGATCCTCGTTTCAGCAAGGACAAACGGAAACTGTCCGATCAGGCGCGCTCGAGGTACTTCCGGGTCACCGAGTTCGACCGGCTGGACAACCACATGCTCTACGCCGATCCGCCCGAGCACAGCAGGATGCGCGCACTGGTGGCCAAGGCCTTCACTCCCCGCCGAATCTCGCAGCTGCGCCCGCGCATCGCCGAGGCGACGGAGAGTCTGCTGGACCTGGCCGAGCAGCAGGACTCGGTGGACCTGCTCGACGCACTGGCATTCCGGTTGCCGATCACCGTGCTGGTCGAGCTGATCGGGGTTCCGATCGAAGACCAGGAGCGCTTCCGGGAGTGGACCAGAATTCTGATCGCTCCGCCGTCGGACGGAAACTTCGACGCCCTGCGCCGGATGGCGATCGAGTTTCAGCAGTACCTCGAGGAATTCCTCGCGCTGCGCCGCAGGCACCCCCGCGACGACCTCACCAGTGCGTTGATCGAGGCGCAGACGCATGGCGACCGGCTCTCACCGGTAGAGCTGATGAGCATGGTTTTCCTGCTCATCGCGGCGGGTTTCGAGACGACGGGCAACCTCATCGGCAACGGGGTGTGGGCGCTGCTCCGTCATCCAGCGCAGCTGCGGCGGCTGCGTGACACGCCTGAGCTCATCGAACCGGCCATCGAGGAGGTGTTGCGATACTGCCCGCCAGTGGCAAACAGCACCGGGGCTTTTCCGCTGACCGATGTCGAATTCCGAGGCACGGTCATTCCGGCCGAGGAACTGGTCGTCGCTTCGCTGCTGTCAGCACATCACGATGACGAACGGTTCCCCGAACCCGACCGGTTCGACGTCACCAGGTCACCGAACCAGCATCTGGGGTTCGGCCATGGCCTGCACTTCTGTCTCGGATCGTCGCTGGCGAAACTCGAGGCGCAGGTGGCCATCGGCACCCTGGTGCAGCGCTTTCCCGGACTGGGGTTCGCGGCCGATCCCGACACCTTGCGATGGAAGATCGGCGTCTTCGTCCACGGCCTGGAACGCCTCCCGGTGACCTGGGAGGCGCGATGACGATCCGGGTGCGCCAGGCGGCGTGGGACGACCTGGACGAGATCATGGCCGTCGAGCAGGACTGGGAGGAAGCCCAACGGGCGAGCCGGGATCAGATGACCGCTCGCCTGCGCGTGTTCCCCGAAGGGTTCTGGATTTTCGAGCAGGACGATGAGGTCGTCGGAACCTTGATGGGCTTCCCCATGCACTACAGTCCGGACAAGATCGCCGAGCTCAGCGATTGGGATACGGTGACCGGCCACGGCTACTACCCGACGATAGACCTGGACGCCGCGAACGCCATCTACCTCGCCTCCGGCTCCCTGAAGCGGACCGCGCGCGGCGGAATGGCATACGCGGTGATGATGGAGACCCCGGTCGAGCTGGCCGAGCGGTTCGCGCTGGACTATGTTCTCACCGGAGCCAAGATCCCCGGCTACGACGCCTATTGCCGCCGGTTCGGTGAAATCGACGCAGCCGACTACGCGTTTCGTCAGCTCGGCGGCTGCCTAGTCGATCCATTCCTGGAGATGTACCGAGGGCACGGCTATCTGGTGCCCGACCGACAGCACATCATCCCCGACTATTATCCAGATCCGCCGAGCAGGGATTACGGCGCGATCGTCGTGCGGAACATATCCGGTCGATGATCAGCTGAACGACCATCCGTATCGGGAGACGCAACCTGGGCCCGTTCCGGTTCGATGTCGCCGAACTGCCATCACGAATGACTGCCCCATCCGGACGGCACCGGCGGACGTGATCCGCTGCGGCTCTACGCTTTCGCACTGCGAGCGATGACGGCCGCCGCTCGTGCCCGCGTGAAGTATCTGCATCCCGCGCGTACCGCAGCGTGATGGACCACGACAGACCTATTGGTCTGTGATACCGGGCAAGGGTGGTAACCGAACTTTTACCGCCCGGCGAGGGAGGAATGCAGTTCTCGCGTTGTGTGGTCGGCGGATCGGCGAGGAGAATCTTCATCGGCTGACTTTTCGCTGGGGTTGACGGGATAATGATGGCCGTTCAAGATCTCGCCGCGCACTGAGGGCTCGTCAGCAGTCCCGTTCGGGGAAGAGGGGGGTACATGAATCGCTATCGGATATTTCTCAGCTACCGCCGGGACGGCACCCACCACTTCGTCGGTCGGCTGCGCGCCACCTTCGAGAAGGAGCTCCCGGACGACCTGACTTTCTTCGACCGGGACTCGATCGACGTCGGGGTTCCATTTCGCCAGGCGATTGTCCAAGCCATCGCCGGATCGGCCGTGGTCATCGTGGTGATCGGGTCGGAATGGCTCAGCGCCCACAACAAGAGTCGACTGCACGCACCCGACGACCCGGTACGCATGGAGATCGAGACGGCACTGAGCCTGGGGAAGGTGGTGCTACCGCTCCTGGTGGACGATGCCGGACTGCCGCACCCGAACGAGTTGCCCCCGAGCATCCGGAACCTGCTCGAGCACAACACGGTCCGGATCAGGTCCGAGGTATACGACGACGACACGGACAGGCTGGTCCGTATCGTCGACGGTCTGGTCGCGCAATCCGTCCCGGAGCGCAGAACCGACAGCGGCACCGTGTTTCCCGACACGGGCGAGAGCGCCAGCACGTATCTCAACGTGGCGATCGCGGGCATCGCGATCCCGCTGTTCGTCTGGTTCGTGTTCCGAGTGCACGGTGAGCTGCGCGATCTGCTCTCGGTGCTCTTCGGCGTCTCCGTCGTCTCCGGGCACTTCTACATGATCAGCCGCGGCGACAAACTGGCGATCGATGCGGGCGGAGTCGAGGTCCGCAAAGTCGGCGTGGTCCATCGCTTCTCGTGGCGCGATATCGACAGGTTGGCGATATATCCCACCGGGAAAAGCGTCTTCCTCGTCGCGCGGATGGTCGACCCTCTGGTACAGCAGAAATACGGCCAAGCCAGCGGTTGGCCTCGCTGGGACAGCGGAACGGGACAACTGCTCATCTGCGATCTGAAAGTGGAGGCCTACCGTAACGCAGGTAAGGACGGCGGATCCATCTCCTTCACCACCGACCGATATTCGGGCGGAAGCGAGTATGTGCTGGAATCGGTGAAGCGGTACCGGCCTTACGGCGGATTCGGGGGTCTACCGCCGCCGGTGCCCGTGTCGGATCCGGTTCCGCGCAGGGCGATCGGCGTGGCAGTCGCTGTGGTGCTGGCCGTCCTCGTCACCCTCATGGCCGTATCGGTGGCCCGATCGACGGATACGGCGTCGACCAGAAACCGGCATTTCGGGCTCGCTCCGACGACTTCCGAAACGGTGAAGTCCGGCGAATACGGAACCGCTCGTCGTGGCATCGACCGAAGCCTGCCTGCCGCGCCACCCGAGCCGCAGGGTTCGAAGGCCGCACCACGCGGTCGAGACGCCCGGGTGGTCGTGACAGGATCTCGATCATGCCCATCTCCACCAGTTCGTTCGACCATGTCCGTCTGACAGTGACCGATATCGACAGATCCCGTGCCTTCTATGACGCCGTCTTCGGATGGCCGATCGCTTGGGAGTGTTCCGCGGACGCGGACGAAGCCACCCGTGCGCGATTCGGGTTCCTCTTCGGCGGTGTGATCTACCAGATGGGTGATGCGCTGCTCGGACTTCGCCCGGTCGCCAGTGATGAATTCGACGAAGACCGAGTCGGACTCGACCACCTCGCCTTCGCCCTCGCCACTCGGTCGGAACTCGATTCGGCCGCTGCCTTGCTCGACGAACTCGGCATCGCCCACGCGGGAGTGAAAGACCTCGGCCCCATGTACATCTTGGAATTCCGCGACCCGGACAATATCGCGCTGGAATTGGTTGTACGGAAACAGTAATCGCGGTGCACGGACGGCCATCTCTCGATATCGCCGCCGCCTACTTCGACCTGCGACCGCGACAGGTCATCGTGCCCCGCATCGGGGTCTGAATTCCGCTCACCGCAGCAGTCGGAGCGGCGCGTGTCACCGAGAAGGCCATGTCAACGATGCGCGCGATCGGTAGTGGCGAGGATTCCGGCGAGGATGACGCGCAGGCCGTGGTCGAACTCCGTGGCCCGATCGGCGGTCGAGGTGTCGGTCACCATGCGCGCGGTTCGGGGATAGCGGTCGGCGTCGATGTCTCGTCCGATATGGTCGAGCTCAGAGGGATTGCCGTCGATGTACTGCTGCACGCAGGCGCATCCGACGAACTGCTGGATACCTACGAATCCGAGCGCCACCCCACCGCCGCCCGCGTCCTGCACAACACCCGCGCCCAGACCGCCCTCATGCGCCCCGGCGCGCACACCGACGCGTTGCGCGACATCATGGGCGATCTGATCGATATGGACGCGGTCCGGCGTCGACTCGGGCTCATGATCACCGCGCTCGATATCCGCTACGACACCGAGTGCAATCACGAACTCGCCGGTGGCCGCGTGCCCGATGCCGACCTCACCACCGTGGAGGGCGCTACCCGAGTCAGCCGCCTGCTGCACGGCGGAAGACCGGTTCTGTTGCTGCTCAACGGAACCGACCTTTCGGCAGTATCGGAGTGGGAAGACCGGATCGAGATCGTCCGTGCCCGCACCCGCGACGACCACTGGGCCGTCCCCGGGATCGGCGACATCCCGACACCTGGCGCGGTTCTCGTGCGCCCCGATGGCTATGCCGGCTGGGTGGCCGATGGACCGACCACGTCCGGCTTGACCGAAGCGCATACCACCTCGGTGGGCGCACTGGCCTGGTAGGGACTCCCGGATTCCTGGTTCGCATCCGGTCCGGCAGGTGTCGAGGCTTCCGCAGTTCCCGGCCTGCTGCTGCAACACCCCGGCATTCGCCACCTCCGGTGATTGACCGGCGCCCGGTGGTCGGGAAGGGTGGAGCGATGACGGAAGTCGAGTTGCGTCACGGGGTCGAACTGTCCAATCTCGATCAGCCGTTGTTCGATGAGGCTGAGGCGAGCAAACGGGATCTGGTGGACTATCTGGAGTTCGCCGGGGAACGGTTGCTCGGGGTGCTGCGCGGACGGCCGCTTTCGGTGGTGCGGGTGCGGCCGGGACAGGAGCCGTTCACACAGAAGAACCTCCCGAAGTACACGCCGGGGTGGGTGGCGCGGACGAAGGTCTGGGCGGAGAGTTCCCGGCGGGAGATCACGTACGCGCTCTGTGACGACCTGCGGACCCTGATCTGGTTCGGTAATCAGCGGGCGGTCGAGTATCACCCGACCCTGTTTCTCGCGGCATCCGCACCGGAACCCACACATCTTGTGCTGGATCTCGATCCCTCACCGGGACAGACTTTCGCCGACGCCGTAGCAGGTGCCCGGCTGATCCGGGAAGCGCTGGCCGCGGACGGATTGGCCGGAGCGGTGAAGACGAGCGGTTCCAAGGGGCTACACGTGTTCGTGCCGGTGGTATCGGGGATCGATGTCGAGGACGCGGCCGCGGCGACGCGGGCCGTGGCGGCGCGAGCGGAGCGGATCGATCCGTCGGTCGGCACGACAGCGTTCATCCGGGAAGATCGTCAGGGCAGGGTCTTCCTCGACGCCACCCGTGCGGGCGGTGCCACTGTGGCCGCCGCCTACAGCCCGCGTATCCGTCCGGGCGTCACCGTGTCGTTCCCGCTGCGGTGGTCGGACCTCGACGAGGTGAAACCTACTGATTTCACGGTGCGGACCGTGCCGGATCTGCTCGGCGACAGTGATCCATGGCAGGCGGAAATGCCTCCTCCGCAGCGTCTTCCACCGGATCTGGTCGAAGAGGGCCACACGATTCCGGTGGCCCGGGTTCAGGCCATGCACGAGGGCAAACGACGTGCCAGAGCGCGGCGCGGCGAATGATCTGCGCAGTACCAGGCGCGTTCGGTCCATGCCGCAGTGCGGCGTTTCGGCCCGCCGTCGTCGCCGCACACCGTACCGACAGACCGCACCATTGCGGGGCGTCGTGTTCACACGGTCATGCTTTGTGTCCGGCCGTACGCCCCGCCGAACTACCCGCCCCCTGGACCTACCCGCGTTTCGGGCGGTGGATCGGCAGCGGATACAGTCCGGATCGATAGGGATCGCAGGTGGGTATCGCATATGTTGTCAACGCGGCTGTCGCACCCGCTACGCCCGACGCCGGTGCGCCCGCGACCTCCACCGCTCCGAAATAGGAGCCCGCAAGCACCCCGGCACTGCGCGCTGGCCGTGCAGTGCCGGGGTGTCCGGAAGGTGGCTCTGGCTCACTTCCGGTGGTGCCGGGCTATGCGGGCAGGATGCGGTGCCGCAGGAGCTGAAACTGGGGTCTGTCCAGCCATCGGCTCTGTCTCGATTTCGGTCCGAGCGCAGGACCTGATCGACGAAGCCGCTGCCCGGATGCAGCAACCAGCGTCACACCGCCGCACTGAGAGCATGGGGAAAGGAACGATTGGCATGACGGTCGAGAATGGCCTCGAGGCCAACCCATTATCCAGCCGTTGGAGGTCCACGATCGACCTCCTCGCCGCCAGCCTCGCCACTCACCTCGGTGAGCAGGTGACCGTAGTCAACGCGAGCGAGGCCGAGGATGGGTTCTCCTGTCTCGTCCGAGGTCCTGAGCCGTCCGGTCCGTCCCTCCAGGTGTCGTGGGAGGGAGTACTCGGCATGCAGTACATCGACGGACAGCCGGACATCAGCGTGTCGGTGTTCCTGTACAGCCGAGGCCGCCGCCTGCGGCTCGACGACCAGCCTGGCAGCTACCTGGAGATCGTTTACGCGGGCCCTCTCGACGGCACGGGGACCTGGCGCGACCTGGGCTGGCTGCAGGACGAATTCGGCGAGTTCGAGACACACGATCATTACGGCGACTGACCGGCTCCTCGGCATGTCGGGGACGAGTTCCGGGCGATGCCTTCGGTGTTACCGACTTGGCGGACGGCGCGTCCTGCGGGCGTGGTCGATGGCGGTGCCCGCGCCATGGCGGAAGGGGCGGGGGTGAGCCAGGTGAATCCACTGCGTGGGCGGCGCGCCGGATGCGTCTGAAGTTGTCGGGGGTTGCGGAAAGTGTCGGTGCGGGAGGGGAGCAACAGCCAGTCCGGGTTGGGTTGTCCGGACGAGGGGAGTTGGGCGAAGACTACGCGGATGGATTCGACGGTGTGGGAGTGAGAGCAGGAGGCGCCGGCAGCTGCGGTCGGATTTCGGTGCAGGGTGGGTGCGTTGGCAGCGGTCGCGGCCTGCCACTCACCTGAATGCAGTTGCAGTCTGCCACCTGGACCTTTGCGTCAGGGGCCGAGCTGTCGGAGGCAGCTCCGGAGGCCCTCCGTCAACCTGTCAACGGTTGTATACAGTCATGACAACGGTTGACGAGCATGCCGACCCGTGGTCGACGGCTACTACATCATCGCGGCCACGCTTCTCCTCCGATCCGAACCTGCCCGCCCCCACCTACCGGAACTCCCTGTGCCGATCCGCCTTCATCCGGTGGCGACATGGAACAGCGGATCGGCCTAGCAGCCAACATCCACGCGTCCCCCCGGTCGCCAGGCGGCTTCTGCACGGCAGCGAGGTGAGTGCCGGGATCCGCTTTCCGGTGCTTCACCGCCGCACCGATTCGGATGGCCCGAACATGCACGTCCAAGATGATGAACGCCGAAGCAGCGATGCGGGAACGGTGGAAGCTACCTGAACACCGTCGGGGACCGCAGCCACTGCGCGTGCACCCACACCGTCGCGGCCGCCGGCCACCGCTGCTGTAGACGCGCCGCCGACCGGAGCCGGGGTGCGCCCCTGCACGACCGCGGCGGCGAGCACGGATTGGCGTGTCGCGGAGCGATCCACCGGCCCGCGCGCGTCATCCAGCGGCCGTCGGCGGGGGCGGCGCCGTCGTGCGCGAAGCTGTGGATGGTGGGGGAGAGTGGACTGCGGCTGGTATTGCGCCTGAGGCGGACGTCGATCTGGAATTGGGTTATCCGGACGAGGACCGTCCTGCCGGTTGACCTTGCTGCCGTCGCGGGTGGGCAACCGGTCAACTGGGCTGGGGCCGTGGTGGGTGCCCGACCCGCAGTTGGCAGCCGATCACCGAGGTCGGGACGGTGGTGCGGATGTCGTGTTCTATCCACTTCAGGGGACCTACGGCCATAGCGTAGATACTCGACGCTCGAGCCGTTTCCCCCCGTGCGCGATGCGCCTTGATGATCGCGGCGACACTGGTGATCAGTTCGCCGACCAGATCGGATTCGACGGGCGGGTCGTGAACTTCTCGGCACAGCTGGGCCAGAACGTGCGCTGCTGTTTCCAGATCCGGTGTGGGCGGTCGGAAGATGAGCGGGCGTGCGCGGCTCCCGGCGACAAGTGCCGACATACCCAGTTCGTGCGAGGCGACGGCGAACGGCCCTCTCGCGTCGGGCTCCGTCCGCCACGACCAGACCGCCAGCACGCCGGAGACACGGCTTGCCGCCCATCGCCATACCGCGCGCTCGATGCTCCGAACACGTGCCAACGCCTCATTGAAGCCGCGGACATCAGCCAAGGCATGCGCCCAAAGCTCGGGGTCGGCCGACAGCGCGGTTTCTCGCGCCGACGGTTTGATCGCACGCGGTAATTTCCATTCGGTCTGCGCGTCGGCCGCTGCTTGCGCGTCGTCCTCCCACCCGTCGCGCAGATCGGGCAGGCTCAGGCCCGCTCCGACCTCGAGGTCGGTGATCGCCGGACCGAGACGTGCGGTGTGGGCGTCACGCCACTGGGCGAGGTAGCCGGCGACATGACCGTCGACGACGCTGACTCGTGGCTGCAGCGTGGCCCCGGTCGCCCGCATCCGGTGTATCCATTCGACCTCCGAGAGGCTCACCGCCGCGGCGGCGCGTAGCGTGCGCCGCAGCATCCGATGATCCGAGCCGTCACTGTCTTCCAAGCGCTCGATGCCGGCCAGCATCTGCTGCTCGAAACTCGCCCCCGGCCGAGGCAGCCCTGGCGCCACCGACCGATAGAGACAAAGGTCGCAACTGGTCAACGTGCCGGGATCCGATCAGTCGACGGACCGACGACCACCGGTCGCGAGATAGTGCCCTTTGCAGGTTGTCGGAGCTCGAGGATTCGTCCGCTCATTCGGTCTCGAGCCTCGAGCACCATGCACTCGCGCCCGGCCACCACGAGCGCGCGGCCCCCACCAGACGACCGCCGCCAGAACCCAGTTCCGCATGCACACAACATCTCAGATACATGATGCACGTCAATGTAGTCTTATCGGCGTGACTGTCAAGGGACGACGCGCCGAATACGCCGAAGCCACCCGGGCTGCCCTCGTGGAGACGGCCCGTCGGCTGTTCATCGAACAGCGGTACTCCGACCTCTCCGCCGACGAGATCGCTCGCGCCGCCCGCCTGACCCGAGGCGCGGTGTACCACCATTTCGGCGGCAAGCAAGGACTCTTCGAAGCCGTATTCGAGGAGGTCGAGCAGCAACTGACCGAACGTCTGACGAGCGCGATCATCGAGCCGGGCGACCCCTCCTGGGACACTGCTGTCCATGCCCTGAACGTGTTCCTCGACGAATGCACCGACGCGGCCTATCAGCGCATCGTGCTGCAAGAGGGGCCGTTGGCGCTGGGCTGGGACCGGTGGCGTGAACTCGACGAGCGCTACATGGTCGGCCTGATCCGCGACTCGGTGGACCGGCTGATCCGAGCCGGCGTTTTCAAGCCCCGATCGACCGAACTCACCGTCCGTGCAATCTACGGGCTGCTCACCGAACTGGCCTGGGGTATGGCCGACACATCCGACCGGAGCACGCGGCGTGAAGCGGGACAGATCGCGCTCGACATGATCGGTTCTCTCCGCCGCACCACCGAGTGACGAGGGACGTTCCCACGTCCCATCCGATCGTGGCAGAGATGTTCGAGAAGCCACCACGGCCCTCGGCGACGATCTGCCGGAACCATATGCCGCGTGGCCTAAGCAACCAGCCGCTGCTGCGCGAGCCGGTGCCCGACCTCGCGGCGCTCGCGGGGGCCGTGCGCGACCTGGGCATCCGGACCGCCGGAACCCTCGACTTCCTGGCGCGTTCGGCGGCCGTCGTCGGGCGGCGCGGTTCTCGAGTCTGCGCTCGCGCTGCCCGTCTGACGCGAGGTGGGGTGCAGGTCCCGAGGGGTCGCACATCCGCACACCGAGCCGAGCGG
The DNA here is from genome assembly GCF_053602135.1 of Nocardia sp. NPDC004573. NCBI lineage: Bacteria > Bacillati > Actinomycetota > Actinomycetes > Mycobacteriales > Nocardiaceae > Nocardia > Nocardia sp. NPDC004573. Next base: position 26,720 of record NZ_JBSGDA010000002.1, read on the forward strand.
CTGGGTCTCGAACGGCGCGCCCACGCGCGCCGTCCGAGTGCGGACACGCCGCCTCGCGGCTGATCCCGATGTCACGCGAGGCAGATCAGGAACGCGTTGACGTTCACCGCGGGCGGAAGGATCCAGGGTAGGCACGGCGGGGCGGAGAACCCGGCCATGGCCTCATGTCGTTGCTCCGCGCCCGGAGCGGGCGTGGATTCGGCGGTGGCCGTGCCGGAAGCGGCGGCGATGGCGGGGGCCATCGCCAGCGCGATCACCCCGGCATGCAATTTCTTGTTCATGACGAACCTCGCTGTCGTCGTGCCGGGCGCCTCCCTGCCCGGCTGTTCGGTTGCCGACGGATGCTCTGGCCGCCGGGGCGACCGGCGACCGGGCGGGACATGCCGTCCCGCTTTCATCGATTACCTCGCTCTTCGAGGCGCTCCGCAAGAGGGCGCCGAAATCTCGGTCGCGTGGAAGGCTCTCCATGCCGATTGCCAGAAAGCATTCTTCTATGAGAAGAATCTCGATCTCGGAGGTGTTTCGACCGACGAGAGGTTCGCGACATCGGGGACGACCGGGCCCGGATCGACGTGGGCGGCGGATGGATGCGACACGGGCAAGCGATTTCGGCCCGGGCGGGCAATGGGCAACTCCCGCTCCGCAAGGCACTGGATGTCTCGACGCCGGCCGTTTCGGTGTGGCGCGGCCGGTGCGGGCGGCGCCGAGACCGAGGTGGGCTTCAGGCCGGGCGTGCGGCCGTGACGAGTTGGTAGGCGCCGTCGACCCGCTCGGCGCGCGGATGGTGAAAGCCTGCCGCCTCGAGCATGGCGACGAGCTCGGCGTCGGAGTACAAGCGCACGCGGCCCGCCAGCGGCGCGGGCATGACCGAGCGCGGCGGCTCGGGTGCGACGGTGTGCAGGACGAGGCGTCCGCCCGGCGCGAGCACGCGATGCAGTTCGGCGAGCACGGCGGGAACGGAGACGAAGAACAGCACGTTCATCGCGGTGGCGCAGGTGAACTGCCGGTCCGGCAGAGGCAACGATTCGGCGGCCGCCTCGAGGACCTCGAGCCGGCCCTCGCGCACGGCGTCCGCGTTCGCCGACTTCGTCAGCGCCACCATGTCGGCGCTGTGGTCCACCGCGGTCGTCCGGCAGCCCGACTCCAGCGCTCGCGCGGCGAAGGTGCCGCCCCCGCAACCGATTTCGAGAAGCCGGTCGTCGGGGGTGAGGTGCAGTGCCGCGAGCGTGTCCCGGAAGATGTCGTGATGGGACTTCATGTCCCGCCACATCCGCCGGGCCAGCGGCCCTCGCGGTCGGCGCAGCAGGTGGTCGACGAACAGGTCGAAGAGAGCCAAGATCGTTTCCTCGGGGGTGTCGGTGCTGGGTGTCAGGATCTGGAGCGCGACTCGACGCGCATGTCTCCGAAGAGGGTCCGGCGCGCCATGGGGCGCGCGAGCACGTTGTGCGGATAGCCGGCGGTGATGGCGGATGCTTCCCGGAGCCGGTCGAGATGGTGGTCGTCGAACTGGACGGTCAGCGCGCCGAGATTGTCCTCGAGTTGCGCGAGGGTGCGTGCGCCGAGAACGGGCGCGGTGACCCCGGGTTGCCGCAGCGTCCATGCGAGGGCCACCTGGGCAGGTGAGCGGCCTAGTTCTCGGGCGACGCGGCGCACGGAGTCGGCTATGGCCAGGCTTCGTTCGCTGAGACCCTCCCCGGCCAGGATCAGGTCCTTGCGGGAGGTGCCCAGCGTCGGCTTGCGTGGCTGCGACGGCAGGTCGGCGCGGGTGTACTTGCCGGTGAGGACGCCACCCGCCAGCGGCGACCAGGCGACGACGCCGAGGCCGAGTTCCCATGCCATCGGCAGCATGTCGTGCTCGGCGGTGCGCTCGGCCACGTTGTACTCCAGCTGAACGGCGATCATCGGTGTCCAGCCGCGCAGATCGGCGATGGTTTGCATGCGGGCGATCTGCCAGGCGGGGGTGTTCGAGATGCCGACGTAGAGTACTTTTCCCGCGCGCACCAGATCGTCCATGGCGCGCAGGATTTCCTCGACCGGTGTCAGGTCGTCCCACAGGTGCAGATAGAGCAGGTCGAGGTAGTCGGTGCGCAGGCGGCGCAGGCTCGCCTCGACCGAGGCGATCATGTTCTTGCGATGGTTGCCGCCGGAGTTCGGGTCGGTGAGCCGCCGCAACGCGGAGTACTTGGTCGCGAGGACGAGGGTGTCCCGGTCGGTGGCGGCGAACTCGCCGAGCCACTCCTCGGCGGTGCCGCCGGTGTAGTTGCCCGCGGTGTCGAAGAAGTTGCCGCCGCGGCTGACATACGCGTCGAAGATTCGGCGGGCTTCCCCTTTGTCCGCGCCCCAGCCCCAGGCGGATCCGAAGGTCAACGTGCCCAACGCCATCGGTGATACGCGCAGTCCCGACCGCCCCAGCAACCGGTAGCAGTCCAACGCATTGTTGAAAAAGATTGTCATTACTGGTTAGTGTAGGCGCGTCGGATTTGCCGAGCAAGGGCTGGAGATGGCGACCACCGTGGATGAAGTTCGCCGTTGCGCTGCAACGGTTCTGGGAATCGATGCGCGCGAGATCGGGGCGCGGCGCCCGTTGCAGGAGCTCGGACTGGATTCGTTCCTCGCCGCCCGTCTGCATGTGCGCCTGGCCGAACGCACCGGAGTCCGCGTTCCGCTCGCCTCCTTCGTCGGAGCCACGATCGAAACCCTGACCGCCGAAGTCGAGAATCGCGGCCGGACAGACGATCCCGCGCCCGGCGCCGATCCGGAGCCGCCGACCGCCGACGTGCCCGACGCCGTCGACGAGGAGGAGCTCACTCCGATCCAGGCGTCCTACTGGGTCGGCCGCGAGGAAGGGATGCCACTGGGCGGGGTGGCCACGTTCTACTACTTCGAGTTCGACCGCGATCCGGAGCGGTTCGTGGCGGCGGACGCGTGGTCGGAGGTCGCCGCCCTCGAGGCGGCGTGGCACAAGGTCGTCGCGCGGCACGACATGCTGCGGGCCGTCGTCACCGACGACGGCAGGCAACGGGTGCTACCGGCGGGAGATCCCTACCGCATCGGGATCACCGATCTGCGGGATCCCGGAAGCGACGCCGCCGCCGAATTGGCGCGGCTGCGGCAGGAGAAGTCGCATCAGGTGCGCGATGCCACGACCGGACCGTTGTTCGACATCCATGCCGCGCTCCTGCCGTCCGGTGCGATGCGGCTGTTCGTCGGCTTCGACATCATGATGCTGGACATGGCGAGCTGGATCCAGCTCATGCGTGAGTGGGGACTGTTCGTCGCCGATCCCGGCGCCGCGGTGCACAAACCTTCCACCACGTTCCTTCGCGTGCTGCGCGCACGCCGGACAGCCGAAACAGAGCGGCGAGAGCGAGACAAGGCGTACTGGCGACAGCGACTGGCCGCGCTGCCGCCCGGTCCTCGGTTGCCCTACGCCGCCGCGCCGGAAACGATTCGCACCGCACGTTTCCGCCGCCATGAGGAACGGCTGAGTCCAGCTCACTGGTCGGCGCTCACCGCCCACGCGGCGCGGCGTGGGCTCAGTCCCACCGCCGTGCTGCTCGCCGCCTTCGGTCTGACCCTGTCCCGCTGGGGCGCCACCGACGCGTTCTGCCTCAACGCGACCCTCTTCGATCGTCCCGATAACGTGGACATCGACGGGGTGGTCGGGGATTTCAGCACTACCGCGCTGGTCGAGATGCCGTCGCCGGACCCGGATTCGTGGCACGGCTTCACCGATTTCGCCCGTCGCGTGAACGCGCGGTTCTGGGCCGATCTGGAGCACCGTTCCTACAGCGGTGTCGAGGTCCAGCGCGAGCAGTTCCCCGACCTGGCCCCGCGCCACCCGGTGGTCTTCACCAGCGGCGTCGGGCTGGGCCAGGCCGACCGCGCGGCGGCGGGGTGGCTGGGCGACGAGATCTTCGGCGTGTCGCAGACCCCGCAGGTGACCCTCGACCACATCGTCTGGGACGAGGCGGGCGGGCTCCGGCTGGCCTGGGACGCGGTCGAAGCGGCCTTCCCGGCCGACTTCGTGGCCCGGATGCTCGGCGCCCATGCCCGCCTGTTGCGTCACCTGGCGGAGGACGACCGGGCGTGGGAAGCCGTCGACCTGGGTTGGAATCCGCATTTCGAGCAGACGCAGCCGCTCGCACCCGGGCTCGGCGCCGGGCTGCTCATCGACCCGCAACGCGAGCAGTCGGCGGCGCGGCCCGCGGCCGCGGCGGTGCTGTCCAGCCGGGAGACGCTGACGCACGGCGAGGTGTCCGCGCGGGCGCGCGCGCTCGCCGGGCGGTTGATCGCGGCCGGGGTCCGTCCGGACGACCGTGTCGCGGTCCTCGCCCCGAAGTCGACGGCACAGATCGTCGCCGTCTACGGAGTGCTCTGGGCGGGAGCGACATTCGTGCCGGTCGAGCCCGAGTGGCCCGCGGCGAGGATCGCCTCGGTCTGTCGCCGTGCCGGAATCACCCATGCCGTGGCCGCGCCCGGCGTCGAACTGCCAGGGAACGTCACCGCGCATCCGCTCGAGGCCGTATCCGGCGCGGTGACCGTGGATCAGCCGGTCGCTACCGCGGACGACGCTCTGGCCTACGTCATCTTCACCTCCGGATCGACCGGTGAACCGAAGGGCGTCGCGATCGAACATCGCGCCGCGCGCACGACCATCGACGACATCAACGACCGCTTCGGCATCGGCCCGAGCGACCGGGTCCTGGCCCTCTCGGCGCTGAGTTTCGATCTGTCCGTGTACGACATCTTCGGCGTGCTCGGCGCGGGCGGGGCGCTGGTAGTGCCCGAAGCCGAGCGGCTGCGCGACCCGGGGCACTGGTGCGAACTCGTGGCCGCGCACCAGGTCACGGTGTGGAACACCGCGCCCGCGCTCGCCGAGATGCTCGTCGAATACGCCGAGGCGGATGTGGCGGCCGCGGCGCGGCTGCGCTCATTGCGGGTATTCCTGTTGTCCGGTGACTGGATTCCGCTGTCGCTGCCCGACCGGCTCCGCTCGGTGATCGGCGAGCATGTGCGCGTCATCAGTCTGGGCGGTGCGACCGAGGCCGCCATCTGGTCGATCTGCCACCCGATCCGGCAGGTGCGGCCCGAGTGGACCAGCATCCCCTACGGCACGGCGCTGCGCGCGCAGTTCTTCCTCGTGCTCGACGAGGAGGGCCGGCCCTGTCCGGTCGGCGTGCCCGGTGAACTGCACATCGGAGGAGCCGGTCTGGCGCGTGGGTATGTCGGCGACGACGAGCAGACCGCGCTTCGTTTCATCCGCCACGACCGGCTCGGCCTGCGGCTGTATCGCACCGGCGACCTGGGCAAGTGGCGTCCCGATGGGACCATCGAGTTCCTCGGCCGCGTCGACCGGCAGGTCAAGGTGCGCGGCCACCGCATCGAACTGGGCGAGATCGAGGCCGTGCTGGCCCGGCATCCGGGCGTGCGCCGCTGTGTGGCGGCGGCGGTGCCGGGGGCGGATGACCGGCCGCAGCTCGTAGCGTACGTCACCGGCGGCGACGCACCGGTCGACACCACGGGACTCGCCGACCACGCGGCGCGGCACCTGCCGCAATACATGGTGCCTTCCCGGTGGGTGCCGTTGGACGCCTTGCCGTTGACGTCCAACGGCAAGGTCGACCATGCCCGGCTGCCGAACCCGTTCCGTCGCGACGCGACCACTGCGGCGTCCTGGATACCTGCCGAAGACGGTCGAGCGGCAACCGTTACCGACGATGATCGGCCCGGGTCCGAAAAGCGCGCTCCAGCACCACATCCGGTGCGATCAGCCGTCGTCGCGGCCGACGAGGACCCAGTCGCGCCGGCCGGAGCTGCGCACCGGGAGCAGGCGCCGACACCGGTCGACGACTGGCTGCTGCACGCGGCGCGGCAGGCCGAAGCGCTCGGGTTGACGCTGACGCTGCGTGCGGAACCCGTCGATGGCGCCGCCACGGACCACGCGGCGGAGTGGATCGGCCGACTGCACGCCTCGGCCACGGCCGCCGGGCTCACCGCCGAAACGCACTTCGGCGACGCGGCCGAACTCGTCCTCACTGCCCCGGCCGCGACCGCGACGGCCGTCCGCGCACGCGTGGAGGCAGTGATCGTCGAGGTGTTCAGCGATCTGCTCGGCCCCGGCATCGCGGTGACCACTCCGTTCCACGATCTCGGCGCGACCTCCCTGACGCTGGTCCGGGCCCATCGCAGACTGCGGCATCTCACCCCCGCGCTCACGGTCCCGGACATCTTCCGGCTCGGCACCGTGCGGCGCCTGGCGGACTGGATCGCCGACCGCGCTGCACCGGACCCGTCGGCGACCCGATCCGGTGCCGTGCCGATCGATCTCACCGGCGCCGCGGCGCGCGGACGCCGTCGGCGGGCGCATCGATCGAAAGCGAGGCTCGCGGATGTCGTTCGCTGACACGGTATTCCGGTTGCGTTCCGCGGCGAGCCGCGCGACCGACCGCAGACAGCGGTTCACCGTGCGTACCGAACACCGCTCGGGCACGCCGACCGAGATGCGGGTGCGCATCGGCCGCCACAGCCTCGTGGTCGACGAACCCGTGGCGGCCGGGGGCGGTGACGCAGGTCCGGACCCGATCGGAACGGCCTTGGCCGCGCTGGGCACCTGTCAGGCGGTCACCTACCGCTTCCACGCGGCGCGGCTGGGCATCGCCATCCATTCGCTGTCGGTGGACGTCACCGCCCAGGTGGATCTCGGTCCCGTGTTCGGGCTCACGGACCCGGCCCAGCCGGGACGCATCGGTGTGCGGGTCCGGATCGACGGCCCGGACGCACCGGCCCGATATCGGGACCTGCATCGGCTCGTGGAGGCCTCGTGCCCGGTGCTGGCGATGATGCGCGGACAACTGGCGGTGGACTCGGAAGTGGAGATCGAATCGTGAACGAAGACAACGCCGTCGCCGTCATCGGAATGGCGTGCCGGTTTCCGGGCGCACCGGATCTGGCCTCTTACTGGGACCTGATCGCCTCGGGCCGCGAAGGACTCACCCGGTTCGAGGACGCGGAGCTCGCCGCTCGCGGCGTGTCCGCCGAACTGCGCGCGCACCGCAATTACGTGCCCGTCGGCGCGGTTATCGACGGCCAGGACCGTTTCGAACCCGAGCATTTCGGCATCACGGCGCGCGATGCCGAATTGATGGATCCACAGCTGCGGTTGCTGCTGGAATGCTCTTGGGACGCGCTCGGTGACGCGGGATACCGCGCGGGCGGGGGCCTCGGCGCGGTCGGCGTTTTCACCGGGGCCTCGCGCAGTGACTATCTGGAGCACAACCTCGCGGCGTATCGCTTGAACGCCGAACGGGATCCGATCGGCCGGTTGCAGGCGGAGACGGGCACGCTCACCGACTATTTCCCGCAGCAGATCGCCTACCGGCTCGACCTCACCGGCCCAGCGGTGGCGGTGCAGGCCGCCTGCGCGACCTCGCTGGTCGCGGTACACCTCGCCGCCCAGGCGCTGTTGTCGGAGGAATGCGATGCCGCCCTCGCCGGGGGCGCGTCGTTGATCGTGCCCCAAGGACGCGGTTACCTGCATGTGCCCGATGCGGTCTTCTCCGCGGACGGCCGCACGCGGGCGTTCGGCGCGGACGGCACCGGCATGGTGCACAGTCAGGGCGTGGGCCTGGTGGTGCTGCGGCGGCTCGCGGACGCGCTCGCCGACGGCGATCCGGTCTACGCGATCGTGCGCGGCAGCGCGGTCAACCACGACGGCGGCGGCAAGGCCGGATTCACCGCGCCGTCGGCGGCCGGGCAGGCGCGAGCGATCGCCGAGGCGCTGGCGGTCGCCGATGTCGGGATCGACGCGGTCGACCTGATCGAGGCGCACGGCACGGCGACCGCATTGGGTGATCAGATCGAGCTGTCGGCGCTGGCCGCGGTGTTCGCCGACCGAACGGCTCCGCAGCCGATCGCGCTGGGATCGGTCAAGAGCAACATCGGCCACACCAACAGCGCGGCAGGCATCGCCTCGCTGATCAAAGCCGCGCTCGCCCTGGACCATCGGCGCATTCCGGCGACGCTGCACGCGCGTCCGGCCCATCCGGATGTGGAGCGCCATCGCGGCCTGTTCGAGGTCGTCGAGCACACCCGGGACTGGCCCGAACGCGACGGCACCCGGATCGCCGGGGTGAGCTCGTTCGGGATCGGCGGCGCCAATTGCCATGTGGTGCTGGAACAAGCCCCTGTGGGCAGCGAGTCGAGCGACCCCGATCCGCGCACGCAACTGCTCTTGGTCTCGGCGGTCACGGAAGCCGGTTGCCGGGAACAGATCGCGCAGGCCGGCAATATCTCGGCCGAAACCGGAGCCGACCATGCCTACACGGTTTCGCGGGGGCCGCATCCGGAGTCCGGGTGGCGTGCCACCGCACTGTTGTCGGGCGATGATCCGCGGCCACGGCCCGTTGCCGCCGGACGGGTACCGTCGCAGCGCCCGGACATCGTCTTCGCGTTTCCGGGCGCCGGTGCTCAGTATTCGGGCATGGGGGCCGGGCTCTACCGCGACGAGCCCGTGTTCGCCGCCCGGATCGACGAATGCGCCGAAGCGATGCGGTCGTTGCTGGACTACGACATTCGCGAGATCGTGACCGGCCGCGCCGCGCGGCAGGACGTCGACCGCGTGCGCTATGGACAGCCCGCCCTGTTCGCGGTGTCGCTCGCGACCGCGGCGACGCTGCGTCACTACGGCATCGAGCCCGACGGCGTCATCGGCCACAGTCTGGGCGAATACGCCGCCGCCGTCGTCGCGGGCGTGCTGAGTCCGCCGGACGCCGCGCGGTTGGTGGCGGTCCGGTCCAGCGCGCTGGCGGACACCGCGCCCGGAGCGATGCTGGCGGTCACCCTCGGTGAAGAGGATGTGCGCGCCGCTGTGTCCCGGTACCCCGAGATCGCGCTCGCCGCCGTCAACGGCCCGGACGCCTGTGTGGTCTCGGGACCGGTCGACGCGATCGAGGCGCTGTCGGCGGCTCTCGGTCGCGCCGGGATCCCCGCGCACAGGCTGCGGGTCGACGCCGCTCTGCATTCTCCCGCTGTCGCGGCGGCGGTCGCGCCGCTGCGCGCCGCGGCGGCGGAGGTGCCGTCGGCTCCGGCCGCATTGCCGCTCTACAGCACCCGCACCGGTCGGCCGGTTCGTGTCCTGGACGCCGAGCACTGGGCACGGCATCTGCGGGAACCGGTGCGCTTCGCGGCCGCGTTGCAGGCCGCGACGGCCGCGACGCCGACAACCGTGGTCCAGGTCGGTCCGGGCAGTTCCCTCGCCGCGCTCGCGCGCCGCAACGCGCCGCCTACGCTGACCGCCGCGCTGACCACCCTGGCGGACCCCGGGGAGCAGGCCGCTGGCCCGGCCCCCGATCGGGCGGCGCTGCTCACGGCAGTCGGTCAGCTGTGGTGTACGGGCGCGGCTGTGGACGTCGAGGCGTTGCATCGCCGCCGCCGCACTCGCCTGCCCGCCTACCCGTTTCAACGCCGCAGTCTCTGGATCGACCCGCCCACCGAGACGGCGGCGACCCAGCCCGCAGCCCGGAACGGCGCCGGTCCGCAGCCCGGCCCGGACGGAGGGATCGGGGCGCCCGCGGTGGTGCTCGCACCGTCCGTGGCGCAGGCTCCGGCGGCCGTGGAGCGGTCGGCGGTATCGCCCACCCGTGCACCGGTGCTGCCCAACGGTCGGCCGGTCGCGACGGAGTCGATCCGTCGGCCCGAATCGCCGGCGCGCAACGACAGCCCGCAACCGGCGCCGGGTGTCCCGTCGCCCGACCTTGTTGTCGCGCAGGACAGCCCGCAACCGGCGCTGGGTGTCCCGTCGCCCGACCTTCGTGTCGCGCACGGCAGCCCGCAACCGGCGCCGGGTGTCCCGTCGCCCGACCTTCGTGTCGCGCACGGCAGCCCGCAACCGGCGCCGGGTGTCCCGTCGCCCGACCTTGTTGTCGCGCAGGGCAGCTCGGAGCCGACTGCGCCGCCCGCCCCGGGGCCTGCCGTGTCGCCCAGGTTCGCGACTGCGGAACAGGAGCGGATCGCCGCACTGTGGAAAGAATTGCTGGGTGAGCCGGTGGTGGACGCCGACGCCGACTTCTTCGCACTCGGGGGCACCTCCATGCTGGCGACCAGGATGCTCGACATCCTCAACGACGGCGAGCACACCGATATCCGCATGCGGGAACTGCTCACTCACTCGACCGTTGCCGCCTTCGCGGTGCTGCTGCGAGATCGCCGCCCGGCGGCGCCCGTCGCGGTCGCATCGGAGGCACCCGGGCCGCCCGCGACCGAGATCGCACGTCCGCAAGACGTGACCAGCGTGGAAAGCACCTTCCCGCTCACCCGGGTACAGCACGCGTATTGGGTCGGCCGGTCGGGTGCATTCGGGTTGAGTGACGTGTCCTGCCACATCTATCTCGAATACGACTGTGACAAGCTGGATCTCGATCGCTACGAGCAGGCGTGGAACCAGGTGATCCACCGGCACGAGATGCTGCGTGCGGTCATCACCGAGGACGGGCGCAACCACATCCTCCCCGAGGTGCCGCGATTCCGGATTCGCCGCCACGACCTCACCGGCTCCGCCGCCGAGGCCCGCGAGGGCACGCTGTCGGACCTGCGGCGTCGTCTGTCGCACCGGGTGCACCGCCCGGACCGGTGGCCGCTGTTCGACGTGCGGGCCGCGCTCCTGGACGACACCACCACCCGGCTGTTCGTCGGCATCGATGCGCTGATCTGCGATGCGGGCAGTTTCCTCGTCCTCGACCGCGATCTGCGGCTGCTCTACACCGACCCGGCTGCCGTGTTGCCGCCCCTGCAGACACGCTTCGCCGATTTCGTGGCGCATACCGGTGCCCGCGCCGAGTCCGCGGACCGCAGGCGAGCGATCGACTACTGGCAGCGCCGGATGGACAGCCTGCCCGGCGCGCCCGCCCTGCCGACGCGCACCCGCACCCAGGCCCAGCCGTGGTTCGCCCGCCGGGAGGCCCGGCTCGCGCCGGGAGAATGGGAGGGGCTGCGGCGGCTGGCGGCAGACCACGGCGTCACGCCGTCCGCCGTACTGCTCACCGCCTACTCCGATGTGCTCGCCGCCTGGTCCGGTGACGAGCGGTTCACCCTGTCGCTGACCCTGATCGACCGGCCGGTGGCGCTGCCGGGAATCGACGGCGTGGTAGGCGATTTCACCACGCTGCTGGCTCACGAAGTCGATCGCACCGAAGGCGGCGCGTTCGCGCAGCGCGTCGCGCGCACCCAGCGACGACTCTTCGACGATATCGATCACCGCGAGTACTCGGCGCTGGACGTGCTCGCCGAACTGTCCACCCGTACAGGGCAGCGCCGGTTGCTGCCGGTGGTGTTCACCAGTGCCCTCGATGCGGCCCATCTGGTCGACGGCGCCCCGGATCTGGAGTGGGCGGGCCGAATAGCGCACGGCGTGAGCCAGACACCGCAGGTATGGCTCGACCATCAGGCGTTCGTCCATGCCGGGGGAGTGCAGCTGCAGTGGGACGTCCTGGAGACCGTGCTCGATCCCGCGGACGCCGACACCGCGTTCACCTCCTACGTGGAGTGGCTGCGCCGCCTCGCCGGTGATCCGGAAGCGTGGACCGCACCGGATTCCGGGACGCGCAGCGGTGATCGCGACGAGGACGTGGCCGCCGCGGTCACCGAGATCTGGGCGCAGGTCCTCGGTGTCGAAACCCGGGCCGTGCAAGCCCATTCCACCTTCGTGGGTCTGGGCGGCGATTCGGTGCTGGCGGTGCGCATGGCCACCATGGTCCGCACGCGGCTCGGTGTGGCGGTACCCGTGGCGGAACTGGTCGGGGACCTCTCGTTCGCCGATCTCGTCGCGTTGATCGCGCAGCGCCGTTCCGGGATCGCGGCGACGGCGGTGGAGCTGGCGCGGCAGGCCGACCCGGCGGCGCCGTTCCCGCTCACCCCGCTGCAGCAGGCCTATTGGGTGGGGCAGCAGCACGGATACGCACTCAGCTACGACTCGGCGCACAACTATGTCGACTTCCGGCTCACCGGAATCGATCCGACCGTCCTGGACGAGGCGGTGCGCCGGCAGGTGGAACGCCAACCCATGCTGCGGGCGATCTTCCTGCCGGATGGCACCCAGCAGGTGCTGCCCGTCGACGATCCGCGACTGGCCGCGCTCCCGATCATCCATCTCGACCTGCGATCGGCCGCGGCCGAGGACATCGACCAGCGGCTGGCCGCCATCCGCGCCGATGTGCAGCGCACCGGTCCGCGGCTGAATCCCTGGCCGTTCGCCGTCACCGCCGTGCGGCTCCCGGACGACGAGCTGAGCTTGCACATCGTGTGCAGCCTGCTCGTGGCCGACGGGTGGTCGGTGCAGCTGATGTTCACCGAGTTGTTCACCTACCTGGACGAACCCAATACGGTGCTGCCGGCGCTCACCGCCCACTTCGGCGACTACGTGGAGACCATCGGGCGCCAGCGCGGCGAACCGGAATGGCGAGCACAGCGGGACTGGTGGTGGGAACGCATCGATGATCTTCCGCCCGCTCCCGCGTTGCCCCTGGCGGCGCCGTTCGATCAGGTACGTCCGGACACGCTGGAACGGCGGGAATTCCGCGTATCCGGCGAGCACATGGCGGTCCTGCGCGACCGCTGCGCCGAGCACAACATCACACCCACCACGATGTTCGCCACCTGCTGGGCCGCGGCGCTGGCCCGGATGGCGGGGCACCGCCGCTTCCTGCTCAACGTGCTCTATCTCAACCGTCTGCACCTGCCGCGCGATCTCGACCACGCCATCGGTCCCTACGCGGGGACCGTGCTGCTCGACATCGCCCTGCCCGCGCGGCCGACGTTCCTGACCGCAGCCCGGACCGTGCAGGAGTCCATCGCCACCATGCTGGACCACGGACAGGTCACCGGCGTCGAGGTCTTGCGCGAGCTGGCACGGCGCAGGCGCGACACCGGGCCGCAGGCGCCCGTCGTCTTCCACAGCACCCTTGGGCTCAATCCGCCCGGCGGCACCCCCGACACGGTGGTCGTCCGCGATTTCTATCAGCGTGTCCGCACGCCGCAGGTGGCCTTGGACATGCAAGTGTTCCAGTGGGACTGGGACGACTCGGTGGTGGTGAACCTGGACGCGGTCGCGGAACTGTTCCCCCCTGGTGTGCTCGACGCGCTGTTCGCGCAGGTGTGTGACATGATCACCGCGCTCGTCGACCGGAACGGCACCTGGACCGCGCCGCTGGAGGTGCCCGATGCCGAACAACCCGCGCACATCGACGCCGCACCGGTCCGGACGGTGGCGAGCGGCCCGCCCGCCACCGACACCGAGCGCGCCGTCGCCGAAGTGTGGCAGCGGATGACGGACGTCCCCGGTGACCTCGACCGCGGCACCGACTTCTTCGCTCTCGGAGGCGACTCGGTACTGGCCATCCGGATGCTGAATCGACTGCGCGCCGAACTCGGCCTGGCCTTGACGCCACGAGAATTCCTCGCCGATCCCACCCTGGCCGCGGTCGCCGCGTCCGCGCGACGCGAAACCGCGGAGCCGTCAATCCCGGGTGACTGTGTGGTGCCGCTGCGCGACGGCGCCGGACGGCCGCTGTTCCTCATCCACCCGACCGGTGGCGATGTGCTCTGTTATGTCGATCTGGCCCGCACGCTGGACACCGGCATACCGATCATCGGGATACAGGACCCGCAACTGGCCGGCGGCCCCGGCCCGGAGACGATCACCGAGCTGGCGCGGGTGTACGAGGACGTCGTGCGCGCGCACCAGCCGACCGGTCCCTACCGGATCGGCGGCTGGTCGATGGGCGGAATCATCGCGCACGAGGTGGCACGCGGGCTGCGCGCGGCCGGTGACACCGTCGAGGCGCTGGTTCTGCTGGACTCGAACATCGCCGATCGCATCCACCATGTCGACGGACGCGGTTTCTGGACCCGCTACCTCGGCTCACTCGCCGCCTACCTCGACCTCGAAACCGGCACGCCCGGCGCGGATTTCGACGGGCTTGCGGACGAGCAGCAACGAGAGGAGATCCGGCGCCTGCTGGCCGCGGCCGGCCTCGTCGAGCGGGGCGACCCGGCCGACCAGCGGGTCAGGGAAGACATCTTCCGGCGTCATCTGCGTGCGCTCGGCACGCATCACACGGGTCATCTCGACGGCGACGGGCTCGAGATCCTCCTGGTGCGCGCCGAACTGCCCGCGCCACACAACTCCGGGGTCGGCATGGGAGTCGACGACTGCTCCGATCTCGAGGACCTCGGATGGGCAGCGCACACCGACGTCGTCATCGACACCCGGCCGGTCGCGGCCCACCACTATGCGCTGCTGCGCCCGCCCGCCGTGTCGACGGTCGCCCATCTGGTGTCGGAACTGCTCGCGATCCTGGACGATTCGGAGAAGCCGTGACCGACGACTATGCCGCCGCCGCGGAGTTCTACGACCTCATGGCCACACCGTATGTGGCCGGCGTGGAACCCGTGCTGGCGAGATTGCTGGCCGAGGTGGACACCATCGCCGGACCGGTGGTCGATATCGGTGCCGGCACCGGCCTGTCCACGATGCTGGTCGCCGACGCGTTGCCCGACGCGCGGATCGTCGCGGTGGAACCGGCGGCGCCGATGCGCGCGGTGCTGCTGTCGCGGCTTGCCGCCCGCAAGGACCTGCGCGAGCGGATCACCGTGCTGCCCCGCGGCTTCCTCGATACGCGACTGCCGACGGGGTGTGCGGCGGTGGTCGCGCTGGGCGTCATCGGGCACTTCGATCCCGCCACCCGGCCTCGGGTGTGGAGCGCTGTCGCGGACGCGCTCGCTCCGGGCGCCGATGCCGTGGTGGAGGTGCAGCGTCCCGGGCGCGTCGAACCGTCGGCGGAACGCCGATACACCACCGCCAAGGCCGGTGACCTGCGGTACGAGGGCTGGAGCCGGGCCGACCCGCTGGACGCGGAGTCGCTCGTCTGGCGGATGACCTACCGCGCCTACGACGGCGACCAGCTGGTGCAGGAGGTGTGCACCGAGCACCACGTATGGCCCGCCGACGTCGACCGCCTGACCGCCGAGGCGCGTACGGCCGGTCTGCGGCTCGCCGATGTGGACTCGGCGACCGGGCTGCTGCGCTTCACCCGCTGACCGATCGCGCCATCCGTGCCGCCCGGGAACGGCCGGCGACGGCCCACCGGATCACTCGACCCGTTAGGGAGGACAACGTAATGACCGACGACGCCACCGCCGTGGTGCTGGCCGCGGTCGGCGATCTGCTGCCGACGCTGCGCAAGCGCGCCCAGGACACCGAGCTGGCCAGGCGGATCCCGATCGAATCGTTGAAAGACATCACCGCTACGGGATTCTTCGGCCTGCTGCGCCCGCGGCGCTACGGCGGGCTGGAGGCGCATCCGGCCGTCTTCTACACCGCGGCGGCCGAACTGGCCTCCGCATGCGGCTCGAGCGGGTGGGTCGCCGCTGTCCTCGGTGTGTCGCCGTGGAATCTGGCGCTGTTCGACGGTCGCGCCCAGGACGAGGTGTGGGGATCGGGCGTCGACGTCCCCCTGTGCTCCTCGTACGCCATGACCGGCACCGCCGTTCCCGTCGAGGGCGGTTACCGGCTCAGCGGCACCTGGGGTTTCGCTTCCGGCTGCGACCACGCGCGGTGGGCGTTGCTGGGCGCGCGGGTGATCGTCGACGGTGAGCCGGTCGATTCGGGCACGTTCCTGGTGCCTGCCGGTGACTATCGGGTGTCGGACGTGTGGCATTCGGTGGGGTTGCGCGGCACCGGAAGTAACGACATCCATGTCGACGAGGTGTTCGTGCCCACACACCGGGCGCTGTCCTCGGATGCGGTGACCGCATGCCGCACGCCGGGCCGGCAGGTCAACGCCGGGGCGCTGTACCGGATCCCGTTCGGCTGTCTGCACACCAGCGCCATCACGGCGGCCATCGTCGGCATGGCGCGCGGAGGGTACCAGGCGTATCTCGAGCAGCAGAGCGGCCGAGTGCGGGCGGCGTTACCCGGCGACGCGCGAAAGGACACCGGTTACCGCGGTGACCAGTTCCGCGACGACCCGGCCACGCTGGAGCGGATAGCGTTCGCCGCGACCGAGATCGATGCCGCCTGGCGCCAGCTCACCGGCAACATCGAAGACATGTACGCGCTGGCGGCGGCCGACCGGCCCATCGGACCGCGTGATCGCTTGCGGTTGCGCCGCGACCAGGTCCGCGGCACCGAGCGCGCCGTGGCCGCCATGGACCGGCTGTTCGAAAGCTCCGGCGGCCGGGCGTTGCGGTCCGACAGCGCAGTGCAGCGTTTCTGGCGCGACGTGCACGGGGGCCGAGCGCATGCGGCCAATGATCCCGAGCGCGTGTACCGCATGTTCGCAGCTGCCGAGCTCGCGGCCGCGTCGCAGGCGCACCAGCCGTGACCGATGAACTGGCCGCCGTACTCGGACGGCACCCGTGGGTGGACTCGGCGCGGTGGGACGAGCGGCGCGCGGCTCTGGTGGTGCGTCCTGCCCCGGAGGCCGTCGCGGTGCGACCTGGGCCCGGCGCGTTGCTCGTGGAGTATCTCGAGCACTGGCGGCACGTGTACGAGTTCGTCTACTCCTCCGGGGAGTTGCGCCACGATGACGATCTCGATCTGTCCGGATGGCGCGCCTCCGACACCGGTGCGGCGTTCCCGCGCGAGCACATGCTGGAGTGGATCGATCACGCTGTCGGGCTGGTGCGGCGCGGCCGACCCCGGACGGTGCTCGAGATCGGCTGCGGCAGCGGGCTTCTCGTTCACCGGCTGGCTCCGGCCACCCGAGGCTACGTGGGCCTCGACCCGGCCGCGCCCGTGGTGGAGAGGCTGCGCGCTCGACGCCTGCCGGGCGTCTCGGTGCTGCGCGCCGCCGCGCACGAGCTCGCCGCCGACCGGGTGCGCGCGGCATTGCGTGGGCTGGACGCGAGCGGGCGGCCGGACTGCGTAGTGCTCAACAGCGTGACCCAGTGCTTCCCGGACGAGCGCTACCTCACCGCTGTGCTCGACGACGCGCTCGACGTCGTGGCACCCGGAGGCGCTGTCGTCGTCGGTGACATCCGCAATCTCCTCGGGGCCCGGGATTTCGCTCGATGGCTGGAACTGGCGCGCGATCCCGGCCTGAGTGCCGACGATCTGGCGCGGCGGGCTGCCGCCCGGCTCGACGCGGACGAAGAACTCCTGTGCGATCCTCGCCTCTTCACCCGGATCGCCCGCCGCCATCCTCGATCGGTGCGGGCCGCCTGCTACGCCAAACCGATGCGAGACGATACCGAGCTGACCCGATACCGCTACGACGTGGTGCTCACCGTGGACGCGCCGTCGCCGGGCCCGCACCGTACCGTCGCCTGGCGCGAGTTCTCCGGCCGCGACGCCGCCGACCGGATCGCCGCGCTCGCCGACATCGTGCGCCGGGAGGCGGCCATGGTCACCGGCATACCGAACGCGCTGCTCGTCCCCGACGCCGCGGACGCGGTCGCGCCCGCTGCGCTCGCGGCGGCGCTGCCACCGGATTGCGCGGTCCTGCTCGATTCGGCCGACGCGCGGCTGCTGGCCGCAGGCCGCCCCGAGCACCAGCCGGAGATGGACGCCGAGCCGCCGCTCGTCGCCTGCAACGACCCGTTCACACGCTATGTGCGCCGCCGGATGCCGGAAGTCCTCGCGGACTATCTCGAATTACTGCGCGGCGCAACGGCACCGCCTTCCATCGTCGTCTCCGAGGAGTTCGCCGCCACATGACCGCTACCCGATCGACGGACTATCTCGCCGACCTGCGCGCGACCTGCCGAGGCGCCGTCCTGACGCCGGGCGATCCGGGATACGACCTGGCCCGGCAACGCTGGAATTCGGCCGTCGACCAGCGGCCGGCCGCCGTCGTACGCTGCGCCGGGGTTCCCGACGTCCGCGCCGCGGTCACGAGTGCGCGGCGGCACGGCCTGGTCGTGTCGGTGCGCGGGGGCGGCCACGAAGTCGCGCGTCACCCGGCGGCGAACGGCTCGCTGCTGCTGGACTTGTCGCGGCTGCGCACGATCACCATCGATCCGATCGCCCGGCGTGCCACCGTCGGCGCGGGCGTCACCTGGGCGGACTTCGATCGCGCCTGCCACCGGCACGGCCTGGCCGTGACCGGAGCGGACGTGTCCACGGTCGGCGTGATCGGTTCGACGCTGTGCGGCGGCAGCGGCTGGCTGCAGCGGATGGCGGGCTTCACCTGCGACAGCGTGCGCTCCGCTCACGTGGTGCTGGCCGACGGCCGACTGGTGCACACCACCCGGGACCAGTACCCCGAACTGCTGTGGGCGCTGCGCGGCGGCGGCGGCAATTTCGGTGTCGTCGTGTCGGTGGAGTTCGCACTGCATCCGATCGGCTCCGTGCACGCGGGCACGCTGCTGTTCCGGCTGGAGTCCGGGCGCGCCGTGTTCCGCGAATTCCGGGAGCTCTGTGCTGAAGCCCCGGACGAGCTGGCGCTGCGCGCGACCCTGCTGCACTGGCCGCCCACCGCGCCCGAGGGGCCTGCGATGGCCGCGGTGACGGTCGCGTACTTCGGGCCCGACGACCGGGCCCGCGCGGCCTTGGCCGGACTGAAACGCCTGGGCGAACCGGAGCTCGACCTCATCCGGTCGCTGGATTACCCGCAGCTGCAACGCAATACCGAGCAGGCGTTCCACGAAGGTCACGGCACCGCCACCGGAACGGAATGGCTGCGCGCGTTCGACGACGACGCCATCGACGCGCTCATCGACCTCGCGGCCGACATGCCCACCCCTTATTCGCTGGTCTCGGTCCATCAACTCGGCGGCGCGCTGCGCCGGGCGCCGGTGGACGCGACCGCGTTCGGCTACCACGACGCCGCCTACCACGCGGTCATGTTCTCCGGCGGGCCGGGCGGGACGGATCTGGACCCGTCACGCCGGTGGATCGCCGAGGTGGTGGCCGCGCTGCAGCACTGTTCTGCGGGCGGGCCCTATATCGGGATCCTCGACGACACCGCGTCACCGGAACGGGTGCGCCGCGCCTACCATCGCGATTCCTATCCGCGACTGCAACAGCTCAAACGCCGCTACGATCCCGACAACCTGTTTCGCTGCAACCACAACATCCCGCCGCTGAACGAGGCGCGATGACCACCGGCGAAGCCATCGACATCGCTGCGCGCGCCGCCGCGGCGATCGCCGATTTCGATGCGCGGCACTGCCTTTCCGCGCGCGGTGACCTCGATCTGTTCGGCCTGCGCGCCATGGCCGCCGCACTGCGACCGGCGCTGTCCGGCGGCAGGGCGCGCACCGAGGACGACATCGCGGCGGCACTGGACGTCGCGCCACGACATCGGTGGCTGCTGCGGCGCTGGCTCGGCGTGCTCGCCGCGCACGGATGGCTGGAACATGCCGACGGACAGACTTTTTCGTCACTGCGGGAGGCCACCGCGCCGCAACGCGCCGATCTGGATCGAGTGTGCGCCGACCTCGGGTTCTCTCCGCAGTTGGCGCGCTTCTTCGCGGCTGCCAATCGCCATGCGCTCGATCTGTTGCGGGACCGAGTGCTCGCCCAGGAGTTGTTGTTCCCGGACGCCGACCTGCTCACCGCCGAGGCCGCGTACCGGGACAACCCGGTGAACCGATACTTGAACGCGGCGGCGGGCGCGATCGTCACCCGGGCCGTGGACGCACTCGCCGCCGACCGTCACCCCGTCCGCATCCTCGAACTGGGCGCGGGTATCGGAGGCACCACCGCCGACCTTCTCCCGGTACTCGACGGCTTTCCCGTCGAATACCACTTCACCGATGTGTCGTCGTTCTTCCTCGACGCCGCCCGGGCGCGTTTCGCGCAGTACCCCTGGCTACGGTTCGACCTGCTCGATCTCAACGCCGAGTTGCCGCCGAAGCGGTCCTTCGACGTCATCCTGGCCGCGAACGTGTTACACAACGCCCACCACTGCGGCGCGACGCTGGGCCGGCTGCGTGAGGTGTTGCGCCCCGGCGGGCACCTCGTCGTCATCGAGTCATGCCGGGAACACTGCCAGTTGCTCACCTCCATGCATTTCCTGATGTCCGCCCGCCCCGGCGGTGTACGTCCCGGTCGCGACGACGTGCGCGCGGGGACCGACCGCATCTTCCTGACCGAAACCCAGTGGCGCGCCGCGCTCATCGCGGCCGATCTGCCCGCCCGGCTGGTTCTGCCCGGGCCGGAACAGGCGTTGGCCGCGCACGGCCAGCGCATCTTCGCCGCTCGAGCCCCACGGTGACTGAGGAGTCCGTCATGTCCCCGCGCCCTGCCGTCGCCACCGGCCACGGCGTTTCAGACCATTACGAGGTGGGCCGGGAGAAGATCCGGGAATTCGCCCGCGCCGTGCAGGATGCGCATCCCGCGCACTGGGACGATTCCAGTGCCGCCGCGCTCGGTCATCGTGGCCTGGTCGCGCCGATCACGTTCGCCTCGGCGGTCGGCTCTCTCGCGCAACGGTCGCAGATGCGGGCCGCGCTCGACGGATACGATCCGGCCCACCTGCTCCACGTGGATCAGGACATCCGCTGTCACCGGCCGGTGGTCGCGGGAGATCGGCTGACGCACGAGGTCGTCGTCGATTCCCGGCGGTCCACGCCGAGCGGTGACCTCATCGCCGTCACCACCGTCATCCGCGACGCGATGGCGAACCCGGTGCAGACCGTGCACACCACCCTGGCCGGACGCGCTCGGGAGCTGGCACCGACCGTGCGGGCCATCACCATGCTCGACCTCCCGGCACCGGCGTCGGCCCGGCCCGCACCGCGAGCCGTGCGATCGACCTCGCTCGCGACGGAGGCGAACGCCGGGGTAGCCGTGCCGGGATTGACGGTGGGCCGACGCTTCCCCCGGCGCGTGTTCCGCTTGTCCCGCGGTGAACTCGTGCACTACGCCGGTGTCTCCGGCGACGTCAATCCGATTCATTGGAGTGACGAGGCCGCCCGGCACGCGGGTCTGCGCATGGTGACCGCGCACGGCATGCTGACGATGGGTCTCGGCGCCACGTGCCTGAGCGAATGGCTCGGCGTCGCGGACGGCGTCGTCGGCTACTACGTGCGGTTCGCGAGCCCGGTCCCGGTGGCGCCCGACAGCCTGGCCGAGATCTCCATCGGCGGCATGGTCCGATCCGTCGACGACGCCATCGGGCGGGCGACCATCTCGCTCACCGCGCAGTGTGACGATGTAGCGGTTTTCGCGGGGGCCACCGCCACCGTGCGCACGAGGTGATCGACGCCCCTTGCCGCCAGGGTGTCTTCATCGATCTTGTTCGTAGCTGTGTTCCGGCGCGGCCACCCGCTGATAACCGGTGACGTGGAGAGTCGGTACGAGCTCGGGATCGTGTTGCGCGCTGCCCGGCTCGACGAAACCGCGGACCTCGAGCCACGCGTCGTCCTCGATCGACTCGGTCATCCCGGCCAAGTGGACCTGCACGTATCGGGCATCGCCGACACAGCAGGTGATGACTACTCGGGCGAGGTCGGCGTCGGGAGTGCCAGGATGCCGCCGCCCGGAATCGTCCGGCCGCATGACGAATCCGCTGACCATCACCTCCCTGCCGTCGAGCGAGCGATCGGCGTCGAGCAGCGCCCTGTTCACCAGTTCGACGAGCCGCAGCGTCGGCACCGCGTCCGCGGGCAGCGGCGGAAACGACCGCTGCTCGGTTCCCGCGCCGGATGATTCGCGCGACACGACCTGGACCCGGCTGCTGGTCGACGCCGCTTGGGCGCCCAGCGCGGGCGGAGCGATGAGCAGCAGCGCGGCAGCCGGAAGCAACAGCAGCCAGTGGACCCGGCCGCTGCCGTGCGCGTGGTCGTGCTCGTCGTCGGCGGACGCCGCGCCGTGCCTGATGTCGCGCCCGATGGCCACCAGTCCCAGCAGAATGAATCCGACGCCGCTGACCACCAGGAACGGATACAGGCTCGGCTTCACATAGCGCAGGTACGAGCCGTCGAGCGCGGTCCACAAGACCGCGCCGCCGATCAACAGCAACAGCAGATTCTGCGTCTCCCGCCTCATCGGGCGCCTCCCAGCAGAACGTATCCGGCGATCGTGCCGCACACTACGGCCACCACGAAAGTCAACGGAGCGAACCGCAGCGCGAACGAGCGCCCGAACGCGCCCGCTTGCATGGCGAACAACTTCACATCGACCGCGGGGCCGACCACCAGGAAAACCAGTCGTGGCAGCAGCGGCAACGCCGACATGCTCGCCGCGACGAACGCGTCGGCCTCCGAGCAGAGCGCGAGCGCGATCGCCAGCACCGCCAGCACCACAATCGCCAAGACCATCCGCCCGGCCAAGTGTTCGTACCAGGTGGGCGGAACCAGCACGTGCAGCGCGGCGGCGGTCGCGGCGCCGAGCACCAGAAACGCACTGGCCTGCAACAAGTCGTGGCGAGCGGCTTCGGTGAAGACCTCCCATCGGTTGCGGCCCACCGCGCAGTGGTCGCGCCTGCCGCCGGGCAGCAGCCACGCCGGCCGCCCGATCCTCGACCAGATCAGTCCCATCACCACCGCGGTGGCCAGCGAGCCGGTGAACCGCGCCGCGACCATGCCCGGCTCGCCGGGAAACGCCACCGCGGTGGCGATCAGCACGACCGGGTTGATGGCGGGCGCGGACAACATGAAGGTCAATGCCACCGAACCCGGCGCCCCCTGCTCGGTGAGCCGACGCGCGACCGGCACCACCCCGCACTCACAGCCCGGCAGCGCCATTCCGGCCAGCCCGGCCACTCCGATCGCGGCGGACTCGTTGCGCGGCAGCACCCTCCGCAGCACCGCGGGCGAGACGAACGCCGCGATCGCGCCGCTGACCAGTACCCCCAGCACCAAGAACGGCACCGCCTGCACGAACACGCCTGCGAAGACCGTCACCGCGGTCTGCCCCCGCGCCGATGATCCGACTACGCGGGCCAAGGGAGCTTGCAGGCCCACCGCCAGAACGATCAGCGCGGCGAGCACGTAGGTCGAGGACACTCTCGTCCGTACCGAGTTCAGCGTATTCTGCGCGAGCACGCCTACATCCTGTCAGCACGCACCGTCGAAAGGAGTTGTGGTGCAGTGCATCATGCCGCGCGCTCGGACCAGACCCGCGGCACCGGTCCGGTGTCTCGGCTGCCGACCCAGGCAAGGTAGCCGTCCGGCCGCACCAGCGCCGCTGTCACCCCCGCCCACTCCGGCCGGTCGTGAATCGGCACCGCCCGCGCGAGCGGCAGCTCACCGACCGGCGCCAAGCCGCCGGCGATGTCGACAAGGACGTGACGTGCGTCGGTGAGAGTCGCGAACAGCGACCGGCCGTCGGCGAGGGCCAGGTCCGGGGCGCGGTGACCGGTCAGGGCGTGCGCCCCGGGTGCGGCGGGGTAGGCCACCGACAGTCCGGACAGCTGCTCGGCGAGCGTGCGAGCGAATTCGGGCCGGTCGCCGATGAGGTCGGACAACATGGTGCGCAACTGCCTGCCGTCCGGCGAGAAGGAAGTCATCAGTGCCGCCTGGGCTTGGGTGCTGCGCAGTGCCCGGACGCCGATCGGGTGCCGTTCGGTGTGATAGGTGTCCAGCAAGCTTTCGGATGCTCGCCCCGATATGGTGGCGGCGAGCTTCCAGCCGAGATTCATCGCGTCCGCGAGGCCGAGATTCATCCCGACCCCACCCGCGGGCATGTGCTGGTGTGCCGCGTCACCGGCGAGCAGTACGCGGTCGGCTCGGTAGCGTTCGGCTTGCCGCGAGGCGTTGCCGTAGCGGGACAACCACTTGGGGGAGTGCATCGCCCAATCGGTGCCCGCGATCGCCACGGTCTTCGCTCGCAGTTCGTCGAGGGTGAGGGCGTCGCGCCGATCGGTTCGCAGATCCTCGGGCGTGATACCGATCAGGCGATAGCAGCCGCCGGGCAGCCGCACCACCATGAGCAGGCCCGCCTCGGTCCAATCGCTGAGGACGGGCTGCGGCGGCGGGTCGGCGAGTTCCACGTCGCCGAGCCAGCCCAGCATCGTGGTTCCGGTGCCCGGATAGGCGATGCCCGCGGCCTGCCGGACCGTGCTGCGGACACCATCGCATCCCACGACCCATTCCGCTTCGACGGTGGTTCCCTCCTCGAGGTGCACGACGACCGACTCGGCGCGCGCGGTCAATCCCACGACGCGGCGCCCGCGCCGGATGTCGGCTCCGGCCGAGCGAGCGTGCGTTTCCAGGAGTTGTTCGGTGCGCTCTTGCGGAAGTGACAGCGTGAACTGGTACGGGGTGTCGAGCAGCCGGAAATCCAGCCGGGCGCCCAACGCGGCGAAGTGGCCGCTCGGGATCCGGCTGCCTTCGGCGAGAAATCGGTCGAGCAGACCTCGCGACGCGAGCATTTCCAGCGTGCGAGGGTGGATCGCCAGCGCTTTCGAATTCGGATCCGGCTCGGCACGCGCCTCCAGAACGAGCACGTCGACGCCGCCGAGGCGCAGTTCCGCCGCCAGCCACAATCCGACCGGACCCGCGCCGACCACGACGACTTGGTGATGACGCACACCCGACCTCCTTTTCAGAAGTCACCACATGGTGGTGAGAATCAGCTTTCGTGGTGGAATCGGCTGCCGAGATCGGTGCCGAGGCGTTCGGAGTCGAGGAAGCGATGAACGGGCGCCACCAACCTCGGGGCGAGGGATCCGACCGTGGCGAGCAGTCGCGTCTCGATCGGAGCGACGACGATCTCGTCGACGTTCTCCCGGATGGCGCGGACGACAGCGTCGGCGACCTGCCGCGGCGTGGCCGTGCGCATTCCGGGGGGAAGCCGGCTGCCGCTCTCGGCGAACATCCCCGCGTCACGGACGAAGCCCGGTTCGACGATGGACACGCCGATTCCGGCTTCGCGCAGATCGTGCCGAAGGCCGAGGGCGAAGCCGCGCAGGCCGAATTTCGTGGCGTTGTAGAGACTGACGCGCGGTGCGGGCAGCAGGCCCGCGACCGAGCCCATGAAGACGATGTGCCCTTTTCCGCGGGTCGTCGTCCGTTCCGCGAAGTCGCGGGCGAGCAGCATCGGCGCGCGCAGGTTGACCCCGAGGACACGGTCGATGTCGGCTGCGGAGAATTCGAGAAGATGCCCGCCCGCCGGTAGACCGGCGTTGGCGATGAGCACGTCCACCGGCCCGGCCTGGTCGAGCAGGCGTGGCAGGTCCTCGTGTTTCGACAGATCGGCGGGAATCACCGTGGCGTCGAGTTCGGCGGCGAGCGCGCACAAGGTGTCGGCGCGACGGCCGGTCAGCACCAGAGCCGCACCCTGGGAGGCGAGTTCACGCGCCACGGCGTGACCGAGACCGCCGGTGGCGCCGGTCAGCAGCACTCTGGCGGACGCCAGATCCACTGGGGACATGATCGGGTCCTTTCGTATCGTCGGCGTTCGGCTCGATCGAGGCGGCAGGGCGTCCCTGCTTCGGAAGGGCATCCGCCCTGCCTGCCCGGTTCAAGGGGTGGAAGCGGCTCCGTAGGCGCGGAGAAAGGCACGGACGCCTGCGGTCACGTCGGCTTCGATGGCGCCGGGCTCGGCAGTTACGGCGCCCCAGAAGGTTCGGTCGTTGGCCTCGCCCGCGGCGAGCAGGACGAAGTGGACGGCCGCGCGCTGGGCATCGTCGAGGTGAAGCACGCCCCGCGCGGCCAGCTCGGTGAACTTCCGGGCCAGCGCGGCATGCACCGCGCGCGGGCCGGAGTCGAGCCACGCGTCGAGGACCGCGCCGGGGATGTGATCGGCCTCGGCGCGGATCTGGCGGACCAGGGCGAAGTGGTGCTCGTCGCCACCGACGACGAAGGCCAGGCCCAGGGCGATCAGATCGGCCTCGAGATCCACGACCTCGCCGAGGTGGTGGTCGATCGCGGCGCATCGGCTGGCGCGCGTATGCGCGGCGCTGTCCACTATCACCGCGGTGAACAGCTGTTTCTTATCAGCGAAGTGCTTGTAGATCGTTCGCGTCGAAACCGCGGATTCGCGTGCGATGGCGTCGACGGAGGCGCGGGCATAGCCGTCGCGGCAGAAGACCGCCCGGGCTCCCCGCAAGATGGAAGCGCGCTTATCCGATCGCAATCCGCGGTGCACCGCCACGTCCCGGGTCGTCACGAGCGGTTGGCCCGGTCGCTCGGATGCGCTGCCGCGCCGCCCGGTTCGCGTCGTGGGATCGGTACGTCGGCGGTGATCATCCGGCATTCCTCCTGCATGTGTGCGGCGCAGCGAAGCGGCGCTCGGGCTGCCACGAGAAGAGTACAACGATCACTTTACCCGGTGAGTCGACGCGCCGCCAGGCCGCCGGCCCGGCGAGAAGCTCTGCGCGACAACTATTCCCGTTTCCCGTGAGCGGCGAGTTCGCGATGTGTGCGACTTGCCGGGGTGTACGCGGCGGTCAGGTTCCCACCGGGGTCGGGGTATGCCCGCCGGTGATGCCGTGGGCGCCGCGGCAGTGCGTGAGGCAGCGGCTCGCCCGGGCGGGATCGCCAATCGTCTTCCGGACGCTGGTGCGGCGAATTCCCACCCTGCGCTTGGCGATTCGTTCGAAGAAGTGCAGTTCGAGCACGGCCGGGTGCCTGCGGGTTGCACGAGCTGCCGGTGAGCTGGTAGATCGGCGCCACCGCACCGTGACGTCGTCCGGCCTTCGCCGCGGCACTCGGATTCCATGCCCGACGCGGGCAGGGGCCTGCGCCTGCGCCATGGGCAGTGCGACAGTAGCGGGCCGTTATCTGACACCGGCCGGATTCATATCCGCAGTAATCGTGTTACTCTACGGTAGGTCAGCGGCTGTGACATGTCTCATGTCTCATGTCGAACAGCTATCGCGGCCGAGGCCACTCCGGCGACGGTGCCGGGTGGAATTCACGGAGAGTTGATCGATGTATCGACAGCATGGGCGTTCTCGGGTGGGGTTGCGGCGCTGGGCCGCTCCGGTGGCGGTGGCGGTGGCCGCGGTGTGCGTCGCCGTGGTGACCGGGGTGGGGATGGACACACGCGAGGCCGCGGCCGCCCCGGTGGGCGACTTCTATGTGCCGCCCGCGCAGATCCCGCCGGAACCGGGCGCGATCATCAAGACCGCGCCGATGGCGCTGTTCGCGACGCTGCCCACGGACCAGGGATGGCCGGGCAAGGCGCAGCACGTCATGTACACCTCGCGGCTGCAGGACGGCTCGCCGGTCGCGGTGTCGGGAACTTTCATCGACGCCACCGGTCCCTGGCAGGGGCCGGGGCCGCGCCCGACGGTGGTCATCGGCCCTGGCACCTCCGGTCAGGGCGACCGCTGCGCGATGTCGGTGGCCTTCTCCACCGGGGTCACGGTGTACACCGACCCCTCGCCGGGACTGTCGGCCAATCAGGAGCTGCCCGCCTCGGTGGTGTGGAGCGCGCTGGGCGCGCGGGTGCTGGTGACCGATTACATCGGCCTGGGCACGCCGGGAATCCATACCTACGCCAACCGGATCGAATCAGCGCATGCTGTCCTCGACGGTGCACGTGCCGCGAACGACCTCGCCGGAGTCGGTCCCGACACCCCGCTGGTGCTGTGGGGTTACTCCCAAGGCGGCGGCGCCACCGCGGCAGCGGCGGAGCTGCAGCCGGAGTACGCGCCCGAACTCGCCCTGAAAGGGACCTGGGCCGGGGGGCCGGTCGCGGATCTGGCCGCGATCCTGGAGCGTATCG
The DNA here is from genome assembly GCF_053602135.1 of Nocardia sp. NPDC004573. NCBI lineage: Bacteria > Bacillati > Actinomycetota > Actinomycetes > Mycobacteriales > Nocardiaceae > Nocardia > Nocardia sp. NPDC004573. The sequence goes on from NZ_JBSGDA010000002.1 coordinate 54,339, forward strand.
ACGGCTCGCTCATCAGCGGCGCCATCGGATTCGCGATCAACGGTCTGCTCGCTCGCTATCCCGAACTGCAGAAGGCGGTCGACCGGGTCACCAGCCCCGCGGGGCGCGCGATGCTGGAGACCCTCAGCGACGAATGCATCGGCGACATCATCACCCGCCACGCCTTCATGAAGACCGGCGCGATGACCGATGACGGTCGCTCGCTGACCGAGCATCTGGCCGCGATTCCCGAGGCCGCTCCCGTCCTGGCCGAGATGCGGGTCGGCAACCGCACTCCGGCGACGCCGGTGCTGATCACCAGTGGCCTGAACGACGACACCGTCCCCTACGGCCAGGCGCGCCGGCTCGCCGAGGATTGGTGTGCGAAGGGCGCTACGGTCACCTTCCGCACCAACGACCTGCCGCCGATCCTGCCGGGCGCCACCATTCCGAACCATTTCGGACCCGAGATGATCGACGGATTCGGTCCCGACAACGCGATCACCTATCTGCTGGATCGCCTCGCCGGGAAGCCTGTCTCCGGCTGCACCATCGACTGAATATCGTTCTGCCCACGCCCAGCGGACCTCCTGAACCGGCTGCACGCGTCCGCCCGGCCGCAGCGCGACCGTGATCGCGATCCGGAACCGGATGCTGCATGCCGAGCCCGCGCCGTGACGAGCCGGTCGCGGGCTGGCCCGAAGGGGGCAGGGCAGTGTGATCGCGTTCGGTCACCAGCGTGGCCGTCGGCCGTCGAAGGCGAACGAATACGCGGGCTTTCAGATGGCGTGGCCCCGAAGGACGCTCAGCCGTTTCCGGACGGTGACGACGATCCTGCGCCGTGCGGAACCGGATGTGGATGCCGCGTAGGCGCAGGCGAGGATCAGGGCGCAGCCGAGCAGCTGCGGCATCGTCGGGTGTTCGCCGAGGACGACAGCGGCCAGGCCGATCGCGCCGACGGGGGTCAGCAGCAGCATCGCCGCGCTCGCCGTGCTGCTCAGGTGGGAGGTGGCCAGGGCGATCAAGAGCCAGCCACCGATCTGCCCGCACACCGCCGTCAGGGCCAGCCAACCCAGCGGCCCCCAGCCAGGCGTGTAGGTGACGCCTGGCCACACTGCCCCGACGACGGCCGCGGAGGCGAGCACGACCCGGTAGGACTGCACCACCTGTCCGCCGTGCCCACCGCGCCGCAGGAGGAAGAGGAACGCCGCATAGCACAAGGCGGCGAGGAGGGCGTGGGCCGTTCCCCGGGCGGGGGCGCTGCCGGTGGCCCCGGTCTCGAGGATGCCACCGGCGAGCAGGATGCCCGCCGCCATGAACGGCAGCACGACGAGGAACGTGCGCCGGACCGGCTCGCGGTCGATGAGCAAGGCCAGCAGGGGAACGACGACGACCTGCGCGTTCACCAGCACCGCGGTCAACCCGGCGCCGACCTCGGCGATCGCTTGGGTCCACAGCAGCGCGTCGGCGGCGAACAGTACCCCGGCGACCGCCGCGATCGCACCGCGTCGCCAGGGCAGCGCCCCTTCTGTGGCGCGTTCCGCGGGGGCGAGCGGCCACAGCAACGGCAGCGCGAGCAGGCATCGGAAGAACGTGGCGGTGGCCGGCGAGGCGCCGGACAAGCCGATGAAGATGCCCGATGTGGCGACGCCGAGCGCACCGACGGCCATCGCCGACCGAGGCCGAGCCCGAGCCGCGCGCGACACCGCCCCGAGGACTTGTCGCCGTTCGGCGATATCGACCATCGCTCGACGCTACAACCGGAGAATCGAGGGGAGCATCCGGATATTTCGTGCCGGGGGAGTGCCGAGCCGGTTCGGGGAGCGCTGCTGCGAGCTCGGCGCGGTGTGCTGAGATTCGGTGTGAATCCTTTGACGACGTCCGGTCCTCTCATAGATGTGCCGGCAACCGGGCCGGCACGGATCGAGGAGGTTGTCGTGATCGTTGCCGCCATCGCCGTCGCCGTTCTGCTGGTCGGCTGGTGTAGCGTCACCCTGTTCCGCCGCTGGAGCCGTTCCCGTGACTGACCACGTCTGGCCTGACGAGCAATTGGTCACCGCCGCCCGAGAAGGTGACGTCGCGGCCATCACCGCACTGGTGTCGGGTTCCTACCCGCATGTTCGCCGGTTCGCCCACACCCTGTGCGCGTCCGCCGAGGACGCGGAGGACGCCGCGCAGGAAGCGCTGATCATCCTGTATCGCAAGATCGGGACGTTGCGGGCCTCCGGCGCGCTGGCCTCGTGGATGTTCCGCATCGTCCGCAACGAGTGCCTGCGGCAATGGCGCATGGTGACCCGGCACTTCGAACCGATCCCGGATTCCGCCGTGGCGTCCGCCGAGGACGAGGCCGTGCAGCGGCTCGAAGCGGGCCGGGTGGCGGCGGTGATCGCCGCCCTGCCCGCCGACCAGCGGCGGGTGCTGATCATGCGCGACGTCCAGGGATACAGCGGCCGGATGGTCGCGCACATGCTCGGGCTGAGCGTCGCGGCGATGAAGTCACGTCTGCACCGCGCCCGGGCGGCGGTCCAGCACGAGCTGCGGAGTACACCGCGGCCGACTGCGGAGAGGAGCGAAGTACATGACTGACGAGCGAAGTTTCGCCAGCGCCTCGGTGCCCCGGCACCTGGCTCGCGGCGTCATCGGATTCGGCGCGCTGATCGGCGCCATCGCATTGATGCCGGCCGTCGGGGCGTTCGGCTTGCTGCTCGCACCGGTCGGATTCCTCGCCCTGCGCGGATGCCCGACCTGCTGGCTGATCGGACTGACGCAGACCGTCTCGCGGGGCCGCCTGCAGCGGTCGTGCACCGACGGTCGGTGCCGATCGACCACAGCCGGACACGGCGGGGCCGAGCACGGGACCGGCGATCGGGTGCCTGCCGCGTTCGTCTCTCTTTCGTCCGATCACGATGTGACAGAACGGTTTGCGCGCGACTTCGTGCGGCAGAACTGACGCAGCCGTCGTCCACCGAGCCCGAGCGCACGTCATTTCGGCGTGCGCTCGGATTTCGTCGGCGGCCGCGTCACGGCCCGAATTGCTCCGCCGACGCCACCGGCTCGAGTGCGCGGATCTTCGGTTCGCTCAGGCCGACGCGTGCGGAAGCGTCTGCGCTGCTGGACATCTCGCAGCAAACACAGCGTCGTAAACGGTGCTTGGCTAAGTGAACTCGGCGGGGCACACTCTAAGTAACGACGTCCGGCGCAGCCGGTCGAACGCGGGGGCGAGGTCCGACAGCAGATGAGGATTCGGCCGAGGCAGCAGCTGCTCGAGCTGTGGCGAGCGGTGCTCGCCTGTTCCTACCCGGACGGGAAGTGGATCTGGGGTGGACGCGACGGCGCCAACTCGATCAGCGACGCCGAACAACTGCTGTGCCTGCTGTATCCGGCGACCGAGATCGAAGCGTTCGCGCTGGACCAACCGAACGACATGAGTTCCGACGTCAAGGCCGCGCTCGCCCCTTTCGGTGAGGAGACCCGCATCGGCGGTGTGCTGGTCGATCTGGTGGAGGACTACCTGCGCCGCTACACCGGGCCCGACGGCGAGCCGATCTTCGCCAGCGGCTCCTATCTCCGCTGCGGCGACGGCAGCCCGCTCAGCGCGGCGCAATCGGCGGTGGAGGTGGTCGACTCCTATTCGATGTCGCTGAGCCTGTGTATCGCGGCGCTGCGGTTCCTGCGCGGATTCCTGCGATTCGTCAGCGGTGAGGTCCGGCGGGAGGCCCGGCAACTGCGCGAGCGGATCCCCGCGGTGATCGAGCAGATCAGCGCACGCCTCACCGCCGCCATGGCGGGCCTGGTCCGCAGTTTCGTCATCCACACCCCCGAGCCGCACACCGAGTTCGGGCAGTCGATCGTCTACATGCTCAACCAGACCCGCACCTCGCCGGACGAGATCATCGAACGGCTGTCCACGCAGCTGGAACGCCTGCGGGTGCAGGCGGCCAACGAGGTCAGGCTCAGCCAGACCACCGAGATCGATATCGCCGACGACGGGCGGCTGTTCGAATGCGGATGGAGTTGGGGCATCGTGCGCAGCGCCGAACCCATCGACCTGGTGCCCGGCAGGACCAGCAGCGTGGCCGGGCACGCCGAATCCCGCCCTTACCTGTATTTCACCGCCGTCGCCCTGGACGGCATCCTCGACCTGTCCTCGCAACGTATCCGGGAACTCGACCTGCTCACCGACGAGCAGCGCGTCCTCGCCGACGCGCTGCAGCTGCGGTTGGAGCTGACGCGCAACTACTGGTCGAGGGTCGCCCGCTTCGGCAGCGGCCGCTGGCCGCTGGAGGACATCCCGTGGCGCACCGCCGACGGCGAGGAATCCGAGTACTTCAGTCTCGTGATCACCGCGATGCTCATCCAGGACCTGGTCTACCGGGACAGCACCGAAGATCTGGCGCGCACGGTGGCCGTGCTCGACCAGCTCGGCCGCCGCGGGCGCATCACAAGCCGGTTCACCGTCGACGACCCGGCCGCGCCGCTGCACTATCCGGGCGTGCGGCTGGGCTTGGCGGGCAGCGAGGAGGTGGCCGAGGGAGTCCAGTTGGTCTGGTACGTGCCGGATTTCGCGACCTTGCTGCTCAAACGCTGCCTGCAAGCCGCGCGCCTGCGCACCGACGTGGACACCCGCGACCAGTTGATGGCGCTGGCCGAGTCCGCGATGGACCACCTCGACCAGCGCGTGCTGCGGGAGGGTCCGGTTGTCGGTCTGTGGGACGACATCGGCCGGGTGGTCGGCGCGGCGGACGCGCTGCCGGAAGGGCCGTCCTGGTTCGTCACCGAGCGCATGATGGAGTGCCTGGTCATCGCGTACAGCACGTTCGAGCAACCCCCGCTGGCGCCCCAGGCGATGGTCGCCCGCGCCGTGGATCTGCTCAGCGAGGCCGAGCATCTGCTGAATCAGGAGGAACTGGAGGTCGAAGGCCAGGACCTGTCGCCGAAACAGGCCGCGGTGAACCGGATCCGGCAATCGCTGGACCGGGCCCGGCGCGTGCTGCGCGAGCGACCCGGCACCGCGTACAGCCTGGCCACACAGGCGTTGGTCCAGCTCGACGAACTGGCGTACGCCCGCCGGGACGCGACACGGTAGGGGGCATCGTGCTGGTGTTCTCCACCTCCGACAAGGGCGGCACCGGACGGTCGGTGACCAGTTGCAACATCGCCTACCGGCTGTGCCGCTCCGGTCTCAACGTCGCCTACGCCGACTTCGACCTCGGCTCGCCCACCGCCGGTGCGCTGTTCGAGATCAGCTCGACCGAACGCGGCGTGCCCCGCGGCGGCGTGCATTCCTACCTGCTCGGCGAGAGCGGAACCGTGGCCCGTATCGACGTCGGCGCGGCGACCGATCGGCCGGAACTGCGCCGCATCGGTCCCAACTCGGGCAGGCTGGTGCTGCTGCCGGGGGACGAGGGCGGCGCCGAATTTCTCACCGACGACGACGCGGTGGTGCAGCGGTGCGTCGAACTGCTGGTGGCGCTGGATCAGGAATTCCGGGTCGTGATCGTGGATCTCAGCGCGGGACGCTCCGCGGCGCTGCAGATCGCGCTGCAGGCCACCGCCTTGCCGCAGTTGCGCGAGCGCACCGCGCGCTGGCTGATCTTCCACCGCTGGACTCGCCAGCACATCCTGGCCGCCGCCGGCCTGGTGTACGGCTCGCACGGATTGCTGAAGGCCGGCGCCGAATGTGGTCACGACCCGGAGGAGTTGCTCGGCTCGGTGCGTTACGTGCGCACCGCGGTACCCGACGCCAATTGGGACGGAGTCGCCCAGCGCCCGGCGCAGGCGGCGTGGCTGCAAGAACAGGACACCGCGTTGCGGCGGCTGGCGACCGCCAAACGACTCGGTACCACGGCGGTGCTCGGCTCCACCCCGATCGAGCCGGTGTTGCAGCGGCGCGAACAGCTCATCCTCGACGCCGACGTCAACGCGCAGATCGCCAACGAGGGCACCGCCCTGGCCTATGCCGAACTGGCTCGCCGACTGATCGACATCGCCACGTGGGAGAGGCTGTAGATGCGGGATACACAGGGCTACAGCGAGGCGACCGAGGAGCCCCGAATCGCTTCCATCCCGTTGTCGCACTTGTCGATCGAGGTCGGGCATTTCTATCCCAACGACATCACCTCCGATATCGAACGGGTCGGTGCGGAGTTCCGCCGCATCGTCCCGCTGGTCGCGGCCTTCGTCGAGTCGGCCAAGGTGCAGTACGGTCCGAACGCCAGGGTGAGCACCTGCTACCTGATCGACGACTACTTCCAGCCCGACACCGACCCGTCCGCCATCCTCGCCAAACTGCTGGCCGCCGCGGAGGAGTCCGGGCTGGTCATCGACTATCTGGCGCGCGAGTCGGGTTGCTGGCGCGCCGCCAGGTTCGTCGACGGTGTGGCGTTCGGTGAGCCGATCCCGGTGGCGGAGCTGGTGGCCGCGCGCATCGTCGCCGAGCCCGCGCCGCCGAGCACCGGCCGCAGGCCACCCACCGCGGAATCGGGGTGGTTGTGCAACGGCCGCCGGTCCTCGGAGGACGAACGCGGCCAAGCCATGCGCCAGCGCAGTTATCAGCCGCCGGAGGAGTTCGGCCGCCGGGAGCACTCGATCTTTCTCGACGTGGAATTGTGGAGCAAGCACGTCGTCGACGGGGTGACGGTGACCCGGTGGTCGTGCCCGTTCCTGGCCGCCGTCTGGCATCTGCTGCGACTCGGCATGCTGCGCTATCACGGTGACGCCGTGGTGGATCCGCAACCATGGCACCGCGAGGACCTCACACCGCGCCGCTGGCACGAGATCCCACCGGTGGTGCAGCTCAACCCGGCCGCGGCGCCCTTCGCCGCCTACAAGACCTTGTCGATGCTGCCCAAGCGATACATCGGCATCGAGCACGCCGTGCGGCTGGTGCTCGACCACCTCGATCTCGACGACGACGTGCTCGAGCAGGTCATCGGCCGCGGCGCCGGGGAGGTTCCGCCCGTGCCGGTGCCGCGCCAGGTCAGCGAGCGGCTCTCCCACCTGCTGCTCGACGGGACCTGACATGGCCGCGACCACGCCTCTGGTCGTCCTCGGTGAGGTGCGCACCTGCCTGCTGCCGTCGGCGACCGCGCTGACCGGTGCGGAGGCCTGCGATCTGCTCGCGCTGATGCCCGGCTGCACGGTGCGGTGGCGGGAGCGGCCGGGCACGCTGGCGGTGTCACCGACCACCGCGGTCGGCGTCGACTGCGATCTGTCGCTGGGCGAGCAGACCGCGCACATCGTCGGCACCGTAGCGACCAGTGCCGTCCTGTCCGGTGGACGCGTGCTGCAGTCCACCGCGCGTACTCAGGTGATCCGTGCGGGCAGTCGGCGCAGGCAGACCTGGTCGCACTACCTCAGCCGGAAGGGCGTGACGGAGGTGATCAGCCGCATACCCGAAAGGGCCACCGCCGCCCAGGCTTTGGCCGAGGGATATCTCACCGGGCCGGTCGGCGACGACACGTTGGACCTGGCCTCCATCAGCGAACGCCTGCTGGCTCGACTGCGCGCCGACACCAGGCTGGACCAGAAGCCGCCGGTGCGAGCCGGAACCACCCGGCTGCGCTGGACCGCGCAGATCGGGGGAAGCGCGGGTCCCGCGGCCGCGCTCTACCTCGACGACGCCGCCCTCCGCACGGTCCGGATGATCGTCCGCGACGAAACGGATCTGGAGGCCGCGCAACGGTTCTGCGAGGACTTGGCCGCGCACGATTGGCTGCTGACCGTGGTCGCCGACGCGCTGGCCGAGGCCGACCGCTTCCCGTCGCACAGCCGGGAACGCACCGATCTGCTGGCCCCGGTGCTGGAAGACCTCACCGGGCTGTGGATGCCGGGAGCCCACACCCCGGCATCGATGCGCGCGTTGTGGCGGGATCTGCAGGTCGATCCCGGGTTGTCCCGCCAGTGGAGCGCCCTGGTCGCGCGGCTGCGGGATCGTATCGCGGTCGCGACGCTTCATGCGTTGCAGCACAAAGCCTTCGACACCGAGTGGTAGCGGCGGAAACTACATCCGGAACCATTTGCGCACCAGCAGCGCGAAGAACACCGACATCGACACGGCGCCCATCCACGCTTCCGCCGCGAACAGCGGCCGGGCGGCCGGGCGCAGATTCTCGGTGTCACCGGGCCCCAGCGGATTGATGAAGGCAGTCACGCAGGTGTAGACGGTGGCGGCCGGGGAGGGGTCGCCGTTGAGTGCCAAAGCGGCGGTCGTGAACAGCAGTAACTGCACGGCCACCCAGCCGAGCAACCACGACGGCCGGTAACCGTGGCCGCACAGCACGTAGGACAGTTGCCCCGTCCAGCGCCGCGGGCCGGGCGGCAGCGCGAGGGTGCGGGCCCTGGCCAAGCGCAGACCGCAGCGATCCTGGGCTTCGTCGTCCTCGTTCATCCGATACAGCGCGGCGCCTCGCCGGTAGGCCAGCGCCGCGTGAGCCGGCAACCCCGCCGCCGAGAGCTGCGCGCCCAGCTGCTCGTACTCCTCGGCCAGCATGGTGTTCTGCCTGCTGCTCAGCCGCAGCGGACCACGGAATTCGATCTCGGCCGCCAGCAGCGCCGCCGGGATCGCGCTCGGCACCCGCCAGCCCGCTTCGTCGGGCGCCGGTTGCCGTGCGGCGGTGTAGAGATGCCGGAAGACCAGGGAGTCCGAGTGGCGCCGGGTACTGGGCGGGTCGTAGTCGGCCAGGATGGCCTCGACATGCGCGGTGAAGCGCTCGAGTTCTGCTTGCTCGGAACGGCGGCCCCGATCGATCTCGGCGGTGTATTCCACTGCGCGCCTGGTGATCCGGGTCGAGACGGATGCGACGAAGGGTGAAAGCTCCCCCATGTCACGAGTCTAGCGGGCGGCTCCTCAGCCGGTATTCGAAAACGTCGCGCGGCTCGCCGGGCCCGAAGTACCTGTCGTCGTGCTCGACGAATTCGAATCCCGCTCGTTTGAACAGGTTGCTGGCGTGCTGATTGTCCGGCCGCACGGTCAGGTACACCACTTCGGCTCCCACCTCCCGGCAGGTTTGCAAGGTGCGGCTCAGCAGGCCCCGCCCGAATCCTCCGCCCTGGTACCGCTTGGCCACCGCGAAGGTGAACAGCAGTGCGCGACCCTTCTTCTCCAGGGTGAGCGCGTACCCGATCACCGTCCCGCCCAGCTCTGCGACCAGCCATTCGGATCCGTGCAGGTCGAACAGCTGGCGCAGCATCAGATACAGGTACGGCTCGGCGAACACCTCGGCCTCGATGGCCGCGATGTCGTCGAGATCGGCGAAGCAGGCCTGCCGGTATTCCGGCTGAGGCGCTTTGGCGATGTTCATCCGCTCCCTATTGCCAGGGCATAAGCCGTCCGATTCCAGCTTAAACGTCATTCACCGAGCGGGGTCAGTGTAGAACCAGCGGAATCGGTCCCCGGCGCAGCGGGTCGTCACGTGTCGCGATGCGCCCTTATCGCTCTGGGCTGCGGGCGAAACCATGTGCGCAGAAATTCCATACTTCGGACGCGGTGATCGGATGCTGCGTCTGCTCGTCGAACGCTCCCGCGGACTGCGCGATGCACATGACGGTCTGTATGACCATGGCTGCCGTCCGGCGCGAGTCGACCTCGGGGCGCAGTCGGCCTGCCTTCTCGGCCGCGTCGATGAGCTCGGTGAACAGTGCCAGCATCGGCGCGTGCGCGACCCTCACATGGTCGGGATGCGAGATCAGCAGCCGCGATGCGAAATCGGTGAACAGCGGCCGCTGCGCCGAAGGGTCCGGCCGGCACAGCTCGAACAACAACTCGACGGCCACCTGGAGCTTGTCCAACGGGTCGATCCGCCCGTCGGCGGCGGCGCGCAGCCGGCCGGACGTGCGGCTCATGGCGTCCTCGGTCAGGGCGAGTAGCAGCTCGTGCTTGCCGTCGAACTGCAAGTAGAAGCTGCGCAGTGATTGTCGTGAGCGGTCCACGACCTCCTGCACCGTGAAGTCCGTACTGCCCTTCTCGGTGATGATCGCCTGGGCGGCGTCCAGGAACCGCTGCACACGCTCCTCGGCGCGCAGCTTCGCGGTGCGTAGCGAGCGCTCGACGGCGCGCTGCTTCCATGCCGGATTCTCGCCCAGGCTGGTCACGGGCGCCTCGGTCCTCGGTCATATGAAGAGAACATGAGTGCACTGTACCGGAGAACGGTGTGCTTCCGGATACTAGAAGCCTTGTTCGCGCCGAGCGGAACTCTCCTTTTCGACGCCGAGAGCAATACTCTGGGCGTCCCTCAGAGTCCGCGCCCGCAGATCACCCGCCGTCGGGTTGCCGATCTCCGGAGTCGGTGGTTCATCGCCACAGTCGCTGACAAGGCATGGGCGGCAAAGCCTCCCGCATATCCTGGTCGATTCGAATGGTCGCCATTCCCCGTTCGCATGCGGCCTTCGCGAACGTGTGGGCTGCTACGGAGTCGGCCCGGTAGTGCATCGGCGGCCAGCCCGGGAATTGGACTGTCACATGGCATTGCATTACTTCGGTCCCGAACGCAGCTGTTCCGACGTTCCGGGGCGCCGCGGCCCTGTCGTTCATTCGCCGTCCAGGATCGGAAGGAGCAGGCGCGAACTGGAGTGCACCGTGTTGACGCCGGCCATGCCGACGGGGGCATGACTGAACAGCAACATGGGCTGGAAGTCTTCCCGATTGTCGTCGCTGGTCAGGATCAGCCGGATGCGATGCCCGCGCCGGAACCGGCGAGCATTGGCTACCAGCGGGATTCGGTAGTCGACCGGCTCGCCCGGAGGGACGGGGATCCGCGCCCGCATCGGGAGCACGGGCCGTCCCGTCTCGCTCGCGTCCTCGTCGACATGGCGCATGCCGGCGCGGAGCCAGCCCTGGGTGATGTCGGCCGCCGCGCCGTCCGGGTCGACGTCTTGCAGGAGCAGGATCCATGCCGTGTCGGTCGTGCTGGTGGTGGCGGTGAGCCGCAGTTCGGGGTGGCCCACCATGTCGATGTCCTCGGGAAGGGGGTCGCTGGTCCAGCACAGTTGTCCGGGCATGGGCTCCGCGCCGTCGGTGGCGTAACGGCGTTCGCCCGGCCGCTCGTCGGCTGTGAGGGACCCGTCGGCGTTGAGGGCCAAGGCGGTGTGCCCGGCCGGCGGAGGCCAGGAGTCGGCGGTGCGCCATTGTTCGGCCCCGGGCAACCAGTAGCGGATGGCGGGGCCTTCGAGAATGCCGGTGTCTCGTCCCTTGAGCCACTGGTCGAACCAGGCGAGGGCCTCGATGTGCATGCTTTCCCATGGCCAGGGCAGGCTGTGCTCCCCGAGCACGGCCATGCGCACGTGCGGGTTGCGCGCGAGGGCATTCCAGGCTTCGAAGAGGCCGGGCAGATGGAGCGGGACGTTGGACCACTCGCCGCCGAGATAGACGGGTATGTCGACATCGGCGAGCAATGCGGTCAGGTCACGCTCGTCCCACCACTCGTCCCGGACGGGATGCTCGGTCGCCACTGCGCGCAGCAGGGCCTCCCATGGGTGTGCCTCGTGGCGGAAGCGGCTGACCAGCCGCAGGCCGCGGGTCGCTTGGACGCCGTCGGTGTGACTGAACCGGCGGTGGACGGCAGGAAGGGCGAGAACCTTGCGCAGGAGGCGGGACAGGCCCTTGCGGTAGAGGCGGTCGCCGTGGGCGGACAGGACGCCCAGGGCACGGAACCAGGGGGTGATGAAAGCCTCGCTCAACAGTCCGTTGTGGTAGGCGGCTTCCCAGGCCTGGACGGTGACATTCCACGGGAACAGGGCCCTGAGGTGCGGCGGGCGCCGGGTAGCTGCCTCCATCTGGGTCATGGCGTAGTAGCTGATGCCGATCATGCCTACGTTCCCGTCGCACCACGGCTGCTCCGCGACCCACTCGACCAGGTCGAACAGGTCCGCGCGCTCCTGCTCGTCGAAAAAGGTGTAGACGCCGCCGGACCCCACCGTGCCGCGAAGGTTGGCGATCACGTGGGCGTAACCGCGCGGCACCCAGAAGTCGCCTGCGCCGGCCTCGATGACGGCCGCGGGGGCGCCCAGGTCCTGGAGTTGGCGGGGATAAGGAGCCGCCGCGACGAGGGCGGGGTACCTGCCCTCCGCGTCGGGCCGGTGGATGTCGGCCAGGAGTCGGGTGCCGTCCCGGACCGGGACCGGCACGTTGTCCTCGCGGGTCGTGCCGTGCACAGCCGGGGACAGGTTGCGGTACCGACGACCGGTGGTCTGGGGTCCGTTGAGCCGGCGCTGACCGGGCTCCACTCCGGCGGCCTCGAATCGAGCCATGACACTCTCATTTCCACATGTACGGAAATTAACTGTTCTCACGGTACGCGCGCCGGCCCGCCGCGGGCAAGGCTAATTCCCATAGTGCGTGAAAATGCCCGGCGGTCGGCGAGGTGTCGGCGAGGAGTCGCTGCCGATCAGGCGTGCGCCGGGACGTCCCCGCCGAGGGGGCCCGTGAGGTAGTGCTGCACAGTCGGCGCGATCAGGTGGACGACCTGCTCCGAGGGGATGTCGGCGATGCGGTCGATCGCCCAGATATAACGTGTCATCGCCAGGCCGACGATCTGTGTGGAGACCAGATCTGCGCGCACCTCGGCCTCGTCGTCGGGAAGGCTCGCCGACACGACCTGCAGGACGAGCGCGGAGAAGACGGAGCGGAGCCGCTCCATGGCGAAGGGCTCGTGACTGGCCGCCAGGATGATCGAGCGCAGGACCTCCGCGGTGGCCGGGTCGTCCCACATCCGCAGCGCCGCCTCCACGAAGGCGCGTCCGCGCTGCTCCAGCGGTACCCGGGCTGCCTCGGCGATGCCCGCACCGAAGGCTTCCGGCGGCTCCAGCGCCGCCTTCAACAGTCCCGACTTGTTGGTGAAGTAATAATTCACCAGGGTGGGATCCACGTCGGCGGCCTGGGCCACGGAGCGCAACGAGGTTCCGTTGTAGCCCCGCTCGGCGAAGGACTTGCGGGCCGCCGTCAGAATGCGGTCCGCCTGCGCGCCACGTTCCCCGCGCGGCCCCCGGCCGGCTCGTGTTGCCATGTCCCGCTGTCCCTCCGTCGGTTTCGTGATCGCTTACGGGTGCCGGGTCGACAAATGATGAGACTTATTTCAGTATAAGGTGAAATTAGACCTGGCTCGAACGAGTTCGCCGAGCGTGGGCAACGAGTCGTTCCTGCCTCGCGCTACCACCGGCCCGGCAACCCCCCCACCACCATCTCGCGCGAGGCGGGCACCGCACCACTGGGGACAGTCGTCGAGCTGGGCCACAATACGTCGCGTGAACGCAACACGCCCCGGTCCTGATCGAAGCCGACCTCGCGGCCAGGCGCCCGCGCCGCGGGCCGCTGTTCCGGACGAGGCGGGGGAGAACCGCCTCGCCCTGGCCGCGACGACCGACGCTCTGATAGCGCTGATCGTCGGATTCGCGTTGTCGCAACGCGTCTTTCATGCCTATGACGGTGTCGCGGAATTCCTCGGCGCGTTCGTTCCGTGCCTGCTTGCGGTGTCGTTCGCCAACCACGTGCTCGGCACACTGCTGTTAGGTGGCAGTTTCGCGAAACTGCTGTTCGGAATGCGGGTATTGCGATGGAAGGACGGCCGGCGTCCACGTGTATGGCAGACGGTCGCACGATGGTTGTTCGGGTTCGTGGTGATCGGACTGCAGTACCTGCTCGAAGGCGCGAGTGTAGGCCAAGCCTGCGGGTTGCGCACGGTGCGCCGAAGCGGCCGGCGCCGCCCGGCGTAGGAATCGGCGGCAAGCCGTCGAAAAGACGCTGCGCCGCAGGCCGAGACTCGGCCCATGCAGCAACGGTCCCTGCCCCAGCACCGCTCCGAGCCCGATGATCAGTGGCAGCCGTGGCGGTGTATATCTCCGGCAGGTGCCGTATTCGCAGGTCGTCGCGACGTGGGGTCTCGGTTCACCGAGCGTCGATCTGGCGGTGCGGCCCGGTGCGGCGCAAGCATCCGGTTCGCCGGACGGGGTCTTCACCAGCGGAGCGGTCGCCGACCGCAACGGATCACCGATCGGCGAGGTGATGTTGTGGGTCGAGAACGGGTGGCTCAGCGGAATCGAGTATGCGTGGTACACGGACGAACGCCCCCGCGCGTTGCCCGAGCCTGATCAGATCGAGGTTCTCTAGCGCGAGTCGACGTTCGGCGGGCGCGTGGCGTCGCCGTGGTCGTATGATGTCGCTGCCACGGATGCCGCCGCGATCACCCAATTGCTGAACTCGCATGCCAGGTGCCATTGGTGCTGGTGAATGAGCCTGGCGGGCAGGGTGGCGGGGAACTGCACCGTCAGCACTGCTTCGAGTGTTCCGTCGCGGTCACGGAATTGGTGGCGGACGCCGCCGATCACCAGGCCGTCGTCCAGCAGGGCATGGCCCGCGATCTGGATGGGATAGTCCGGATCGACGGGGATGGTCAAGGCTTCACTTCTGCTGTAGTCGACGAGGAATCGGGACGCGGCCGGGGATCCGCCGGTGGTCTCGACGACCTCTTGACGGCCGTTGCGCCGCGCCCTCGAGGATCTGCGTGACCCGCACGTAGTAGCGGTAATCGGCGATCGGGAAGATCGGCACGCCCAGCGCCGGGTCCGGCTCTCTCGGCGGCAGGGGTGTGAGCTGGGGCTGGTGCAGGTACAAGTCGCCGCTCGCGATCGTATTCACCTCATCGCGCTCGACTCGCAATGTGCCGTCGTAGTGGACCGGCAGCCCGACCGTCGCGTGCGGCGTCGGCGTGTAGCGCAAGAGATAGCAGCCGGCCCGTAACCGGCGCGGCTGGGGGAACGGGAGGTCTGCCGGCGGCGCGACCGGCCGCGGGACGTCTTCGGTCAGGATGTCGGCGATGTCTGCTCCAGCGACGTAATCGGGTAGAGGCGGCGACAGCACGCGCCCGTCACCCCGGTGGCCCGGCGCGAAGGGCGCCTCCGGCGTGCGGCTTCCAGGCACGCCAGCGCTGCGGTTGACTTGCTCGGTCGACACGATGTCCTCCTCAGCTCGAGACTTGCAGGCATGGCGCCGCACGGCGGCGGGCGACGAATCGGACATATCGAGCAACCGAAGTCGCCCGTATGCTCTTCGGCCCGAAACCGCGAGCGGCGACGCTTTTCAGCTTCGTGACGGCACCGTCGACCAGCACGAGTGGCCGACTACTTGTCTTCACGCCGGGGTGAGCACTGCAGCGGGTAGCGCCGCCGACAAGCCCACCACAGTGAACGGGAGGCGGGTCATTCGATCGGCCGCCTTCGATGGTCGAAGCACGGCAGCAAGTAGTGAGCTACTTGTGATGTTTGGGCTGTTCCGGCGACCTTCCCCGAGGCCCGCCCCGGTCCGGTGGCGCCGGTGTCGGTCTGTTTCCGAGTTCGAGCAGCTTGCGGTGGGCCTGAGTGATCCCCGACGGTGTGTAGTGCGCGATCACGACTCCTTCGTCGTTTTCTCGGTCGTCGACGTGCGCACGCAGGTAATTGTAGGCGTCGGGCAGAAACAGGGTAGGCGTGCCCAAGGTGTGAACCGCGTAGTTGAGCGCAGATTGATCCTCGATCGGCAGCGGACGGGCACGATCGCGCCACAGCTTCGCGGCGAAGGCGAACAACTCTTGGTGCGCGCGGCGATTCGCGATGAACACACCCGCGTTGAAGTACGTATCTCGGGGTAGGTCGCTGTCGTACTCGGGATAGAGCCCGATGAATTGATCACGGACGCAGATGAATTCGTCGCGACCCGCGAGCGCTGTGACCTGCCAGGGGCGCAGCACGACAGCGTCGGAATCCAGATAGAGGATCGTGTGCGCCTCGGCCAACTCGAACAGCCAGAGTTTGACGAAACCGGGGAACGCGTCGCGGGGAAACCCCGCCGGAGCGTGCTCGATGACCCGGAATTCCAGGTCGGTCATGGCCTCAGCGCGCGATGCGCTCAGTCGCGCGGTCTCCCGATAGTCACCGAGACCTAGCATCACCCCGATCATCAATTCGAAGATACTGCGCCGCAACGCTTCAGCGGTAGGGTTGAGCTCGTGAGCGAACACAGTGAGCGAATCGTGTTGCGTAGCGCTTCGCGCCTCGCCGAGCCCGGCTTCGGCGGAGCGCAGTCATGAGCGAACTCCTGCGCTTCCCGACCGGTGCGGACGGCATGGTCGTGGTCGAGGCGGACCCGTCCGACACCGGTGTACAGCGGGTCGGCCGTGGCGGGGTCGTCGAGGTGAAGCGGCGCTTCGAAGATGCTCTGGCCGATATCCAACACGCAGCCGCCGCGGCATTGGCGGTTTTCCGCGACGGCGAGCTGAAACCGGATGGCGTGGAGTTGGAGTTCGGCATCAAGCTCAACGCCGAGGCGGGAGCCGTGATCGCCAAGACTTCCCTGGAGGGGCATCTGACGGTGAAGCTGTCCTGGAATCCGGGAACCTGACCGTCCCCGCATGTGCGCCGTCCGTGCGGTCTCATCGTTCGCACATCGTCAGGATGTGCACGGCACCGGCCGCCTCACCGCACGCGATACCGCCGTCCGGCAGCGCCGCGATGGCGGTGATCCGGCCGTCACCGCTGAAACAGGCGGTTTCCGTCGCCGACCCCATGTCGTAGACGGTCACGCGGTCGCCAGCGGCGATCGCGAGGCCCCGGTCATCGCCCAGTGCGGCGATCGCGCGCACCGGTTCGCTCATTTCGGCGATAACGCCGAGCGGCTCACCGTCGGATATCCGCCAGGACCGCACGGCGCCGTCGCCACCGCAGGTCACTACCTGTTGCCCGACCACGAGAATGCCGGTCAGTAGCGAGTCGTGGGCGTGCTGCTCCCAGACGGGTTCGGCCATGTCGAGGCACCACGCCGACAGTACTCCCGAGACGCATCCGGACAGGATGCGATGCTCGGTGCAGGCAAGGCTGATGACCGGGCCTCCGGTGCCGCGATAGCACCGAGTTCGCTCTCCGGTTCTCACATCCCAGACGCCGACCTGACCTCGCACGCCACCGACCACGATGTGGTGGTCCTCGAATCCGGGCACCGATATGTGTGGGGGCTCGGTCAGATCTATCTCGACTATAGAACCGGCCGGATTCGACATCGCACCGGTCAGGTTCACAAACCGCAGTCCGGCAGTTGTCGCCATGGCCAGATGGCCGGCGCGGACGACGACCCCGCACAACTCCCTTCGGAAGCCTTCCGTGCCGGTGTCGTGCCACGGATCGATCCGGGTGTCGTTGTCCGGCAATGGAAGGGACGAAGCGTCACCGCCTCGGCCGAATACCCGCCAACCAAGTCGAGGTACCTCGACCACTGCCACGGCTGGTGACGCGGTGACCGAGTAACCCGTCCTTCGGCCGGTTCGAAGATCCCACGTGGACATCGATCCATCGTCCGCGGTCACTACGAGTGTTCCAGCGTCGACAACCGTGAGCGATCCGATCCAGGCCGCATGCGTCGAATCCCTCCGCCCTGCTGCCGCTGTCACATCCCAGACCCGCAAGGTCGGCTCCTGTGCCGCGGACACGACGCGAGTGCCGTCGGAACTGAACGCGGCTGAGGCAATCCACCCGGTGTGACCGCGTAAGGCCCGAGCCGGCGATTCGGCCGTGAACCGTTCGCGCAATCGCAGGATGCCGTCGTCGGCACCGGACAGCACGTGACGTCCGTCGGGTGACAAAGCCACCATCTCAACCCACCCGGTATGTCTCCCGAGCTCCACGGTGTCGAGCCCCGGTCCGATGTCCAGAAGCTCCACTGCACCCGAGGCGCTGCCGAGGACGGCGGTGGAGCCGTCCGGCGTCACCTCCAGCGACCACACCTGTCCTCGGACGGGGTTCCGGTCGGCCCCGAGGGACGTCCCGTTGGTGTGATCCCAGCAATGTACGACGCCGTTGTCGGTAGCGAACAGGACATGGCGATCGGTCAGCGCCATGGCGCGTGACTGCACGCCATAGTGGGCGGTGTCGAAACACCACTTCGAGGAGAGATCGCGAACATCCCAGACGCGAAGCGTTCCATCCTCGGATTTCGACGCTATCGTGGTTCCGTCGGGGGCGGCGCGCACCGTGTAGACGATTCCGCGATGGCCCTCGAGCACGCCCTTCGCGGTGGCGGTCGGCCAATCCCACACTCGCACAGTGCCGTCCACCGATGCCGAAGCGAGCAGCGTGCTCTTCGGCACGAGCGCGATCGACCACACCGCGCCGTCGTGACCACGCAGGACATTGCCGAGACTGCCATCTGTCAGATCCCAGACCCGGATCGTGCCGTCGGCGGATCCCGACAGAACCCAGCGCCCGTCAGGAGATACGGCGAGACTCCAGATGCCTCCCTCGTGGCCACGCAGGTGGTATAGCTCTCGGCCATCGTCGGCCAGGTCCCAGACCCTGATGCTCCCGTCCCAGCCACCGGACACCGCGTACCGGTCGTCCGGCGTGAGCACCACCTCACGAACCGAGCTGGTGTGCCCGACCAACGTGAACAACAGTGGGCCGCCCGGAGCGGTCAAGCCGGCGGATCGCGGTCGCAGCCATGGCTCGCCCTCCCAATTCCGGGCGGCCGCAACGAGCTCCTGGACCTGCGGCGATACCGAATCGCCGAGGCGCCCGACAAGCTGCGCGGGGAGCTGCGCCCGGCTTCGAGTCAGGGCATGGCTACTCAACCGCAGGGCATCACCGACCGTAGCGATCGGGTCGGTTCGGGGCAGTAGTCGGTACGCGGCAAGCACTTCCGTCGCATTCGCCGCCCCCAAAACGGCCTGCAGCCAGCCCAGTTGCGTCAACAGACCGCGCAGCTGGCCGATCTCTCCGGCGGCGACGAGGTGATGCGGTAGGGAACGATGAAAATATCCGTCGTCCGGACCGTATTGCCACCCGTCCGGAGCCTGAGCGCGATACGCCGCCACGAGCAGTTGGTGCAACCCGGCCATGTCGGCGACCTGGCGACGCAGATAGTCGATCTGTAAATCGTGCAGGCCGAATCTGTCATCGCCTTCGAACCGGATCAGCGATCGGTCGGCGAGGCGGTCGAGTAGCTCCGTCACATCCAGGTCGTCGAGTCCAGTGCGCTCCCATAGCGCTCGCGCCGCGCTGACAGTGGGTTCGCGATCCGCGAATACCGCCAGTTCGAGGTAGCGCTGCCGGTCGTCCGGGTCAAGGGCGTCCACGCCGACGCTGATCGCGCGAAGCAGATCCGGATAGGGGTAATTGCCGAACTGCTGGGTGATCTTGCCGAGATCGGCCTCCCGCAATCGTCGCAGTACCCCGCGCCAGCGCTCCGATCGACCCGCGACCATAGCACCGGCCATTGCCATGGCCAGGGCGAGATATCCACATTCGGCGGCGATCTCCGCGGCTTCGCGGGGGAGTGCCTCC
The DNA here is from genome assembly GCF_053602135.1 of Nocardia sp. NPDC004573. NCBI lineage: Bacteria > Bacillati > Actinomycetota > Actinomycetes > Mycobacteriales > Nocardiaceae > Nocardia > Nocardia sp. NPDC004573. The sequence goes on from NZ_JBSGDA010000002.1 coordinate 73,614, forward strand.
ACTGTGGTGCGTGCCCATTTGGCCAGCAAGGACAGAGATTGGCGCAGGGGGAGTTCCTGCACCTCGAAGCACGATGACCCGAGGCCCCGTGCGATGGCGGCGTCGCGCGTGGTGAACACCAGTCGAGCGGGTGCTTCGACGACATCCAGATCGCCGAGATCCGTCGCGGACCAGACATTGTCTACGACGAGGAGATATCGACGTCCCGTCAGAAGCCGGCTCAGCAGTGCTCGGCCCTGCTGAGCGTCGGCGAAGACCGTCCCGGTGTGCCCGAACGCGGCCGCCACCTGTGCCTGCCTGGTCGGCAAGACCGGGTGGGGTCCGAGTTCGACCCAGACGACACCGTCGGGGAAGTCCGCTCGTACTCGGTCATCGCGGCATACCGCCGCTGTCAGAACCGATTTTCCGGCCCCGCCCATACCGACGACCGCGACGCGTCCACCATCGGACCCATCCCCTCGCAACGCCGAAATGACCGCCTCCACTTCGGACCGAATGACGAACTGGGGTGGTAGCACCGGAACATTCGAGAGCGTGGCGGCCGTGCTGACCGACCGGTCGACCTCGACGCCCACGTCCCGCAGGGTGCGGGTAAGGAGCGAAGTCGGGAGCATGAAACCGATCTTGCGGGCGGCGGCGCGATCGCGCGCGACTACCATGCCGACAACTCGATCGGCTGTCTCGTCGTACACCGCACCACCGCTGAAGCCGGCTTCGATAGCGGAACCGGGCACCTTGACGTCTTCGAGTTGATACCAACCGCCCCTCACACGATCACTGATCACACCTCCGGCCCACAGACCCGCGTCGTGGCCGTCAGGGAAGCCGTACACCCGGAACCGGTGGCCGCGGAGGGTGTCGGAGTCGAGTAGCTGGATCGGCTCGATCGGCGGCGGCGCTGCGAGCGTCAGTACCGCGATGTCACCGCCCTCCACATCGGATACGGGTGACCAGCCGACGACAGCTGCGGACATCGGTGCGATACCGCGGGCTTGCGTGAATTCGACCGACAGATCGGCAACCGGCCGCCGCACCGCCGAGGCGTCCACTCCGGTTGCGTCGCCGACGACGTGAGCGCAGGTCAGGACGAATCGCGGGGCAACGAGGAATCCGGCGCCGACGGTGACACCGTCGGCAGTGCGTACCGCGACCAATGCCCGCCGCCAGTCAGCTCCGCGCATTCCAGTGCTCCTCGTTCAGCTCGCACCATCCGTACCGCAGGTCGCCGTCCACCGTGCAGACGAAGATGTCCAGCCGTCCCGGACGCCCCGAGCACACGGCAGGTCGACCGACCGAGGCGATTCCATCGGTGACGACCTGGACAACCGTCGACGACGCGCCCGCGTCCAGGATGCGCGTCGTCACCCAACCGACCGTTCCGGCCGAGACTCCGAAGAACGCATCGATGCGGCACGGACTTGCCGCGACGGCCACCGGATCGGAGAGTGCCGGGGGCGCAGTCAGCACTTTGTCGCAGTGCCCGGTCCGCCACAGTCGCTCGGCTCTGGGTTCTAGCTGGAGGAGCTGATCATGATGTCGAGCGAAGGCAACGAGTCGATTCTCCGTCGACCCGAGACCGCGGCACCACACCATCGTCGGATCTCCGGTACAGCTCAACGGTTCTCCCGTCGCCGCAGCCACGGCCGGACCGATATCGAAGGTAGCTCGGCCGGGCAGCATGGGTGTCGACGTCCATTCGTGGGCGCGTTCTTCCGGGACGTGGAATTGACGGCGCAGCACCCCGTCGTCACTCCCGCGTGCGACCACCTCCACCCCGTAGAGACTCGTGACTACAGCAGCCGGCTGTCCGACCACTTGGCCGGCCAGGCTTTCCGGCCCCATGAGCCCGATCGGATGTTGATACCAATAATGCTCGAGCATCCCGGCGGCGCCGGTGGCGAACAGATCGAACCGGCCACGGCTCCAGCTGACGGCGCTCGCGTCCGACACCGCGCCTTCGGAACGGACGAGCCGCCACATCCCCCAACAGCCGGTGTATTCGCAATGCCACAGCCGCGTCTCGGCGTCGCGTATGAACAAATCCAGACGGTCCGCACCCCAGCTCACGAGCGTCGGTCGACCTACCGGCCGGGAGGGCACCGCGACGTGTGCGGTGGCGACAATGGTGTCGTTCTCGATGACGAGGTGAAGCAAGTCGTGCTCGGCTCCGAGTACGACCACATCGACACACCGCGACCGCCGCGCCACGGCCACCGGGTCGGCGACGATACCGGTGGCGAGCACCGAAAACGGCGGAACCGTCACCAGCGGAATGTCGTTCACTCCCTGATGATGCTACCGCCGCGCGATCGGCGCAGCGCTGTGGGCGAACTTGTCGGGCGTACCGAAGGTGAAGCGCCACGGAACGCCGGGCCGCTTCGACCACCGGGATACACGACACGGCGACTCGGCCGATCTCCGCCTCCACTGCACTGGGGCTGATCGTGGTCCGGCTTCCGTTCTCGTCGGTGTATCGGCCAGGGGACGGCTGGTGAAAACCTCTGTACTCGTACTGTTTCGGCGGTAGCATCCTGGCTTGGAGAAGCGACTCCGAAGAATCCGTGTCCGGGGAGGACCGTGGATCTGATGACGACCAGCGATTCGATACCTATTCCGCGGCGCACGCTACTGCGTATGGCTGTAGGAGTCGGAATAATCACTGCTGCCGGTTATTTCGGGATAGAGAACGCTGGGCCGGCCTCGGCAACACAGCGCCTGTGGAGAAGGTGTGCGCGTTGTAGTGGACTCTGGTTCTCGGGCAACGGTACGCGCGGTGGCTGCCCAGCCGGCGATATCTTCGACGGCGGCCACCATGAGGATGGAACCGGCGACTACATCCTCAAGGAAGACCCCGACGGCGGACAGGGCCAGTCCGACTGGAGATGGTGTCGGCAGTGCCAAGGACTCTGGTTCGAAGGGAATTTCGGCTTTCACGGAATCTGCCCTGCACCGCAATTCGGTGAGCAACCCGGTCACGTGGCTTTCGGATCCGGCAACTACCGACTGGAAGACGTGACCAATCGAGACGGGGTAGGCGGAGAACAAAAGTGGCGCTGGTGCCGCAAGTGTTCGGGCTTGTTCTACGACGGCAAGACTCCAGCAGCCTCGGGTGTTTGCCCGGCCGACCATCAGCACCACGACATCATCGGGAGCGGCAACTACGTTCTCCGCGCCGCGGATTCCACACGTCTACCGTCGCCGCCCTACTGATCTCTGCGGCTTGCGAGATCGGATCACTCTTCGCGATGGTGACTGATCGGTCCAAGTCGCTATAAGGTCCCACTATGTGCCCCGTCTTGGCGCGGCGGGGGAGCATCACAGAGCGGCGATTCTGGTCACGGCCGCCCGGGTATCTACTGCCTCCTGCGTCGGCATGCCGTGTATCGGCATGCTCGCCTGGACTCGGGCTGTCGCCGCGCAGCCCAGACCCTCGCCGGAGCGTCTGATCCGTCGAACGTTCCGAAAAGGCCGGTGCATGCCGGCTCGGTCCTCCCGCGATGTCGCGTGCCGTCGCTCCGCAGCTGAGTATCCCGAGATCCTTACGATCGACCGGCTTCCGGGGGACTCGGCCTCCGACCGCCCACGATGCGTAACGCGAGGTCCGCGTAGTAATCGCCGATGTCCTCCGGTGACCAGGAACCACCCTCGTGATACCAGCGCGCGATATCGATTCCCAGCGAAAGCAGGGCGGTCGCGGCCATATGGATGTTCGAATTCTCGAACACCCCGGCATCCGCCCCTCGCTCGATCAGGTTCCGGACCTCTCCTTCGATCGCACGCCGGGTTTCCTTGATCTCCTGCTGGTGTTCCGGGCTCAGCGCGGCGAGCTCGTAGTTGATGATCCGGGCGACGGTATGGGCGCGTGCGTGATGGATCGTGAACTCTCTCATCACGGTGATCAGTTGTTCGGCGGGGTCTTGTGCCGATGCGATGGCAGCGCGGACGCGCTCGAGGGTGTCCAGGTGACCGGCGCGCGAGATCTCGTAGAGCAATTCTTCCTTGGAACGGTGGTACACGTAGATCGCCCCCGTGCTCACTCCGGCGATCGATGTGATGTCGCGCGTCGTCGAGCCGTGGAAGCCGCGTTCGGCGAAGGCGACCACCGCCGCGTCGAGCAGCCGCGCTCGGGTCTGGTCCGCGCGGGAGCGGTCCTCTGTATCGGTCACCTGGACAGTATGGCGCTACACAGCGAGCACGAGTTTGCCGGTGTTGGCACCTGTGAACAGCATGTTCAAGGTTTCACCGAAGCGGGCGACACCGCCGTCCACGACATGCTCCCTGCTCTTGATCCTGCCCTCGGCCAGCCAATCGGAGATCTCCGCGACCGCCTCACCGTAACGATCCGCATAGTCGAAAACGACGAAGCCCGTCATGGATGCCCGGTGGACCAGCAGCGACATATACCGCGAAGGTCCCGGAGGGAGTCTTTCCGCGTTGTACGCCGAGATCGCACCACAGAGGACGATGCGGGCGCCACGCCGGAGGTTGGCCAGCGCGGCATCGAGGATGTCACCGCCGACATTGTCGAAGTAGACGTCGATCCCCTCCGGAGCCACCTCCCGCAGCCGCAGCAGGACGTCCTCACTCCGATAGTCGACGGCCGCGTCGAAGCCGAGTTCCTCGGTCAGCATCCGGCACTTCTCGGCGCCGCCGGCGATCCCGATGACTCTTGCCCCTTTGATCTTTGCGATCTGACCGGCGATGCTGCCGACGGCGCCCGCGGCCGCGGACACCACCACCGTGTCTCCGGCTCGCAGTTCGCCGACCTCGAGCAAACCGAAATACGCTGTCATTCCCGGCATTCCGAGCGTCCCCAGCCAGGTCGGACCGGCCGCCGCACGCAAATCGACCTTGTGCACCCCCCTGCCGTCATGGATCGCGTATTCGGTCACGCCGAAAGTTCCGCTGACGGCGTCGCCGACGGCGAAGTCCGGATGCGTCGACTCGACAACGGTCGCGATGTCCAGCGCCCGCATGACCTCCCCGACACCCACCGGCGGGACATAGGAGCGCACGTCGTTCAGCCATCCGCGCATGGCCGGGTCGAGCGAGATGAAATCCACCTCGACCAGGATCTGGCCCGGGGACAGCGCGGGCAGTTCCTCGGTTGTCAGGTTCCATGTGCCCGCGTCGGGCAGCCCCGACGGCCGTTTCGCGAGCCGCACCTGCCGGGTTGTTGTCACGTGATCTCCTCTTGTTCGCCGAACAGATCGGCCCCGAGTTCCGGATCGCTCATCACGGCACCAGCACCGCGACCGTCTCGGCCACGCACGCGGGCTTGTCCGAGCCCTCGAGCTGCACGGTCACTCGGGTCACCGCCTGTGACCCGATCGTGCCCGGCACGAGCGAGACCAGTTCCACACCGGCTCGAACCCGGGATCCGGCCGGGACCGGCGTCGGAAATCGCACCTTGTTGGTGCCGTAGTTGACGCCCATCGACAAGCCCCGCACCGCGTACACCTGTCCGGCAAGCATCGGCACCAACGAGAGGGTGAGAAACCCGTGGGCGACGGTGGTGCCGAACGGTCCGGCGGCGGCTTTCGCGGGATCCACATGGATCCATTGGTGATCCCCGGTAGCTTCGGCGAAGCGATCGATCTGTTCCTGGGTCACCGTGTGCCACTCGCTGTATCCGAGGTGGGTCCCGACTGCGGACTCCAGCTCGGACAGGCCCTGAAATACCTGCACAGCTCTCCTTCCTCGCTTCAGTTCCGCGGGCCGCCGGCCACGTAGATCACCTGGCCGGACACGAATCCGGCGCCCTCGCTCACCAGGAAAGACACGGTGTGCGCGATGTCGGCGGGAGTGCCGGTACGGGCGACCGGGATCTGGGCGGCCATCGCCGTCTTGAGTTCCTCGAAGGAGATGTTCATCCGTGCCGCCGTGGCCGCGGTCATCTCCGTCTCGATGAAACCGGGGGCGACCGCGTTCGCGGTGACGCCGAACTTGCCGAGTTCGAGTGCGAGTGTCTTGGTGAATCCCTGCAGTCCGGCCTTGGCGGCCGCGTAGTTGGCCTGGCCACGGTTGCCGAGGGCCGACGTGCTGGACAGATTCACGATGCGACCCCACTTCTGCTCGATCATGTGCGCCTGCACCGCCCGGGCCAGCAGGAACGAGCCGCGCAGGTGCACGTTCAGGACGGCATCCCAGTCGTCGACACTCATCTTGAACAGCAGATTGTCGCGCAGGATCCCGGCGTTGTTGACCAGCACCGTCGGTGCGCCGAGTTCGGCGGCCACCCGATCGACCGCCCGGGTGACGGCGGCCTCGTCGGCAACATCGACACCGACCGCGAGCGCGCGGCCACCGGCCGACTCGATCTCGTCGACGACCGTCTTGCAGGCGGCCTCGTCCAGGTCGAGCACGGCTACCGCCATACCGTCGGCGGCCAGCCGCCGGGCGACGGCGGCGCCGATTCCGCGTGCGGCGCCGGTGACGACCGCGGTGCGCTGTGTCGGATCGGTCATGAATACTCCTCGAAGATGTGATCGGAAATTACTCAGGGTGTGTAGACCACTCGGCCGACGGTCTCGCCGTCCGCGAGTCGCTGCACGGCGTCGGCGACGTCCTCCAGCCCCAGCCGAGCGCTGACCAGGGGACGGATCGCACCGTCGGCGGCAAGTGCGGTCAGCGCGCGGTGACATTCGGCGACGGCGGCCGGATCCTGGGTGTTGTACAAACCCCAGTGCAGACCGAGGATCGAATAGTTCTTGACCAGTGCGTGATTCAGTGCGGCGGTCTGGATCTCGCCGCCGGCGAATCCGACGACTACGATGCGTCCTTCGAAGGCAACGCATTTCGTGGACCGCTGGTACACCTCGCCGCCGACCGGGTCGTAGATCACGTCGGCACCACGACCGCCGGTTACGTCCTTGACGACGTCGACGAAGTCCCGCCGGCGGCGATCGATGACCACATCGGCACCCAAAGCCTCGGCGTAGGCCGCCTTTTCAGCACCGCCGACGACCCCGATCACCCGGGCGCCCGCGGCCTTGCCGAGCTGGATCGCGGCGCTGCCCACGCCACCCGCCGCGGCATGCACCAGGAGGGTCTCGCCCGCTGACAATCCGGCGCGCCGATGCAACCCGAACCAGCCGGTCTGGTAGCCGATGAACAGCGCGGCCGCCTCCGCGTCGTCCAACGACGGCGGCGCGGGGAAGGTCTGGGTGGCCTCCAGCACGGCGAATTCCGCGAAACCACCGTGGGGCAGCGCCGCGCCTCCGAGCACCCGGTCGCCGACGGCGATCCCGGTCACGTCGGCACCGAGCGCCACCACTTCGCCGCACACTTCGACGCCCGGCGTGAACGGCAACGGCGGCCGGACCTGATAAAGGCCGCGGCACATCAGTACATCGGGAAAGTTCGCCGCGGCGCCGGAGACGCGCACGACGACCTGGCTCGGGCCGGGCTCCGGAACTTCCACGTCGTCGAGCCGGAGCACGGTGCCCGGTTCGCCCAGCTCGTGGACTCGCCACGCCTTCATCCGCGCCATGTCAGACCCCACCGGTCAGCGTGACGCCACCGTCCACGACCAGCAACTGCCCCGTCAGCCAGCTCGCGTCGTCGGAGAGTAGAAACGCCACCACACTGCCGATGTCCTCGGGCACGCCGAGCCGCTTCAGCGGGTAGGCCGCGGCGACCTCGTCCTCCCTGCCGTCGTAGAGAGCGGTGGCGAACTTCGTCTTCACCACTGCCGGGGCGACGGCGTTGACGCGCAGGTGCGGGCCGAGTTCGACCGCTAGTTCCTGGGTGATGTGCGTGAGCATGGCCTTGCTCGAACCGTAGAAGCCGATGCCCGGCGCCGGCTTGAGACCGGCGACCGACGATACGTTCACGATCGCGCCCCCGAAGTCCTTCATCCAGGCCCGGTACGTTTGCTGCACCCACGACAGCGCGGCCAGGCAGTTGACCTCGACGATCTTGCGGGCCACATCCAGCGGCAGATCGACCATCGGCCCGAACGCCGGGTTGATGCCGGTGTTGTTGACGAGGAGATCGGCGCTGCCGAACGTGTCGATCGCGCGCGCGACGGTCTCCGCCTGGTGATCGACGTCATCGGCACGGCCCGCGACGGCCAGCGCGCGGTCCGGCCCGCCGAGTGTTTCCACCGCTTCGTCGAGGGCGTCCTGTTTGCGGGCGGTGATCACCACTCTCGCCCCCTCGTCCACCAAGCGCTGTGCGATGCCGAGCCCGATGCCTCGGCTCGCGCCGGTGACGATCGCTGTCTTGCCTTCGAATCTGTTCATCAATGCGTCCTTTTGTGGAGTCAGCGGTTACGACAGGCGCTCGAGCACCATCGCCATGCCCTGGCCGCCGCCGACGCACATCGTTTCCAAGCCGATCTGCTTGTCATGGAACTGCAGGGAGTTGATCAGGGTGCTGGTGATGCGGGCGCCGGTCATGCCGAACGGGTGACCGACCGCGATCGAGCCGCCGTTGATGTTGAGCTTGTCGAAGTCGACGCCCAGTTCCCGCGCCGAGGGAATGACCTGGGCGGCGAAGGCCTCGTTGATTTCGACCAGGTCGACGTCGTCGATGGTCATCCCGGCTCGGGCCAGCGCCTGTTTCGACGCTTCCACCGGCCCCAGACCCATGATCTCGGGCGACAGCGCGCTGACTCCGGTCGCGACGATCCGAGCCAGCGGCGTCAGGCCGAGCTCGGCGGCCTTGGTGTCGGACATGATCACGACCGCCGCCGCGCCGTCGTTGAGCGGGCAGCAGTTGGCGGCCGTCACCGTCCCGTCGGGCCGGAATACCGGCTTCAGTTCGGCGACCTTCTCCAGGGTGACGCCCGGCCGGGGGCCATCGTCCTTCGAGACGACACTGCCGTCGGGCAGGGTGATCGCGGTGATGTCGCGCTCCCAGAACCCGTTGGCGATGGCGGCCTCGGCGAGGTTTTGGCTGCGGACACCGAAAGCGTCCTGCTCGGCACGGCTCACGCCGCAGAGTTGCGCCACGTTCTCCGCGGTCTGCCCCATCGCGATGTAGATGTCGGGCAGCAGATCCTCGGTGCGCGGGTCGGTCCAAGCCTCGCCTCCCGCAGCGAATTTCTCGGTCCGGCGCACCGCGGCGGCGAATGCGGGGTTCTCGGTGCCGGGCATCCCGTCGGCACTGCCCCTGCCGTAGCGGCTCACGGTTTCCACACCGGCGGAGATGAACACGTCGCCCTCGCCGGCTCGGATCGCGTGCAGCGCCATCCGGGTCGTCTGCAAACTCGACGAGCAGTACCGATTGACCGTGGTGCCGGGCACTCGATCCAGGCCCGCCAGAATCGCCACCACCCGGGCGAGATTGAAGCCCGACTCACCGGCGGGCTGGCCACACCCGAGCATCAGATCGTCGATGCCGTTCGGTCCGAGGGCGGGCACCTTCGCCAGCGCGGCCCGCACGATCTGCGCCCCCAGGTCGTCGGGCCGCAGATCCCGCAAGGAACCCTTGCCGGCGCGACCGATCGGTGACCGGGCGACAGAGACGATGACGGCTTCGGGCATGACTGTTGTACCTCTCGAGCAAGTTACTGAGCGCTTGTTAACCTCCCGCCACCATGCTGGACAGATCGGCGGTGGTCAATACGTCACAGCAGATTCGGACTGTGACACAGAGCACATCTCGGGGGCGAAGGGCTGCGGAGCCTCCTGCGGCACGTTGTGCCCGATGCCGTCGAGCACCCGGTGCTGGTAGCGGCCAGTGAATCTGCCGCGGTAGGCCGGGCCGTCCTTGGCCGCGCCGTCGAAATCACTGGCCAGGGTGATGGTCGGCACCGCGATGGCCGGAGCGGCCGCGAGCTGCTGCTCGTAGCCGTCGTACTGCGATTCGCCCGGTGCCAGTCCGAGGCGCCAGCGGTAGTTGTGGATGACGATGTCGACGTGGTCGGGATTGTCGAACGCCGCCGCGCTGCGGTCGTGGGTGGCCTCGTCGAACTCCCACTGCGGTGAAGCGTTGCGCCAGATCATCGATACCGAGCGCGTCCATGAGATCGACCACGTCGCGGGCGATCGCCGACTGCTGGCCGTTGCGCACGGTCCGCTCGGATCGGAAGGTCGTCGGCCCGTAACCGCGCAAGTAGGGCACGATCACTCGGTAGCCCGCCGTCGCGAGCAGCGGCCCGACGTCGGCGTAGCTGAAGGGATCGTTCACGCGATGCGTGCGAATCCTCGGGGGATGTGTGGGTGTGGCGCAGGCCTGCGGAGAGTCAGCGTGGGTCGACAGGTCGGTCCACGCGGGGAGCATCGGGATCGCCGCTGAAACCACTGTCGGGCTCGCCTCCGGTGCCTGATCTCTCGCCTGCACCTTTTCCTATTCGGCGCGGTTTGGCCATGCGCCGGATACCGGCGGCCGGAGCATCGTCACCAGCTCGTTTCCGCCGCAACGCGTCGAGGTCGATGACACTCCCGCCCGGCTGGGCACTGCCCGGATCATCCGCGGGAGCCGAGTGCTGCGCCGCGCCGGGGTCGACCGGCCACCACCCTGTCTCCCGCTGCAGTTCCGATCGCAGTACGGGCTTGGTCGGTGCGGGGTCGTAGACGGAACCACGTTCCGAGCGCCAAGTCTTGTGGAGACGCTCGCCGGCCTCTTCCGCCACACGCCGCGGGCGTCGCGGTAGTCGGGTGACTTTCGACGTGCCGTCTCCTGCTCCGGGAATCTCCACAGCTTCCAATCCTTCTTCCAGCGTCCTACGCAACCGTTTCAGCTCGTCGAGGAGCCGGCGAATGCCACCGCACCCGTCGCCGCCGCGACCGCCGGAACGCCGAGCTGATGTTCGGACTCCTGGCTGATTGCGTCGCTCACGTCTGTATTCTCCCTCGAGCCGTCCGCCGAGAGCACGCGGCCGCCACGCACCAGCACCCGGTCCAGCGTGCCGCCGGGGATGAGGTCGGTCACAATAGTCACTTCTGTCCGGTTTTCGGGACGCTCGCGGTCGACAGAGCGGCGGCTACGGCGGCGAGGGCGGACAGGAGCAGGAAGGTCGTGGCATAGCCGCCGAGGACGGATGCAAGAGCGGCGGCGGCGAACGGCGCCGCGGCCATGGTGATCATCAGCGGTGCCGCGAGCAGACCGGTGAGGTGCCCGTAGTGCCCGGTTCCCCAGCGGTCGCTGACGGCGGTGGCCTGCAACAGGGTGAACACTCCGCGCGACATGCCGGCGGCTATCGCAGCCGGGATCAACGTCCACGCGGTGGTGAAGACACCGAGCAGCGCGGTGGTCGCGGCGATGGCCAGCAGAATCACCACGGTGCGAGTGCGGATGCTGGTGCGCGCGGCGAACGCGGAGTAACCGATCCGGCTGGCGACCTGCCCGGCGCCGCCGAGCCCGAGCGCGACCGCCGCCAGGCCGTTGCCGAGACCGCGTTCGGTCAGCAGCGGAACCAGGGTGACCACCACCGCGAACGACGCGAACCCCGCGGCGCTCAACGCGAGCGCCAGCGTCAGGAAGCAGCGGCTACGCGCGATCGGGCCGGGATCGGTGAGATGCGCGTGCTCGGGTTCCGCGACCGGGCGGGGTGGCCACGGCAGCCGCAGCCCGAACCAGTGCCCGGGCACGGTGACCACGGCCAGAATCGCCATGAGCACCAAATAGGTCGCCCGCCAGTCCACGTGCGCGGAGATCGTGGCGGTCAACGGGGCGAATACCGTCGAAGCCATGCCCCCGGCCAAGGTGAGCACCGTGAGAGCACGAACCCGGTCGGGGCCGTGCCAGCGGGTCAGCGCGGCGAAGGCGGGGGGATACAGCATCGCTGCCATGGCTATGCCGGTCAACAGCCAGCCGGCGAAGAACCACACCGGGTGCGCTGCGGTCGCGACCACGGTCAGCGCCGGGATCGCCAGGATCGAGCCCGCGCTCATCACTCCACGGGGACCGTGGCGGTCGATCCAGCGCCCGATCGGGATCCCGGTGAGGGCGGCGACGAGTTGTCCGGCGGAGAACGCCGCGGTGAGCGTGGTGGCCGGCCATCCGGTGTCGGTGGTGATCTGCCCGAGCAGCACGGGAAAGGCGTAGAACAGGATTCCCCAACTGGTGATTTCGGTGACGCACAGCACCACCAGCACCCGGCGCAGCCCGGCCGGGGTCACCACCGGCTGTGGTGCGGCGGAAACAGCCTCCATGGCGCGCCCCGGACGAGCTGTCAAGTCAGCCCTCCGTCCGCACGGATGTTCTGGCCGGTGACCCATCGGTTGTCCGGATCGACCAAGAGGGCCACAAGGTCCGCGATGTCGGTGGGCCGGCCGATGCGTCCGAGCGCGGTCATCGCCGCGGCCGCGTCCAGAGCGCCCGGTTGCGCGCTGGAGCGGAGCAGGTCGGTGTCGGTCGGACCGAGGGAGAGGGTATTGGCCGTGATGCCTCGGTGTCCGAATTCGCGTGCGGCGACGCGGGTGAGCTGTTCGACTGCCGCCTTGCTCGCCGCGTAGATCGCTTCCCCGGGACTCGGCCAATGAGTGCCGACCGTGGAGAGGGTGAGAATCCGTCCCCCGTCGCGCAGCCGCGGCGCCGCCTGCTGAAGGGCGAGGAACGTACCGCGGGCGTTCACGGCCATCACACGATTCCACTCCTCGATGCCCGCCTCGGCCAGTGGCGCACTGGTGAACACACCGGCGTTCGCCACCAGGATGTCGAGCCCGACACCGCCCTGCTGGAACGCGGTGTCTGCGGCGGCGAATGCTGCGGTGACCTGGTCGGGATCGCCGAGATCCAGCCGCACCACCGACGCGCGTCCGCCGCGTGCGGCGATCTCGGAAACCAACGTCTCGGCAGCTTCCGACCGCGTGTGATAGGTGAACACCACAGTGGCACCCGAGGCAGCCAACTCGGCTGTGATGGCGCGACCGATACCGCGCGATCCTCCGGTGATCAGGGCGCCGCGACCGGCCAGTGGCCGGGAGGAAGTGGCAGGGGGACTCATCGAAGTGGTCATGCGGGAAACAGTGGCAGTTATAGCGGCACGAATCGCTCCGCGATGGATGAGAGGCTGATCGGCATGGTGGATACCAGTGTCCGGCTTTTGCGGCTGCTCGGTTTGCTGCAGACCCGGCGTTGCTGGACCGGGGTCGAGTTGGCTACTCGTCTGGGCGTGAACACCCGCACGATCCGTGTCGATATCGCCCGGCTGCGTCGGCTCGACTATGAGATCGACGCTACGCCCGGCGTGGCCGGCGGGTACCGGCTCCGGGCCGGTGCCACGTTGCCGCCCGTCCGATTCGAGGACGACGAGGCCGTGGCGGTCGCGGTGGCTCTACGCACCGCGGCGCGCGCGGGCGTGGTCGGTATCGGTGACGCCGCCGCCCGGGCCGCCGCCAAACTGGAACAACTGCTCCCGCCGCGGCTGCGTCACCGGCTGCACACGGTGCAGGCGGCGACCGAACCGGTACTCGATGCAGGCAACCTGGTGGACACCGACGTTTTCCGGGCTGTCGCCACGGCGATCGAGCGCACCGAGATACTCCGATTCGACTACTCCGATCGGCACGCGAAGACCAGTTGTCGTCGAGTCGAACCACACCGGATGGTGCACAGCAGCGGACGCTGGTATCTCGTCGGCTACGACCTCGATCGCCAGGATTGGCGCAGCTATCGCGTCGATCGCATCGACCCGAAGACACCGACCGGGCCCGGCTTCGCGACCAGAGAACTTCCCGGACCGGATCCGGTGACCTTCGTGACCCGCGGGCGGATGGCGGCACTGTGGAGCTACACCGCGCGAGTCACCGTTCACGCGTCCGCCGACACGGTCGCAGCCCGTATCCCCACCGGCATCTGGACCGTCGAACCGATCGACGCACACAGCAGCGCGCTGGAAGCCGGAGCTCAAAGCCCGCAACTGCTCGCGGCGTACCTCGCCGCGATGGACCTCGACTTCCACCTCGACGTCGAACAGGCGCCGGAACTCGCAGCCGCCGTCACCAGAATCGCCGCACGCTACGAGGCAGCTACGCGCAGGACTCGAGCCGGCGCTCGCGACGCGCTCGGGGCAGATACCCGACCAGAGCACCGCTGAGACGCCGCGCCGCAACACAAGGCTCCTGAGGCGCATCGGGCTTCAGATTCCGTGTGACGAATGCGACGAGGCCGTCCGGCACCGGAATGCCGATGTAGCACCCGATCTCGTTCGTGTCTCGGGCCGCGCGATATCGGTAGGCCGCTCGGTCGAATTCCCTCTACCAGACATTTGCGATGCTCCCTCGGTGCCAACTGCTTCCGGGAGCACCGATGCCCCGCCCACTAGCTGGTTCCGGTCACGACCATGACCTCGGTAGCTGTATCGAGCACCGGTTTCCGCCCGGTGCCAACTCCAAAGTGCTGCGTCACAGTGGAAGAGGATCGTTCGGGCGCGGTATGCCGGGCTTCATGCTGATCACTCCGGCGAGCTGGGCCGGCAGCTCGTGCAGCAGCATGTCGATCGGTGTGATCGGTGCGGCTCCATGCAGCTGTTCGTCGATGGTTTCCTTCCGCACCCGTGGTCCGGCAGGCAGCCGGCCGTAGGCGCGGTATCGCCACGTCCAGGATGACCCGCTCGTCTCGGAAGTCCGAGCGGAAGCGGAGCGGTGGCTGGACGTTGACTACGCTGACGCGGTGTCCCAATCCGTGCCACTGACGAGACTTCTCGATGACGCGGGCTTGTTGTCGCTCGAACACCGGCTGCACCTCGAAGAGGTGCTCGGCGCACACGTGTGGGAGGTCGACCTGGAAGGACGCCGGCTCGAATTCCTCGGCGACGAGCGCTCCTTCGTGTGCACCGACGTCCACCTGCTCGGCACCGCCGACGCGGAGACGTGGCTGTGGGGATGGGTCAATCCGTGGGATTACCCGCCGTCGTTGCTGCGTGCCGCCGAGACAGTGCGCCGGTTCGGGTTGCGGTACGGCGTGGCCGAATTGTGTTCGGCCGAACTGCCCGTGGTGCACGGGGGCGCGGCGCCGGAGCCGTATCAGGTGGCCGGCTTGATGGCGGATGCCGCGAAAATCGTATGTGGGCGCTGGAACTCCTACTGCGGGATCATCGACGGCGCGTGCGTCGCGTTTCTCGTCGACCACCCGGCGTTCGAGCTGCCCGCGCCCACCGCGTCGGGCCTCGCTCGCGTCCTGGCCTATGGATTCGGGGCGCTGCCGCTGACCGATCATCGGCGTGCCGTGCACAGCTACCTGACGCGGCGGGGGCTTGTCACCGAATTCCTCGACGACTACCGGTGGCTGGAATTCGGCGGCGACGGTCTCGCGGGGGAGGCCGAGTTCGACGCCTCCGGCCAGATCGCGCACCTCGACATCCGGATCGCCGTGGCGGAGAGTGACTCGCCCGTCGCGGCGAAAACCCAGCCGGCCCCTTCGCGCTGAGCACGGGAGGGCGTCGGGCCCGCCGGTCAGCTCGGCGGGAACTGCTGCTGGAACCAGCCGAGAATCTCGGGCAGTGCGGCCCGCGCGGTTCCGCCGTGGTCGAGGTCGCCCAAGTCGCTCAGCGTGGCATTGCCGCTGCCGAGAGCTCGCAGGCAGTGTTCGGCATTGGGATACGGGACCGCGCGATCGCCGCGGGAAGCGTAGAGGTGGACGGGCACCCGCGGAGTCCAGTCGCAGGTACCGTCGCTCTCGGCGACGGCCTTCGCGGCGGCGCCGCTCGGCTCGGTGGTCAACTGGAGAAATTGCGGGGTCAGCAGTTGCGCGGGGGTGGTGGCCAGCGAGGTCACGATGGTGATCTCGCTGTGGAAGCCGTCGAAGAGTTCTTCGACCTTGTCGGCATAGGGCAGCTGGAAGGCTTCCGCCGGATCGTCGTAGAGGTGGTGGATCCGGTTCATCGAGGTGATCCAGTAGGCGAGGAACAGCACCGCGGCGCCGGGAACGATCCGTCCGTCGAGTGCGGCGGGCGCCTGGACGCGCTGGAGGTCGTAGGGCCCGCTGATCGGGGCAAGGGCAGCGACACCGAAGCCCGGGATCGTCCCGGCGTGCAGTGCCTTGCCGAGGGCCATTGCCGCGTGGCCGCCCTGGGAGAAGCCGGTCACCAGCACGTTCGGGTCCAGCTCCCGGCCCTGTCGGAGCGCCAGCGCACCGGCCGCGCGCAAGAGGTCGGCCGACGCGCTGATCTCCGAGGGCGCGTGGGTGTAGGGATGCGGCCCCGGACCGTTGCCGAGACCCAAGTAGTCCGGTGCGGTCGCCGCGTAGCCCGCGGCCGCGAAGGCGACCGTCCGTAGCCGTTCGGGGAGGTTGCGCGTGTCGACCGAGGGAGCGTCGCTTCTGAGCGTCATGGTCCCGTGCTCGTAGCTGACCAGGCGCAGCCGCCGGGAGTCGGTGCGCGGCAGAACCACCAGGCCGGTCGCGGTGGTCGGTTCGCCCTGCGGGGTGATCGTCCGGTATTCGATGCGGAGGGCGTCGACACCGTTGCGGACGGGGGTATGGATTCCGCCGTTGCCCAGAAGCGTCGCGGTCTCCTCGACTGCCAGCCCCATCAGCGGCGTGGTCGATACGACTTCCCCTCGATCATGCGGCACTTCGTGTTCGGAGTTCCCGCACCCGGCGGCGCCCAGCAGGACGACCACCGCGATCAGGCAGCGCGTCAGACGGTGCATCCGTCGGTCCTCTCGGTGGTGATCGGCTTCGCTCCATCATCGCGCTTGCGCGGCCGATTCATCGAAGAGACCGGCGGGCTACCGGATCGGCGGTCGCGGCAGGTGGCGCCGGAGACGCGCGACCGCGGATGGAGCGACTCGCCGCCGTCGTCCGAAGCGGGGCCCGGTATCAAGCGTTGTGGTACGGACCGATTGCTGTCCGGAACGGCGCACGTCTGTCGACGCCATCCGGCCGGAACTGTCCGGTTGGCGTGGGCAGGCGATGGCGGCTGATCGAGGGTCACTATCCGAGCAGTGGGCATGGGCACGCTACCGGCGAGCGCGACTACCGGAATCTATTTCCGTGCGGCGGCCGCGACGCTGGTCGAGGCCGCGACGGTACTGGCGGATCTCGGATGCTCCCCGGTCGATGTGCCCGGGATTCTCGATCGGCTGCACCGCGTAGAGGACGCGCTCGGCGTGGTCATCGGCAACCTGTCCACTGCTCTGGCGTCCGAGCTTCTGGCCGCCGATCACGCGCCCCTGACCGAACTCGGGCGTGCCCTCGGCCGCCTCGTCGAGCGGACGCGGGCGGCCGCGGCGGACGCCTGCGTCGTCACGGCGGTGCCGGACGAGGTGCTGGAAATCGTGGTGACGATCGGTCGCTGCGCACACCTCACCGCCGCGGCGCTGACTGCCTGCGACCAGCCGCTGCTCGGGTCGTATCGCGCCGAACTGCTGCGTCTGGCGGTGCACGCCGAGCGGACGTTCACCCGGTGCTCGCTGTCGCGGCCGCGCGGCGGCGAGGATCCGACGGCCCGGCTCGGTGGTGCGCTCGTCTCCGTCGTCCACGCGTTTCTGGCGGTGGGGCATGCGGCGGCTGTGGTCATTCCGGCATGAGCGAGCTGTGCCGGAGGCGCTGCCCACGTCGAAAGGTGAGCGCTAAGTGTCCACACATTCTTCTGCCAAATCCGCTTTCAGTCTGGTGAAACACGTCTTTAGTTAGTGGTTGTTCATCTCTTGTGATAGAACTCACTGGCGACACGAAGGGACCTGTTCGAGATGGAACCAACGGCCAAGCAACGCGCGGCGATGAACAGCATTTGCGACACCTTCAACCCGGGCGACGGGTTGACGCTACCGTCGGCGAGCGCGCTCGGCGCCGTCGATACCGTCTTCCAGATGCTGGGACGCAATCCCCGCGAGGCCGAGCAGAAGCAACTGGCCACGCTGCTGAATCTGTGGGATTCCCGGCTGACCGGTTTGCTCACCGGCAGCGGTCCCCGGCGCTTCTCGCGCCTCTCGCAAGAGGAACGGGAACGGGCGTTGCTGCGGTTGGCCGATTCCCGCTTCGAGGCGGTGCGGGTGATCTTCCAGGCGCTCAAGCAAGCGTCGCTGTTGTCCTACAACATCACCCCCGGGCCGTCGGGCACCAATCCGCTGTGGAAGGAGATGGGGTATCCGGCGCCGGACGGGCCGCTGCAGACGGCGCCCGCGCCCGCGCTGACCCCGCTGCGCTACCGCGAGACCACCGAACTCCGGTGTGACGTCGTGGTCGTCGGCTCCGGCGCAGGCGGCGGTGTCGCGGCCGCGGTCCTGGCCGAAGCGGGTCTCGACGTCGTCGTCCTGGAACGCGGAAACTACTACGACGATCGTGATTTCGGCACCGGCGAGCTCGGCGGGCTGCAGCACCTGTACGCGCCGGGCCCGCCCGGCTCCAGTGAAGGTCAGATCACCCTCGTCGCGGGCACGTGCCTGGGCGGCGGGACGGTCGTGAACTGGAGCACGTCGTTGCCGACGCCGCCCGGCGTCCGCGCGGAGTGGGCCGGGCTGGGCGCCGCCCAGTTCGCCGAGACGGAGTTCGACGAAGCCCTCGGGGTGGTGCAGCGGCGGCTCGGCGTCACCGAGCGGCGGTCGGTGTTGTCGGCGCGCGACGGCGTGCTGGAGCGCGGCGCCACAGCGCTGGGCTGGGAAGTGGACACGTTGCCGCGCAACGTCACCGACGCCTGCGATGCCGGTGTGGAGTGCGGCCGATGCGGCTACGGCTGCCGGCTGGGCGCCAAACAGTCGGTGACCAAGACCTGGCTCGCCGACGCGGCCGAGCGGGGCGCGCGGCTGGTCGTGGACGCCGACGTGCGGCGGATCACCGTGCAAGGCGGCCGGGCGCAGGGTGTTTCGGCCGTCACCTCCGACGGCGTGGAGATCGAGGTGCGCGCTCGTGCGGTGGTGGTGGCAGCCGGCGCGATCCAGACGCCGGCGTTGCTGCGGCGCTCGGGATTGCGCAACGACAACATCGGCCGCCATCTGCGCCTGCACCCGGCCGCCGCGGTGTTCGGTGTGTTCGAGGAGGAGATCCGGCCGTGGGAGGGCGGATTGCAGACCCGGATCTGCCGCGAGCACAGCGACTTGGACGGCAACGGCTACGGCGTCATCTACGAGACCGGTCCGATCCATCCCGGGCTCGCCACCGGATTCATGAGCTGGCGCGGCGCCGCGAATCATCGCGCCGCCATGCTCGACTTCGCGCGGTCGAACGCGATCGGCATCATCACGCGCGATCGTGATTCTGGGAGGGTGTCGGTCGACCGCAGCGGTGAGCCGATCGTCGACTACCGGTTGTCCGACTACGACGCCGCTCATCTGCACACCGGGATCGAAGGTGCGGCGAGCATTCTGGAGGCCGCGGGCGCACAGCGCATCTTCTCCGGGCACCAGGCCGGCGTCTCCTATGAGCCGGGACGGCGCGGCTCGCACGCCGAGTTCGCCGCCGCGTGCCGGGCCGCCGGATACGGCCCGGGACAATGCTCCCTCGGCGCGCTGCACATCATGGGCTCGGCCCGGATGGGCGGCTCCCCGGACACCTCGGCCACCAACCCGGACGGCGCCACCTGGGAGGCGGCGAACATCGTCGTCGCGGACGCCTCCTGCTTCCCCACCTCCTCGGGCGTCAACCCGATGGTCTCGATCGAGGCGATCGCCTACATGAACGCGAAACGGCTCGCGGCGCAAGTGGTCTGAGCGGTAACGGACGATCAGAGCGCGCGGATGCCGTCGAGTACCGCGCGCAGCAGGCCCAGATCCGATTCGGGACCGGTCGGCGGCTGGGCCGACCGGATGATGAGCCTGCCGTCGTCGAGCAGGTCGCCGATGAGGACTTTCGTCATCGTCAGCGGCAGGCGCAGGCGCGCGGACACTTCGGCCACCGACTGCGGAGTGCGGCACAATTCGATGATTGCCGCGTATTCCGGTTCGGTACGCCGCAGCGCGGTTCCGGGCGCTGCGTCGACCACCAGGGTGATCAGCTCGAGTTCCCGGCGCACCGCACGACCCCGGCCGCGGGTGATGGCGAAGAGCCGGACCAATGGTCCGGCGTCCTCCTCGTACCAGGAATCGTGCTGATCACTCATGGTTGTGTCGAAGGCTGCGGACGCGTGTCGACCGACAGGTGTGTTCCGACTCGTTGCACCGTCTGGTTCATCTCGTAGGCCACCATACCCATGTCGGCGGTCTCCGACGCCAGCAGCGCCAGACACGCGTTGGCGCCGGCCGTGGTGACGAACAGCACCGCGCGGTCGAGTTCCACCACGGTCTGACAGACCCCGCCCGCGTCGAAATGGTGGCCCACACTGCGGGACAGACTGTGCAGAGCCGATGCCATCGCGCAGAACCGCTCGGCGTCGGCCTTGTCCAACCGGGCCGAATGACCGATCATCAGCCCGTCCGAGGACAGCAGCACCGCGGACTGGGCTCCGACCAGTCCGGTGACCAGCTCGTCGAGCAGCCAACCGATGCCGGTTCCCTGGGAAGTAGTCATCGTCGCCTTCCGAACGTGGGTGGGGGAATTGCGGACTAGTCGAGGTCGGGACGCTTCCGGCGCCCCTGGCGGGTCCCGTTCTCGATGGCACTCATCAGATTGCGTGCTTCATCGGCGGTCCGCTGCCGCACCGGAGCCGCGGCGGGCTGCGCCGTCTCCGTCTGGTCCTCGGCAGATCGGCGGCGGCGGCGGGGCAACGGCGGCCGGGCATCGGAAGCCGGACCGGGATGCGGTGCGGAGCCCATATCGAATCCGCGGGTGTCGTTGTTCGGAATCGGTGCCGGGGATTGCTCGGCGGGGGAGGTGAACCACGCCGACCGTCCCGTCGTCGGCACAGGTCGAGACGGTGTGCTGTCGGGCACCGGTGCCTGCGCGGATTCGAGACGATCGGCGTCGTTCTGCTCGCGTGAGGGCGTCTCCGATTGCAGCAGCGCGCTCGGAATCAGCACCACCGCCCGGACACCGCCGTAGACGGATTCCCCCAGACGCACCGAGACACCGTGGCGGTGAGCCAGTTTCGCGACCACGAACAATCCCAGCCTGGTATCGCTGGACAAGGTCACCACACTGAAATCGGGTGGATTGGCCAGCATTTCGTTCCGCGCGGCGAAGTCGGCCTCCGACATGCCGAGACCCTGGTCGATGATCTCGATCGCCACACCGCGCCCCACCACGACGCCGGTCACCTCGACCCGCGCCTGCGGGGGCGAGAAGGCTGTCGCGTTGTCCATCAGTTCGGCCAGCAAGTGGATCACGTCGGCTACCGCGTTGCTCGATACCTGGGCCTCCGGCAGCCTGCCGGTCTGGATCCTGGCGTAGTCGAGACTTTCCGCGACGGCGGCGCGGACCAGGTCCAGCAGCGGCACCGGCTTGCGCCAGCGCCGGCCCGGCTTCTCGCCACCGAGGATGATGAGGTTCTCGGCGTTGCGCCGGGCCCTGGTCGCCAGATGGTCGAGCTGGAACAGCAGTTCGAGCTGGTCGGCGTTCTCCTCCTGGCGTTCGGCCTGGTCGAGCAGGGCGAGCTGACGGTGCACCACGACCTGGCTGCGATGCGCGATGTTGAGGAACACCGCGTTGACGCCCGCGCGGGTCTTCGCCTCCGCGACCGCGGCCGATACGGCCGCGACATGGGCGCGGTTGAAGGCGTCGGCCACCTCGCCCAATTCGTCGGCACCGAAATCGAGCCGCGCCACTTCGGCCTCGGAGTCGAGACTTTCACCGCGCTCGAGTCTCTGCATGAGCTCGGGCAGCTGCTGGTCGGCCAGTTCCAGTGTGTCGCTCCGCAAGCGCCGCATGCGTGCGATGAAGCGATTGGCCAGCACCAGCGCCGCGACGAACGCGAGCGTCGTGACCAGCAGGACCGCCGCGCCGCCGAGCATGGAGTGCCGTGCGGTCTCGTCGCCGCGCTCGCGAGCGATGGCGTGCGCGTCGTGACTCTGGTCGTCCCACAGTTTCAGCAGGGCCGAACCGACCTGACCGGAAGCCTCCTGCCAAGCCGCGACGTTCATGGGCAACGGTGTGGTGCGCGAGGTCGCGCGGTCGCTCTGGGTTCTACCGGACTCGTCGGAGTCGCTGCCCGCTTCCACCGGCCCCCGCAGCAGCACCGCGTCCTGCATCGCGATCACCTTCTGGTAGGCCGGTCCGCCGGTGATCTCCTGGAGCTGGGCGAGGCGGGTGCCCTTCAACACTCGGGCGGAGTAGGCGACCTGACTGCGGAATTCCCCGACCAAGCGGCTGAATTCGGTCAGTTGCGCGGGCGTGTGCTCCTCGACGGTCAGCGCCACCGCGCCCAACGTGTCCGCCATCGACAACGCTTCCGCCGCGCGCAGCGGCTCCACGCCGTAGCTCAGTTCCATGGCGATGTCGGCTTCCGGCGCCACCCGGGCGGCGAGCGTCGACGCGGCGATGATCGTGCCGATGATCTGGCTGAACGCGCCGAACACCTCGTTCGGCGCGGCCTGCCGTGCGTCTACCCCGCCGCGCAGCGTCGGCACCAGCGCGAACAGCTTGTTGTAGCCCTCGATCTCGGAGGCGGACCCGCCGGGGTTCAGCTTGCGAGCGGCGTCGCCTTTGGCGATGACCGCCGCGAGCGCCGCGTCCGAGCGTTGGCGCGCGGCGGCGAGCCCGCGGGCGACTTCGGTGTCGCCGGCCAGATACAACAGCGACAGGCGGCGCTCCTCCTCGAACGACTGCACCATGAGGATGGCCGGTACCGTCGTGCTGCTGGCCAGCTCCGCCCATTCCTTCGCCGCCTGCGCGGAGCGCACCAGGTAACCCGCCGCGCCCACACCGATCGTGAGCAGCGTGACGCTCGATATCAACACGATCGCCAGCAGCCGCACCCGGACACTCACTCGGCCACGGACGTCACGCCGGCTCGGGCGGATCACTCCCACAGCGGATTCGCGTAGCTCAGACCACTTGCTCACGGCTAGAAAATGCCTACCTCTGACACGGCCCGCCCGACCCGGGCGGCACCTCACCTGTACCCGTCCGAAGAATAACGGAAGCGTAGCGGTTCGATCGCGAATCACACGAATTGATGACCCACAACAAGTGAACCGCAATTATTCCTGAGTTACATAGCGCATCCCGGAGTGCGACCAGAACGGCGCGTGCCGCGCAATTCGCCGAGTAGCCGCGACCGCAGCCCTTGTGATAGGCGAGGTGCTCTTCCCGCATATCCCTGGCTCGAAGCGATCCACTGGTGCTAACTTACCGCCTGTTCTGATCGTTTTCCGAAGTGGTCTCGACGCCGGAAGTGGTTGGCCGCGCTGCGCGATGGACCGGCCCGCGATGTGCGGTTCGCCTGGATGCCCGCGCAGCAGAGTTACTTACCTGTGCGAGCGGGATCCGGGTGATGATATAGCGCTGGTTTCGAAATCGATTTCCCGCTGTTGGCGACATTCGGGCGTCCGGTGGCTTCCCGGTACCGGCGTTGTTCCCCTCCACCCGGGCGTCGGTACCGAACTGTTTCGCCGCGCCGCTGTGCGCGTTGTGCTCAGGCGGCGCACCGTCTCGGGTATCTGCTGCGCGACCGAGGCGATGTGACCGGCGCGGAACAGGTGTGCAGCGGGGTCGAGCCGGCTCAGATGCCCCGCTGCTCGAGCGCGGCGGCAACACAGTGCAGTGTCTGTACGGGATCCAGCCCGGGGGAGCGGCGATTCGGGTGATCCGTGACCTGCTTGCCCGCGTTCCTTTCGGCCCATGGCTCGACGACGTCGGCTGAGCACTCGAGATGGAGGCCACCGGGAACGGTTCCGGTGGCCCGGCAAGTTCGGAAGAACGCGCGGATTCCGTCGATGACGTCATCGATACGGAAAAACGGCACGTGGCCGAGCCGTGTTCGGGGGGTCGCGGGCATCGGATCGCACATCCAGCAGACCGGGGTCTCGCACGCCGCGGCCGCGGCGAACAACGCGGGAAGTGTGTCGAGGGTCCCTGCGACGCCGAGCCTCGGGACGAGAGTGAGCTTGCCCGGCTGCTTCCGCGGGTTCAGCGCTCGGCACAGCAACTCGATGTCGTACGGTGTGGCCGCCGGACCGAGCGCCACCGCGACCGGGTTGCCGACACGTGCGGCCGAACGCATCCGGTCGCGCGCACGGTTACCGGTGTGGTCGCCGATCCACAACATGTGCGCCGAACGGTCCCACCATTCCCCGTGCGGGGCCTGCCGGGTCGGCGCGGCCTCGAACGGCTCGTACGGCTCCCGCGAGATACGCGGGGGCGTCAGCGAAGTGTGCAGTTCGTGTGCCCCTGGTGGCGTCGTCGCGGCGGCGGGCAGCAGCCCGCCGACCGCCCGGAGCAGATCGCGACGCATCGGGTCAGGGCACCGATCCGCCGCTTGGCGGAGCATGGTCACGCATAGTGTGATGGGCAGGCGGTCGCCCGGCCACTCGGCGAGCATCGCGGCGGCGCGCGAGGATCCGGGGTGCCGCTTGGGCGCTCGCTCGATGGTGACGGTCGCTGCGCCCAGTCCGTGCGCCATGACCGCGGCCGTGGCATACATCAGCGCCCGGTGGGTGGCGACCGTCCGGGTTTCGCCGCCGCACGCGGTGTCGTCCCGGCCACCGAGGTGCAGCGCGAAACCCTCTCCGCGCGCCGCCTTCGCCAAAGCGGCTGTCAGCGCGGCGCATTCGGCCGGATGGACCGGTGCGGGCAGAAGCCTCGAACGCCGGACGCGGTCGAGCAGTGGTGCGGATAGCTCGCGCCGCTGCTCACCGACCCCGGGCTCGTGCGCCGCGAAGACCTCTCCCGGCACATCGAGCGATTTCGCCCACGTGGGTTCCGGTTCGTCCGACCACGGCGGATCGTCGCCGGGCGCAGCGGCGTACTCGGGCGGGATGACGTCGGGATTGAACGATTCGCGGATGTAGCAGACCGGTCGATCGCCGAGCAGCATGACGTAGGACCGCGTGGCGCACAGGCGACCGTCGGGCCATCTGATCACCCCGGTCCGCAGCAGCCGCCGTCGCTGGGACACTCCGCGGGAGATCAGGCCCGATCCGATCGGTACGCGCACATCGTCCACGCCGGAAGCGGCCGCGCCCGCACGCACGGCGACGACATAGTTGACGGATGCGGTGACCAAGTCGGCGTTGACCAGGCACGAGCGTCGGACGATGAGGCGATCGGTACCGGACACGCGCAAGACGTCGGTGACGATGTCCGGCAGCCGGGCCGCGGCGATATCGTCTTGGCGCAGTACCCGCACCGTCAAGTCGGTGCCCAGAATTGCCGCGAGCGCGGGCGTGGTGAATCCGTCGCTCGCCAGCAGCGCTCTGGTCAAGGGATGGCCGAACCGGCCGATTGCGTCGTGATTCGGGAAACCCGAGCCACCGGGCGAGCAATCACCCGGTGGCTCGGGGCCGGTGTGCGTAATCGTCACGACCGGCTCCGAGCGGTGGCTGTCACGGGAAACCCGTTGGGTACCGGTGCTAGGAGGTGGTGGCGCCGGCCGCCGTCGGGGGAAGGACGGGGCGAGCCACGGCTGCGACTTCCTCGTCCGTCCGGGGCCGGCCGGTCAGCCCGAGGACCGGCTCGGTCGTGATCCGCAACTGTTCGGTCGTGGTGTCCGCCAGAGGATCACGCCAGTGGTCCCACACGACGGACATGTCCAGGTGACCCATGTATTCGAGATTCGCCGACTCCGCGTGCAGGCGTTCGGCCGCGGAGATGATGGTCTCGGTCGCGGTGCGCGCCTGTGCTCCCGAGGACTCGTCCATGTCGGTGAGACCCGCCATGATCTCGGTGAACTGAGCCTGCTTGGTGTCGCCGCTGTGCCCGGTCGTCAGGGTGCCCGCGTGCGCGAAGTATTCCTCCGAGCCGACGTACTGCTCGTACATGCGCGAAACCAGGACCAGGAATCGCGTATAGGCCCGGCGATAGGCGTGCTCGTAGAAGCCGAGGGCGTCGGACTCGCTCAGTTCGCCGCGCAGGATCGTCGCGATCGCCGCCGCGGCGACCAGGCCCGAGTACGTCGCCAGATGCACGCCGCTGGACAACAGCGGATCGAGGAAGCACGCCGCGTCGCCGACGACGACCCAGCCGGGGCCGCAGAACCGATCGGAGCTGTAGGAGTAGTCCTGCTCCGCCTTGACCTCCGCGACCCGTCGCGCACCGGCGAGCAGCTTGCCCATCGCCGGAATGTCGCCGATGGTCTCCAGGTAGTACGCCTCTCGACCTTGTTCCCGAAGCTTCGGAGCGGCCTTGCGCGCGGAGACGACGTAGCCGACGCTGTGGCGGCCGTCCGAGAGCGGAATGTTCCAGAACCAGCCGCCCTCGGGCGTGGACACCACATTGATCGCACCTTCCGGACTGTCCGGATGTAGTTGTGCGCCTTCCCAATACGACCAGACGGCCACGTTGCGGAAAGCCGGGTGCTGCTGGCGATCGATGACCTGGTGTTTGGCGAGTACGCCGGCCCGCCCCGAGGCGTCGACGAGGAAATCGAACTCGGTGGTGCGCGTCCCGTCGTCACCGTCGACGGTCCATTCGACGGCCGTGGGCCGGTCGCCCTCGAACAGGACGTTGGTCACCGTGGCCTGCTCGATCACCTGCGCGCCCTGCTCGGCGGCGTTGCGGAGCAGCAGTTCGTCGAAGACGTCGCGTTGCACCTGCCAGGACCAGGCTTCCGCGTCCACCAGCTTGGACCAGTCCAGCAGCCAGTCGTCGTTCTGCCACTGGAAGTGGCCGCCCCGTTTGACCTGGAAGCCGTGCGCGGCCACCGCGTCGTAGGCGCCGGAGAGACGCAGGGTCGACAGAACCGATGCCAAGAGGCTTTCGCCGATGTGGTAGCGCGGGAACTTATCTCGTTCCAGGAGGGTCACCCGGACCCCGGATTTGGCGAGCAGGGCTGCGGTGGTCGACCCGGCTGGGCCGCCGCCGATGACCAGAACGTGCGGATTGTCCATAGCGAACTCCCTGGAACTGCCGACAAGGATGGTGCGCCCGCTTCAGCGACGGAAGAACCCCCGGGGCGAGCCGCGGTCTTCGACGCGCCCGGAAAAATATTGCCGCTGATTAGCTATGCTAACGGTGCACGGTCCGATTGTAGCAATTCATAGCGAAAGCTCAATAGTCGCAAGCTATTTGGCAACTGCAAGACTATCGGCGGCGAGATTGCTAAAGGGTTGCCAAAATACCCGCATGAGACGGTTCCGGCTGGCCGCGGGCGGGCGGCGAGAACGGCGAGGTCGAAGGGTGCCGACATCGCGTCGTGTGTGGAAGCCGTTGCGGGGGAGTGATTTTCGCCAGCTCATTGCAGCCATGGCTGGGAAGGTGGGGGGTCTGGGGTAGGCGGCGATGAGCTGAGTCGTACGGTCATCACCCCTCTTTCCCTACGGATTCAGGATACGGGGGACGCTCGTGTCGCACGAGCCGTTCATCCAGAGTTACCCTGCCGGTGGACCGGTCTGCACTCCGGCCAACTCCGGGCGACGGTCCGCAGTAGCGGATCATGTTGCGGCGCGGTTGATTTGCCCGGCCTCGTGACCTGCGCGGAATGGAATGGCGCGGTGTCGGTGGATGGGACACCACGGCGTGATCCCGCGGCATGTGTGAGGGGCTTCGAGTCGGTACCTTATGCCGAGAGGCGCGCTCGGTCCTCGTTCGGAAGGTCGCCAACGGCGACAGGTGGTGGTCGAATTTCGTCGGCTGCGCGGACGGGATTCCGCGGTGCGGTGCTCACATCTCGGGCGTAGAGATGGGGCTCAGTGAGTTTCCGGCGCTTCGTAGGCGCGCAGGAAGGTGTCGACCGCCGCCGTGGCCACTGCGTGCATCTCGGCGGTGGAGATCTTGCGGGTGCCCAGTCGCGAGCGGCCCTCCATCGGACCGGTGATCAGCACGAGGAACTGTTCCGCCGCGGTCGCCGGATCGCACGCGCGCAGGCGGCCGGACAGCGACAGGCGCGCCAGCCGGTCGGCGAGTGCTTCGGCCAGTCGGTCGGATGTGCGGCTGACGACGATGTCGATCAAGTCGGGGAATTGCGCGACCTGGCCGTAGGTCAGCCATCGCAGCGATCGGGACCGCTCCGCGCAGCACACCCGGATCAGCCGGTAGGCCACGTCTTCCAGGGTGGCGCGCAAATCGGGGTCCGGATTGCGCAACCGGTCCACCACGGAGAGATTCTCGGCCAGCACCGCATCGCCCGCGGCCGTCAGCGCGTGCCGGAACAACGTCTCCTTGTCGTTGAGGTGGTTGTAGATCGTCGGTTTGGCGACGCCGGCCTCCTCGGCGATCTCCTGCACGCATGCCTGCGCGTAGCCCCGGCGCGCGAACACCACGAACGCCGCGTCGAGTATCGCCTGCCGCTTGTCGATCCGCCCCCGCGAAGCCCGCTGCCCGACCGGCGATGTCACCTCTGCCACTGTCGCAGTGTAGCGAACCCTCGGCATTGCCTTTTTCCGACTGGTTCAGATTTCTGAACCAGTCACCGATGATTTCTGGCAAGCCGCGGCGTCGTTGGTTGTGGAGTATTCCCGACCTGATCCGAGGAGAATCATGACCGACGACCGTGCTGCCTGGACGGCCGTTCCCGAGTTGCCCGACGTCCCCGAGGTCGCGACGGCCGCTGTTCGCCGTCGCGTCGCACCGGCTGAGATACGGGACTTCTTCGATCGATCCTTCCGGACGCTGCCGCAGGTCGTCGCGGGGCAGGGCGCGACGATCACGGGTCCGGCGTTCTGCTTGTACCGCGTGGAGTCGGCCGCCGAGCTGGATCTGGAGGTCGGGTTCCCGGTCGATCGGGCCGTGCGCCCGGAGCGCGACGTCACGGCCGGTTGTCTGCCCGCGGGCCGCGTGGCCAGGACGGTGCATGCCGGGGGATTCGACGGATTGTCCGCCGCCTGGGAGAACCTGCGGTCTTGGATCGCCGAGCAGGAGCTCACGCCGGGGGCGCTGCGATGGGAGGTCTACCTCACCCGGCCCGCGCCGGACATGGACCCCGCGGAACTGCGCACGGAGCTGAACTGGCCGGTGCTGCCGCGGTGACCCACGTCCACACCGGCCGCAGCGGCGGTCCCGATCACACCGCGCACGGCCACTGCGGCGGGGCGTCGCGACGTTCCCAGTAGTGGCGAACTCCTGGCTATCGATCGGCCTATCCTGCTCGGCAGTGGCCGGATCGGGCTTCGAGCGGGATGAACGCCTGGTCCGTGCGGAAAACTACGTGTTGGACAGGCGATGACGCGACTGGTGCACTTCGTGGGCAGCTTGCCCCCGGCATTGACGACCGATGACCGTGACGTGCTGGAATGGTTCGTACGGCGCAGCCGAGGCCACCGGCTCACCGGTGTACCGCGGGATCTGGATCCCACCTGGGTCGTGGAGTACCTGCGCGCGCGGGACGAACACGACGACGTCTTCGAAGTGGTGCGCAGTGGTGACTTCGCCGACTACGCCGACATGCGCGTCTACGGCCTACGCCGGGGCGCCGTCCTCGAACCTCGCCACGTGGCGATGGACCGCGTAGACCGCATCGGCGCGGCCGTCACCGCGTTTCGCGCGCTGCGGGATCGGCATCCGGAACTCGCCGAAACGAGATTGCAGATCAGTCAACCCAATCCGCTCGACCTGGCGCTGTTCGTGTTCGGCGGCGCCGCGGTGGCCGACGGCCTTCCACTCGGCCGCGCGCTGCGCCACTTCCCTGCGGTCACTCCCGCGCTGCGCAACCTGCCGGTTTTCGTCGAGGCCGTGCTGGCCGAGATGGCCCAGGCCGTCGCGGATCACGGCGACGTGATCACCTGGCAGGTGGAGTCGCCGATCGCTCAGCTCGCACTCGTGAAGGCGGCGCGACTCGGGGTGCGGGCTCCGGTCGGCCTGCTGGTCGCGCGGCAGTTGGCCGGCTTCCTCGAGCGGGCGCACGGCATCGGCGCACAGACCGTCCTGCATCTCTGCTACGGCGACTACCAGCACAAAGAGTTGCTCGCGCCGCGTAATCTCGCGCCGGCGGTGGAACTGTTGAACGCCGTCGCAGGAAACCTGCGCGCTCGCGGCGTGCCGCTCCCACCCGCGCACATCCCTTGCGCTTACGGTGCTCATCCGGCCCCGCTGGACCCGTCGTTCTACCGGCCGTTGCGCCGGCTGCACCCGGACTGGCGCGTGATCGCCGGGGTCGTGTCGCCGGCGGGAGCGCGAGACAGTATCCGCAGCCTGGCTTTGTTCGAAGCAGCCGCAGGCCGGACCGCATACGGTGTGGCGACGGCCTGCGGCCTGGGCCGGTGCACCGTCGAGGAGGCCGAGCGCGCTGCCGCGGCCACGGTCGCGACCGCCGAGGGCGCACCGAGCGAAGTGGCGGGAGCGTGACCGCTCGCAGCCGGTCGACCCGGGGCAGATACGCAGCAGCGTCGACTTCCCCACGCCGCTCGGGCCGGTCCCCGCGATTCTCTCGGGACCTCGGATCACCAGGTCGACGCCGGTGAAGATCGTCCGCTGCTGGTAGCGGGACCGGATGCGCTCACCGGCGAAGACCGTTCGACCGGCCGGAACGCCGGGGCCGGGTAGTTCCAGCACGATCTTCTGTTCCTCGCGCACCGCGCGCTCGGCCTGGTCGAGCCTGCTTTTCGCGGCTCCTACGCGGGCGGTGTGCGTCTCGTTCGCTTTTCCGGCCGATGTTGCGTTTCATCGTTCCTGCGAAGATCTTCGGCAAGCCCGCATTGCCCAGGTTGCGTGCGGCGTTGCTCGCACAGCAGGCGCTGCCGCGGCGGTCTGGGCGGGCCCGGTGTCACTGTGGCTGGGGGCCGAGTCCACGGTGCTGCGCGGCCGCGGGCCGGCAATGGGGGGATTTCACCGGTTGACCGCTCCGCCGCACGGCCAGGCGCGGCGGGTGCTTCATACCAGGCGAACGCTTCGCCGACGCAGTTCCGGTTTGCCGACGCCGACGGCTGATAGATCCAGGACCGGGTCACGGGCGAGGTTGCGGCTCGATCGGATGAGCAGCAACGGCTCCTGCGCCCGGTGCAGCTCCCAAGAACTCCAGTGGCTTACGTCGCAGCAGCGCAGGATCACTATTCTCCGGACCGGCGGGGAGAATATGGTGTGCGGTATGGGTGTACGTGTCGGTGACAGAGTGCGGCTTGTCCCCGACGGTCAGCAAGCTTTCCGGGTACTCGAGATCGTCGGCGCGTTCGCGCTCATCGCGACCGAACCCGACCTGAACGGCGGCAGGCAGTTCGGAGTGCTGACCGCGAGCCTGATCCCGAGCGACGAACAGGCGTGAACGCTCCGGATAGACGGCCGTCCCGGTCCTGTGCGCGTCGGCGTCTGCCGACTCCAGGCCGCGCCTGAGGAGCGGGCGCCTCAATCGGCGTCCAGAACTTTGCGGGCGCGGTGGTAGGTCTCGTTGCGCTCGGAACTGCCGTTCGAACCGCCGTTGATCGTTCGGGTGATGGCGTCGAAGTCCGATTCGTCGGCCTGCTCGTTCAACTTCTCGGCGTCCCAGAACCAGCCCGCCGTGGCGAAGGCGTACTTCGGATCGGCGGCCAGTCCGGGATTGCCGACGAGATCGACATCGAGGGCCTCGCCCGCGTCCCGGTAGTTGTCGCGTCCGGTCAGCTGCATGCCGCCCCGTCCGTGAAAGCGGGCGCCATCACCGGGATGTTTGTTGCCGAGGCTCGGCCCGACACTGGAGCCGGGCCCGTAGTTACGGTTGAAGTACGACGAATCACCGTATTCGGTGAGCGTTTTCAGATTGTCTGTTTCCACTCCGAGCTGGGCGAGGAACGCGGCTTCGCGCTTCGGGGTGTCTATCCCGTAGTCGCGCATTGCCTGGTTGAGGTAGGGACGATATTTCCGCAAGGTCGCAGGCGATGTGCCCGGGAATATGCGCTCCAGTTGCTCCAGAGTCATCGGGCCCATGGTTGCCGCCCGATCGGCGTTGTGCCCGGCCACGGCGGCGAACTTCGTCTCCACCCGCACGAGTGTGGCGACGACTTCGGTCAGCAGCGCCTTGTCCTCGGCCGGCGTCAATTTCTCCGATCGCGCCGAGACCAGCACCGCGGCAGCTCGCAGGATCGGTGCGAGGCGCGCCGCTTCGTCCCTGATCGTCTTGACCAACTCGATGTGGTCTTCTGCCGCGTCTCCCACCTTGCCGGAGACCTTCTTCTCCTGTGCCGTCAGATCGGTGGCGAGCCGCGCCAGCTTTCCGGACTTCTCGTTGTACCGCGTGGTCACGATGGATTGATTCGCGACGTCGTACAGGTCGGCCTCGTCGAGCAGCGCGATCATGTCCGGGATGTCTCGGGTGTGCCCGGTGCCGAGTTGATCGACCATGAGGTCGAATGCCGCTCGGGCGACCTCGATGACCTCGCGCGCCGTGGCGGAGGCTTGCGGTGGAGGGAGGAGAGCCGCGATCTGTTCCCGGGCATCGGCGATCGCAGACGAAGCCGCCGTGCTGGATTCCGGCACGGATGCCTGCCCCGGGACCTTGGCCGGTAGCGCGAGCAGACCGTATCGAGCCCGCCCCCAAGGATCCGCCTCCAACGGATCGAATCGGGAGCCCATGTCCCGATTCTCACATGTCCGGCCCCGCGGTCGTCCCCGCTTGTGACAGGCGATCGGAGCGGCCGCAAGCCCCCGGTGCAAGGGGCATGCAATGAGCCACAAGGGCGGCGCAACCCGTGCCTCGCACAGTGACTTCCATGAACGAGACATGTGAAGTGGTGGTCGTGGGAGCCGGGCCGGTCGGGGTGATGCCGGCGTGCGACGCCGCGCACGTGCACTCACCTTTCGGAGGACAGGGGCTGAACCTCGGCATCGGCGACGCGCTCGACTTGGGGCTGGAAGCCGGCCGCCGTCGTGCGCGGCTGGGCACCGGAAGGCATGCTCGCCACCTACACCGCGGAACGCCATCCGATCGGCGCATGGGTGCTGGATTGGACGCGGGCGCAGGTCGCGCTGATTACGACCTCGGCGGTGGACACCCGTTGGTCGGATCGGCCACTCCCGACATCGAATTGGCCGACGGCACCCGTCTCGGCGAGTACTTCACCGGGCCCGAGGCCGTCCTGCTCGACCTCCCCGATTCGGCCGACCTGCGCTCCCGCGCCGCGGGGTGGGCCGCGCGAGTGCGGGTCGTCACCGCGAAACCGGCTCAGTCGCGCGAGCTCTCGGCCCTGCTGATCCGTCCCGACGGCTGCGTTGCATGGGCTGCCGACCGCGGCGACCTGGACGGTCTGGAGGAATCGCTGGTCCGTTGGTTCGGCGCTCGCACCCACGCCTGACGCTCGTTTCCGACCGTGCCGCTGCCCGGTCGGCGCCGACCGGGCAGCGGCACGGCGGCTGTGGTCCCGCTCCGGGACGACCGCCGTAGCCGTCGCGTACCCCCGAGGGCTGCGTGAGGTGGCATCGCCGGTGCGGTCAACTCAGCAGCCGCTGTTCCAGTTGCGCGAGAACGGCTCGGTTGCGCTGCGCGTCCAAGGCCAGTGCCGCGGCCCAGACGTGCGCGGAGATGACTCCGGTCTGGACGCGGTCGATCCAATCGTGAATGGTGCTGCGCCGGTCGAGGGTATCGCTGTCGAAGGTGATGGGCTCGAGCTCGGGCAGGTGGACATAGCGTAGCTGCGTGATCTCTCTCCCGCGGGCGTCGAAAATGCTCGCGGCCCAGACCTCCTCGGTGGTGGAGACTTCCTCGGATCCGTCGGGAGAGGCGCTCGTCATGTCCGGCTGATCGTCGGTCCCGTGCACGATCGTGTCCGCGGCCGCCTGGTGTGCCAGCCCGAACCCCCACAGTCTTCCGTGCATACCCGCCATCATCCGGCCGGCGATGTCCAGGATCGGAGAACCGGCGACCGTGGGGATGTCATTCGGTGAGAGTTCCGCGAAACCTGCCGCGCTCGCGGAGTCGTCCTCGCCCGTGCCGGTGAAACCCCAGATGTGCACCAGGCCGGTGTCGAGGCTCGGCGCGCTGCTGCGGCGGGTGATCATGGCGGGCAGCAGCATGTCGAGGACGGAGCGGGCCGGATACCGGATGGCCGGTACGGTGTCCGGGCGACGGGTGCTGCTGTTGCGCTTGTGGTTTCGTCGGCCGGACATAAGCTTCTCCGTCGAAGTGTGGTTTCGGACAAGGCATCGACCCGGTGATAGTCAGCGCTGTCAGTGTAGATAGCTCGACCGGTGACATTGTCGACAACCGCGCATACTCGTGCAGTGCGCAGTCCGGTTGTCCGGTGGGGGTTGCTGGGCGTGCCGACACGGGACTGCCTGCGATGCGACCTCCCTATCGGCGTCGGCGGCTCAGCCGGAAAGCCGGTCGTGGGGAATCAGACGCGTGATCGAGAGATCTTCGTCTGGCTACGCCGGGGTTGTGCGAGTGGACCGGGCGGATCGCGTCCACGACGTTCACGCACGTCAGGTGATCGGCCGGATGCAGTCCGTCGGTGCGCCGGAACCGGACGTGCGCTGCGCCTTTCGCGGGCCCCCAGATGATGAGCCGATGGAGACGTACCACAACGTCTCCTTGTCGATCGCGAATTTCTTCGACCGACCGCCGGTCCGGCGGGCTGGTGCGCGGCCCCGAGTTGTCGGCGGAGAGGTCAGGCGGTGCGTTCCAGTGGCGGTGCGGAATGACCGATGGTGGCGCTGGTTTCGCCGATCAGGCGGTGCAGGAAGGCTTCTTGCTGCTGCCGGCCGTGGACGGCGGCGCGGTCGAGCCCGCCGGGGGTCAGGTGGGTATAGGCGGTGCGGACTAGATTGACGGGAATTCGCAAGGCGGGGTACCACGGCGGGACGTAGGCGGGCAGCCCGAGCGTCCGCATCGCTCTCGGCCCGAGGAAGGCACTGCTGACGGACAGATGCTGGGCGCGGGCCAGACGACCGCGCAGCGCGGGCAGGTTGGGGTAGGACCAGTTCAGCGGATCGTCGGCCATGGGCCGGGCGAGCTGGCGGCTGGTCTCGTCGGGGTTGGTGATGGCGGTCAGGCAGTGGTCGAGGATGGCGATGCCGTCGCGGAAGCCGGTGGGCAGCCATCGTTCCTCGACGCCGATGAGCCAGCCCACGTAGCGGGTGAGGTGCGCGGCGGCCGTCAATTCGCGGGGGGACAGGATGACGCCGAGCGCCATGCCGCCGACGACCGGCGCGAGCAGCGCGCCGACCAGGGTGGCGGCCATGTCGGTCTGGTTGATCGGCAGGCCCCATTCCTCGGTGCGCCAGTCGGGCATGGCGCCGACGTGCCGCCGGACCAGCGAGTGGATGAGCCGCACGTGCAAAGTGGAGCGGTAGCCGACGCCGTATCGGTCCATGCCGTTCTCGGTGGACACGTCCATCGCCCACTGCAGGGTTTCGGCGAACCGGCGGGCGGGGCCTTTCTCCAAGGCGCCGGTGCGCAGCAGCGTCTTGTTGAAACCGGAGGCCAGATAGCCGCCGATGAACGAGACGTCGCGAGCGAAGTACAGCCCGTCGATGCCGCCGGAACGGAATACCCGCTCGCCGTCGCGCAACAGGGCCGGGTCGACCCAGGCCGGGGTGTCTTCGACCACGCCGAAGAATTCGCGCAGCGGCGCGGGAGCATCGGGAATGCTGTCGACTCCCGATCGGAGCGCCCGCTCGAACAACGGCCGCGTGACGGCCATGCCTTCGGCGTACATCCACTCGACCAGGCGGTCCATCGGCTCGTCGCCGACGAGGAGGGATTCCCCGAGCAGTTGCCAGCGCTGCGGGGACGGTCTCCCGATGCGCAGCAGCGCGGAGAACGGGCCGAGGCCGGGGGCCTTACGGGGCCGGTCGGGGTGCCGTGCCGGGACG
This sequence comes from Nocardia sp. NPDC004573, assembly GCF_053602135.1. Classification (NCBI taxonomy): domain Bacteria; kingdom Bacillati; phylum Actinomycetota; class Actinomycetes; order Mycobacteriales; family Nocardiaceae; genus Nocardia; species Nocardia sp. NPDC004573. Next base: position 109,188 of record NZ_JBSGDA010000002.1, read on the forward strand.
GTCGCGGACGTGGTCATGGGTGAGCTCCTCGTCGGGGCGGGTGATGCCGTGTTCGATCAGCGGCACGATGGTGGTGCGGACGAAGGCGCGGGCGCGCTCGTCGTCGGTGAAGTCGACGCTGCCTCCGCCGGGAGTGAGCAGCAGCGAATGGGCGAGGCGGGCGACGATTTCGGCGACCGGGTACGGGTCGTAGGCCGCGATGAGGCCCGCGGACTGGGCATGGGTGAGCATGCCGACGATGTACTCGATGCCGATGGACACCAGGCGTTCGCCCTGCACCGTGGAGAAGCGCAGCGCTTCCTCGGGCGCGACTCGCAGCAATTGGGTGACCAGGCGGTGGATGCGGGTCTGCAAGAGGACGTACAGCATCGTCTCCTCGATCTGGGCGTCCACGCTGTCGGCGGTGGCGGCGATCGCGGTGACCTCGGCCAGCATGCGGCGGGTCTCCCGGGCGAGTACCGCTTCGATGAGGTTGTCCTTGCCCGCGAATCGGCGGTGGATGGTGATCCGGCTGAGCCCGGCCCTGCGGGCGATGTCCTCGAGGCTGGCCCGGCGGATCCCCAACTGCAGGATGCGGTCCAGTGCGGCGTCCAAGATCCGCTCATCGACGCCGTCGGCCCGCTCCCTCATGAAACAAGAGTAGAATGATTGTTTCATTGAGTCAATGTTGCGGCGCTGCTCGCCGCCACATCATGTCGGCCACGTCCGTGGGCACTCGCGGGGTCATGCGCCGCGGTCCTGGACTTGTCGGCGAATAGGATTGCGCGAGAAGTGAGCTCGCATCGGTGCGGCCGCCGGAGTATGGGAGGGCCGATGACCGTTCTGCGCCGGCGGCGCGGCGTACTGCGCTGGTCTGCCGCGTTCGCGGTGGCGGCGGCGACCGGGGGATGCGCGACCCTCCTCGGTGAGCCCGCGCCGCCGCCTTCTGCCGCGGAGATCGCGGCCGCCCGAAGCGAATTGGCCGGGCTGCCGGTTTCGGAGGTGGCGGAGCGGCAAGTGGCGTCGGTGGTCGAGCAGATTGCGGCCGCCGCGTCGGCGATCGAACCGGGATTGCGGTGGAGCCGCGCGGAGAACCGCGCGCTGGGGCCGTGCTATGGGCCGTACGAGCACACCGGCGGCAGGCGTGTCGTGCTACCGCGCTACCGGGCCGACGGTTCGCTGCCACAAGCGGCATGGCCCGGGTTCCAGGAAACGGCCCGTGTCCTGGCCGCATCCGTCGGCGCGACGGACATGCTGCCCGCCGCCTCGTCACCGGACCGGCACGTCACGTTCGCGGGGCCGGATGCGGCGGCTTGGGACAGCAACACCCAGCTGTCGGTGTTCTCCGACGCCCGGTCCATGACCATCACCGCGACCGTGGGTTGCCGCCTGCCCGAGCAGCCGGGCGGCTGAGCATTCGGCGGCCTGCTCGCGACCAGGGCAGGTCATCCTCGCCCGAGAACCGGAGACATGCCATCTCGGGCGGGACGGGCATGTCGCACAGCCGCCCGGCCGCAGCATGGCGCCGCATTGCGGTCGTGGCAGTTCGAGTCGCTCCCGGCTCTGTCCGCGATGACTGGTCGCAGCCTGTTGGTATCCCACCGCCGCTTCCGGCCGATCGACCGTAGGTCGCGAAAGCCGCCCGAGAGGCTGTTCGAATCGTCAGACCCGCTCGTGAGTTTCGGCATGGGCAGGTGCCTCGATTTCGGTGAGACCGGTCAGGGCCTGTGGCAGCGGGCCATGGTGCAGGACGCCGAGGCGTTGGGTCGCGCGGGTGAGCGCGACATAGAGCTCGGCCGCGCCGCGTGGTCCGTCGGCGAGGATCCGTTCCGGCTCCACGACCAGGACGGCGTCGTACTCCAGGCCCTTCGTCTCCGACGCCGGGACGGTGCCTGGCACCCCCGGCGGACCGATCACGATGCTGGTGCCCTCGCGACCGGCTTCGTCGCGGACGAATTCCTCGATCGCGGCGGGCAATTCGTGTTCGGCGATCTGCCTCGACCATGGCTGGACACCGCATGCGCGCACCGATTCCGGTGGCTGCACGCCGGGCGCGAACTCGGCCAGCACCGCGGCGGCGACGGTCATGATCTCCGCCGGAGTGCGGTAGTTCACCGACAGCGACCGGTAGACCCACCGGCCGGGCACGTACGGCTCGAGCATCGCGTCCCACGATGCCGCTCCGGCGACCGACCGGCGTTGCGCGAGATCGCCGACCACCGTGAAGGACCGCCCGGGGCAGCGGCGCATCAGCACCCGCCAATCCATCTCGGACAATTCCTGCGCCTCGTCGACCACCACGTGCCGGTAGGTCCAATCGCGGTCGGCCGCAGCACGTTCGGCGAGTGCACGGGTGTCGCGCTCCAGGAAGCGATCCGCCAGATCCTCCGCGTAGAGCAGGTCATGGGCGAACAGGTGGTCCTCGTCGTCCATCATGTCCTCGCGGCTGACCAGGATGTCCAGCACGCCCGCCGCGTACTCGGCCTGGGCCGTCTGTTCCCGCTCGGCGGCGCCGTCGTCCGGCTTCTCGCGGCCGAGCAGGTCGACCAATTCGTCGAGCAGCGGCACGTCCGACACCGTCCAGGCATCGCCGACGTCGCGCCCCAGCGCCCGGTCGGCGCCTGCCGCCGCCAACCTCTCCGGGGACACGTAGAGCTCCGCGAGGAGCCCTCGCGGTGTCAGGATCGGCCACAGCTCGTCGAGCGCCGCGGTGAACTGGTCGTTGTCCGCGAGTTCCGCGATCAGGTCCGATCGCACGTTCTCCCACGCCAGGCGGTCTTCCCGGGTCAGCCAGCCCCGGCCGATCCGGGCGATCGCCCGTTCGGTCAGCACCCACGTGACGATCTCACGGAACACCGCACGGGCTTCGTTGTGCGGCAGCCCGCTCGCGCGCGCCTCGTCCCTGGCCCATTCGGCGGTCTCGGCGTCGATGCGGACCGTGACGTCCGTCAGCTCGATCGGCAGTGGGTGTTCCGGCAGCCGCTGCCGGTCGGCCACTGCTGCCGCGAGCACGTCGAGGATCTGCCGGGAGCCCTTGAGCCGGGCGGCATCCGGGATGTCCTCCGCGGTGACGCGCAGACCGGGCACGAGGTCGCCGGTGGTCATGAACACGACGTTCGTCTCGCCCAGCGACGGGAGTACACGGCCGATGTGGTCGAGGAACGCCGGATTGGGGCCGATCACGAGCACACCGTTGCGTTCCATCTGCTCCCGCTGCGTGTAGAGCAGGTACGCGACACGGTGCAGCGCCACCACGGTCTTCCCGGTGCCCGGTCCGCCCTCGATCACCACCACTCCTGGGTGATCGAGCCGGATGATCTCGTCCTGTTCGGCCTGGATCGTCGCGACGATGTCGCGCATCCCCGCGCCACGCGGCGCGTCGACCGCCGCGAGCAGCGCCGCGTCGCCGCGCTCGCCTCCGCCTGGGCGGCCGAGCACCTCGTCGGTGAAATCGATGATATGCCGTCCGCGGGTGTGGAACTGGCGGCGTCTGCGCATGTTCTCCGGACTGGCGGCGGTGGCGACGTAGAACGCGCGCGCCGCGGGCGCGCGCCAATCGAGCAACAGCGGTGCGTACTCGTCGTCCTCGTCGAAGATGCCGATCCGGCCGATATAGCAATATTCGCCCGTCAGCGCGTCCAACCGGCCGAAACACAGTCCGCTGTCCGCCACGTCCAGCCGCTTCGCCTGCTTGGCCAGTGCGCGCACCTCGGCGTCCCGTTCCATCGGCGTCCCGCCGTTCCCGCGCAGCGCGGCGGTGTAGCGGGCCCGTACCCGCGTGCGCTCCGCGTCGAGTCGCGTGTAGAGCCCGGTCACGTAGCTCCGCTCGGACCGCAGTTCGTCCTCGTACCCCTGAGTTGACACAGCCCCTCCTTCTCCCGGCTCGACGGTCGCGCGTGGGTCACGCGAATACGGCTTCTCGCCTGAGCGCGTCGAGCAGCAACGCCGCAGCCAGCGATTCTGCGGCATCACCCGGGTCTTGCCGCAAGCCCCGGGGTGCGCTATAGATTGAGAGTGGAAAGAGGCGTGTACGTTCACGCCGCCGTACGGGCTGCCGCCCTCTTGGCCTCCGATCCGGCCTACTCGATCAAGTTCTGACTCTTCAGCCAGTCATATGCGACGTCGGCGGGATCCTCGCCGTCGATGTCGACGCGACCGTTGAGATCCTGCATCAACTCGTCGGTGAGGCGCTCGGAGATCGTGCCGAGCAGTGCTCGCAGCTGCGGGTAGCGATCCAGGACCGGCGCTCGCACGACCGCGGTGCCGCTGTAGGGCAGGAAGAATTTCTGGTCGTCGTCGAGGACGACCAGATCGAGGTTCTCGACCCGGCCGTCGGTGGTGTAGATCATGCCGAAATTGCACGGGGCGCTCTTGGCCGTGGCCGTGTAGACGACTCCGGCGTCCATCCGCGTGACGTTGCCGGACGGAACACCGTTCGGGTCGTTGTAGGGGATCCCGTATTTCTGCAGCATCGGAATGAAACCGTCCGAGCGGCTGAAGAATTCGTCGTCGACACAGAAGGTCCGGTCGGGAACGGGGAGCGCCGCGACGTCCGACAGCGACCGAACTCTCAGGCGTTCGGCGGTCGGTGTGGACGCGCCGAAGGCGTAGGTGTCGTTGAAGTTGGCCGGCGGCAGCCATTCCAAGTCGTGCTCGCGCTTCTCGATGTCGTGGACGCGCTGCCAGAGTTCCTGCGGGTCGGAGATGGTCTCGGTCTGGTTGTGGTAATTGACCCAGCCAGTGCCGGTGTACTCCCAGAGCACGTCGGCGTCGCCATTGAGCTGGGCCTGCCGCGACGACGCCGACCCCGGCGCCCCGGTCAGGTCGGTGACGTTCGCACCCGCCGCGGCCAGGTAGGTCGCGGTGATCTTGCCCAGCAGCACGCCCTCGGTGAAGCTCTTCGAGGTGACGGTCAGCTTCGCGCCGTCCAGCGGCCGTGCGCCGTCCGGCAGGCGCGCGTCGTGGAACGTTCCGGACGAGCTCACCAGACCGCACCCGGCGAGCGTCGCCACGGCGACGACAAGGGCGGAAACCAGCGTGACCAGGCGGGCTCGCGGCGCTCTCATGAGATACCTCGCGGGGTCGCGGCCAGTTCGACCAGTCTGCCGAGCCAGTCGATGAGCAACGCCAGCAGCCCGACCAGGATCGCGCCGGAGACCAGCAGTTTGGGGAGGAAGAGGGTGACGCCGGTGGTGATCAAGGTGCCGAGGCTGGTCGCCCCGATGAACGTGCTCAGCGTCGCCGTGCCGACCAGGATCACCAGCGCGGTGCGCACACCGTTGAGGATCACCGGCACCGCGAGCGGCAGTTCGACCTGCGCCAGCGTCCGCGCGGCGGAATAGCCGATGCCGCGCGACGCCTCGATGGTGCGCTGATCGACCTGTCGCAGCCCGACGATCGTGTTCTGCAGGATGGGCAGCACCGCGTACACGACCAGACCGACGATGGCCGTGCGGAATCCGGTGCCCAGCCAGAAGGTGAACAAGACGAGCAGGCCGACCGCGGGCGCAGCCTGGCCGACATTGGCGATGTTGACGGCGATCGGTTCGAGTCGTCGCAACGCCGGGCGGGTCAGGGCGATGCCCAGCGGTATCGCCACGACGACCACGATCACGGTGGCCACCACGGTGAGCTTGATGTGCTGGAGGATCGTGGTCTGCAGGTTGTCCCATCCCAGGGACGCCTTCTCCGTGGCCGTGAATGTCGTCGACCGGTACCAGAGGGCGTATCCGGCGCCGATGACGAGGATGATGATCGGCTCGAACCACACGTCGAGCGGCACGCGGCGCAGGCGACTCATGACGGCTCGGCCGATCCGGGTTCCTCGTCGGCGGCGACCACCGGGGTCGGCGCTGGGTCGCTGCCCTCGACATAGGTCGTGTAAGAGGGCTCCGCTTCGTCGTCGCGTCCTTCGGCGAGTTTGTTCCGGATGACCTCGGTGACCGTGCCGATGCTCAGGGAGCCGAGCACCGCGCCGCGGCCGTCGGTGACCAGTGCCGCGCCTTGGCTGGTGGCGAGCATGGCGTCGAGCGCGTCGTTGAGGGTCGAGGAGCGTGCCACGACGGGCAACCGGCGATCGAGGTAGTCGGAGACTTCCGGTTTGGTCGCCACCTCGGTCAGCGCGGGCCACGACCGCGGCCGCCCGGCCTCGTCGACGACCACGACCCAGCTGTGCCCGGCGGCCTTCGCACGGTCGATCACGTCCCGTGCCGGCTCACCGATCCGGGCGGTGATCACCTCGTCGTAGGCGACGTCGCGCACCCGCGACACGGTCAGATACGCCAGCTTCGCGCCGGATCCGACGAACTCCTCCACGAACGGCGTGGCGGGGTCGGTGAGGATTTCCTCCGGGCTCGCGTACTGCTCGACGTGACCTCCTTCGGACAGGATGAGCACCTTGTCGCCGAGCTTGGTGGCCTCCTCGAAGTCGTGCGTGACGATCACGATGGTCTTGCCGAGCTCCTGCTGGATCGCGATCAGGCTGTCCTGCAGGCGGACCCGGGTGATCGGGTCGACCGCGCCGAACGGCTCGTCCATCAGCAGGACCGGCGGGTCCGCCGCGAGCGCTCGCGCCACGCCGACGCGCTGCTGCTGGCCGCCGGACATGTCCTTCGGCAGTCGGTCGGCGAAGGTGCCCGGGTCGAGACCGACCAGATCGAGCAGGTACTCGGTGCGTTCGGCGATCCGCTTCTTGTCCCACCCGAGCACCCGCGGGATGGCGCCGATGTTCTTGGCGACCGTCCAATGCGGGAACAGACCGCCGGACTGTATGACATACCCGATCGACTGGCGCAGCTTGTCGGGGTCCTCCCTGGTGACGTCGCGACCCCCGATGAAAATCCGGCCCTCGGTCGGCTCGATCAGCCGGTTGATCATCTTCAGCGTGGTCGTCTTGCCGCACCCGGACGGGCCGACGAACGCGACGATGTCACCCGCCTCGATCTCGAGGTCGAGGCGTTGCACCGCCGGTCTCTCCTGGCCCTTGTAGCGCTTGACGACCGAATCCAGCCTGATGGCGGCGCCGGTGACCTTGCGCTCCGCCGGCGCCGAGGCGGGCCGACTGGTCACATCATCGGTCATGACAGTCCCTTCGCGATCGTGAGGCGCCCGAGCAGGACGAGCAGTGCGTCGAAGACCAGCGCGATGATGACGATGAGGATGGTGCCGGTCAGAGCCATCTCCAAGGCGTTCGCTCCACCCAGACGGGAAAGACCGTTGAAAATCAGCGATCCGAGTCCCGGCCCGAGGACATAGGCGACGATCGCGGCGACGCCCACGATCATCTGGGTGGACACCCGGATGCCGGTGAGGATCACCGGCCAGGCGATCGGCAATTCGACGGTCAGCAGAATGCGCCATCGGGAAAAGCCGATGCCGCGCGCGGATTCGACCACCGAGGCGGGTACCGACCGCAAACCCACAATCGCATTCCCGATCACCGGCAGCGCCGCGAAAAACGCCAGCATCACGAACGATGGGGTCACGCCGAGGCCGAACGGGACCAGCAGGATCGCCAGCAGCGCCAGCGAAGGAATTGTCAACGCGACGCGGCTGGAGGTCAGGGAGAGCGCCGACACCAGGGGCAGCCGATAAACCGCCACCGCGATGAGCACGGCGACGACGGTCCCGACCAGAACGGTCTGGAATGCCAGGGAGGCATGCTGATACGTGAGAAACGCCAGAACCTCTCCCCGCCCGCGGACGTAGCTCCATAAATTCACGGGATTCCCCTCGTCGGCCGAAGACCTGTCGGTGCCTGTCCGCGCATAGTCGCCCGGGCGTGCGAGCCGTCAAAGAGTAATCGACGCCGCGCATTCATTCCCCGATGGCGCGCGGAGAGCGAATCCTCGAATCGCCGAGCCGTCGCATTCTTCCAGTCGTCACCGGCAAGAAAACAATGCCTCTGCGCAGCACTCATTTCACTCTGAGGCCGGTCTCGGTGCGGCTGCGTGATCGGCGAACATACCAGGGCCCTTCGCTCGAACCTGACGATCGGCTCGTAGGAAACCACGCCCGTACCGGCACGCCCAGTATTACGGTCAGCCGGATCGAAATGCACGATCGGCTTCTCCGCTGCCTGCTCGCGGATGCCGAGCGGAACTCAGGCGCGGGGTCGCAATCCGTCCACGAACAGGTCGAGCAGGCGGCCGGCCTGGTCTCGGCGTTCCGGGCTCTCGGTGGCGAGCGATACCCCGCTGAGGCCGACGAGTACGTCGTCGGGTGCGACGTCCGACCGCAGTGTGCCTGCCTCGGCTCCCGCTCGGAGCAGCGTGGTGACGGCCGTGGTCAGACGATCGCGACTTTCGGAGAACGGGTTGCCGCCGGAGGCGATCAGTGCGCGCAGGGCGTCGCCCATGCCGCGTTTGGTGGTCGCGTAGTCGACGAAGCGGTCCATCCACGTGCGCAACGCGCGGTCCGGCGGCTGGGCGGCCAGAAGGTCGTCGACGGAGTCGCACAGCCGGGTGAGTTCGCTGCGGTAAGCAGCGTCGATGAGCGCCTCGCGGGTGGGGAAGTGGCGGTAGAGCGTCCCGATGCCGACGCCCGCCTCCTTGGCGATGGCATCGAGGGTGACGTCCGATCCGTCCTGCGAGAACGCGCGCACAGCGACCTCGAGCAGCCGGTCTCGGTTGCGACGGGCATCGGCGCGCAGCGGGCGCGGCTCGCCGTGGCGGTGCGTACGTCGATGTGGTGATAGCCAGGGGCGGTCACCGTCTCGCCGTGGCCGCGCCACCCGGTGGCGACGACGACTCCGGCGCCGCCGATGAGGTTGATGGTCGGAGTGGCGAGGTTGCCGCCGGGGTGGGTGCGGTGCCGCGCGAGTTCGGGGATGCGGCCCGACGGACTCGGGCGACGCGCGCCATCGGATTCGTCGGCACACCGGCTACCGCGTAGACCGAAACCCCACTCTGCAGACGGCGCGGCCTACCCGATCACCGCTGGGCATGGCCGAGTTGCTTCTGCGTTGATGATCCGGAGGTTTCGACGGGTTGGACGATCCACCAGGCGACGGTGGTCCATACCGAGGACAGGAGGACCGAGCCGATGATGTCGGTGAGGTAGTGCGCACCGGCATAGAGGCGTTGTATGCCTACCAGCACGGGAATCAGGAGTGCTGCGGCGGTGAGAAGGCGATACCCCCATCGGTTCGCGGTGGCCCATGCAAGCGCGGTGGTGCTCGCGTAAAGCGTCAGTGCGGCGGCGACGTGCCCGGAGGGAAAGCTGGACGTGGGTGGAAGGTGGGGGTCGAGGTGCGGGACCTGGGGGCGGGCGCGATCGATGATCGCAGTGGTGGTGAGAAACAGCGTGATCTCACCCAGCAGTGCGATGCCGAGGAACAACACCGGTCGCCAGCTGCGGAGAACGCCTACTGCCAGTGCGGCGACGATCAGCGCGACCGTCACGACCGCGGTGGTATTGCCGAGTTCGCCGAAGACGTTCAGGACGGAGGTGAGCCTCGGGTCGCGGTACTCGGCGAGCGTGGCCACGATGCCGCGGTCCCACCGCAGGAGCGGGTTGTCGGTGTCGGTGTCGCGCACCAGCATGCCGATTCCGAGGAGCCCTCCGAGGAGCAGCACCCAGGCGACCGCGAGTTCACTCAGTCCTCGCCATGGGTGGGGCAGGGCGGGCTCGTGCCGAACCGGGGTCGGCCGTAAGCCGTCTTCCTCGGTCGGTGGCAAGTCACCGGGTAGGGGGCCTGCGTTCGCTATTCCGGCGTCGCCACGCCATCGGTGGAACGCGACGGTGGCCAGTACGAGCCACAGCGACCCGAGTAGCCAGCCTGCGAGGACGTCGGTGAGGTAGTGCGCACCCAGCGCTATCCGGCTGAACCCGACCGCGGCCACCACGAGGACTGCGAACACGGTCGAGGCGCGGCGTGCGCCTGCTCGCAGGGCGGGTGTGAAAACGAGCGTGACCACGCCGTAGCACACCAGCGAGCTCATCGCATGTCCGCTGGGGAAGCTCCACCCGCCTGGGCTGTGTACCGGAGTCTCCACCGCTGGGCGTATCCGTGCGACAAGCTCTTTGACGACCACGTTGAGGATCAAGCCGCCCGCGCCGGTGAGCGCCACGTAGACAGCGAGTCGCGGAAGCCGGCGCAGCAGCAGCCAGAGCGCGCCGACGGCGAGCACCAGCGCCAGTGTCCCGGTTCCTCCGAGACCGGTGACGCTGGCGAGAACCTCCCGTAGCACCCTGTTCTGCAGCACAACGGCGACCAGGCTGTCGGTGACCGCCTGATCCGCGGTCTGCATCGGTTCCCACCGCGCCCGGACCAGCGCTGTGAGACCACCGAACCCGATACCGACGGCCGCGACGCCCAGAAACGCCGCAACACTGCGGACGGCGAATCGTTCGGCAGCCGCGGTCTCGTTATGAGGGTCCGGGCCAGGGCGGTCGACAGACAAGGCGACACCTCCTGCGATCGTGCGACATCCGCCGTGCAGCGAAGACCTTCGACAGGCTGACGGAGGATCTCGGAGTCCGGATATCGTTCGTTGTCTCCGGTTTCCCGCAACGAGGGGCCGCAATCAATGCGGAATGTCACGGTCGGCCGGCCCACTCTGCCCCATCCTTCGGACGCAGGGTTCCTGCGGCAACTTTCGGCCGAGGGTTGCCCGGCTATAGACCTCGACCTGTGGATTCTCACTGATTCGACCGACTACACCGTGGTGGAGGGGCACGCGGACGGAAGGTTCACCGCTCCCGTGGATCCGGCCGCGAGCATGCCGGCCGACGACCGCTACGTCCGCCGCGCGGTAAGCGTCGTCACTACGGTCGACAATCCGACTCTGTCCTAGGGGATCCGCCGGGAAGCGCTCGCGAAGCGGTGAATCCGGTCGACCCGAGGCCGCCCGCCGACTTGTCGTCGGTTGCCGGGATACCTGTGGTTCGCGTCGAGCAGCGCGGCGTGCGTGAGCCAGGCGTCGTGGTCGGAAACGCTGGTGAGTTCGCCTGAACCATGACCTCGCTCTCCGTCAGCAGTCCCGCCACATGACCTTGTGACCGAGTCGGCCATCTTCGCTTGGGCAGGACGCCCACGGCACAAGAGCACCGGGCACACGTCGGCGGCCGCCACCGAGGTGTGCGAGAGTGGCGTGTCCGAATAGTTCGGGGCACGAGAGTGGGCTGTCGCCCCGAAGGATGGGGAGTTGGAACGTGAGTGTGCCGGAGTTGGTCTACAACGTCGTAGTGGTCGCGCATCTGCTCGGAATGGCCGCCGTGGTGGGTGGTTATGCGGCAGGGCGGCCGCGGGTCTCGGAGGTCATGGTCTGGGGCGCCCGGTTGCAGGTGGTCACGGGGTTGATCCTGGTCGGGATAGCCGAGTCGATCGATGCGCTGGGCAAGGATCCGAACATGGCCAAGATCGGCGTGAAACTGATCGTGGCGATCGCGGTGGCCGCGTTCGCCGAGATCGGGCACGCCGACGAAAAGCGCGGCAAGCCGGTTCCGTGGCTGACCGACGCCGCGGGCGTACTGGCAATTCTCAACGTCTTCGTCGCCGTTCTGTGGTGAGGCGTCCGGCGCCCGGCGCGCCGAACGCCTCTCACGCCTCGAACAGCGATTGCCCGAGATAGCCGCCCGGTGACGCGACACCGGGCGGGACCGCGAATACCGCGGAGCCGATCGGCGTGGTCCACACATTGAGCGCGTCGAACTCCGCCAACCGGCGCTGCACCGGAAGGAATTGGGTGTCCACGTCACGCTGATAGGCGGCGAACAGCAGACCGGAGTTGGAGATCCCGCCCGGCGCGGGCGCGTCGTCGTAGTTGTACCCGCGTCGCAGGAAGCGCTCGCCGTCGTGCGTGTGATGAGCGCGAGCGATGTGCGACGACGGTGGGATGACGGGGATGCCGTTGGCGTCGACGGCCGTGAAATCCGGCTCGTCGAACTCGTCGGTTCCGGTCAACGGCGCACCGTGGGCGATGGTGCGTCCGATGGTGAGTTCCCTTTCTTCCCGGTCGATCTGGTCCCAGGTGTCCAGCGTCATCGCGATCCGGCGGAGCACGCAGGAGGTGCCGCCGGCCAGCCACGGCTGGGTAGCGCCGTCGTCCCACACCAGACGGGCGAACTCCGGTGTGCCCGGGGCGAGGTTCACCGTGCCGTCGACCTGGCCCATCAGATTGCGCGGCGTCCTGCCCGGCGCGGCATTCCGGAAGCCGCGCTGCACCCAGCGCACGGTCACCAGCGACGACACGCTGCGCGACAGCGCACGCACCGTATGCGACACGGCGGTCGTCTCGTCGGCGCACACCTGCAGGAGCAAGTCGCCGCCGGTCCAGGCGGATTGGAGCCGATCGATGACGAACGGCGGCAGCGGCCGCAGCCAGGACGGCCTGCGGTGCTCGAGACCGGCCGCGGGGAACACCGCAGGCCCGAAACCGACTGTGACGGTCAGCCGCGCCGGGCGCTGCGCGAGTTCGGGTTCGGTGTCCGCGAGGGCCGGCAGGCCCTGGGTGAGCCGAGCGGCGTCACCGGTCCAGATCTTCAGCAGTCCGACAAGGTCGTCGCGCCCGACACCCGGCTTCAGATCGAAGGCGACGAAGGCCGCGTGCTCTTGCGGGACGGTCGCGATGCCGGCTTGATGCGGTCCGTGGAACGGCACCGTCGCGTCCCAGGACGACGGATCGGATTTCCGCAGGGCCGTCGCGCCGAGCCCGATCCCGGCGGCGCCGGCCGCGGCGGCGCCGCCGCCCAGCAGACGCCGCCGGTTGATCCGTGCGGGACGCGATCGGTTCCGTTCAGCCACCGTGCGCGGGGGTCTGCGCGCCGGCATGGGATTCGCCGTCCGCGTGATCGGGCACGTAATTCTCCTGGTTGCCGGAGAAGTCGCGCACCTGGGCGGTGAAGGTCGTGGTCGAGCCGTCCTCGAAGGTCAGCGTGACCGACGTCTCCGATCCCGTGCGCAGCGGTCCGCGCAGGTCCATGAACATGATGTGGTCGCCGCCGGGCCGCAGCCGGGTGCGGCCGTGCGCGGGGATGACGAACCCGCCGCGCTTGGGCCGCATCGCCTTCGTCCCGTTCGCGTCGGCGACCACCTCGTGCAGCTCGATCCGGCCGGAGGCGGGACTCGTCGCCGAGACCACGGTGCGCGGGGTGTCGCCGCTGTTGATCAGATCGCCGAACGCAGCCGACATTCCGCTGTCGGCGGCCTTGACCCACTGGTCGGCGATGGTCACCGCAGCGGCCGAGGTGGCGGTGTCCTTCTCCTCGGCCGAGGAGCACGCGGTGAGGAGCAGCGGCACCGCCGCGGCGGCGATCGCACCGCGCAGGGCGCGAGCGGCGCGCGGCGGAGTGAAAGTGATGGCAGGCATGGAAACTCCGGAAGTTCGTACGGTTCGGGGTGGTGCGCGCCGACGGAGGCATCGGACAGTTCTCGGCGTCGACCGATTCGCCGGTGTCGGTCTGGCACCGACCGCTGTCGAGCGGTCCAGCATCAGGCCGGACGCGAATGAACCCCGCTACGCCGATTCCGAGCCGCAGGGTTTCTGTGGCGATCGGATCGCGGGCAGCGGACATCGGACCGTCGAGCGCGAAAGGCGATGCTCGTCGCGCGCGGAAGGCGTCAGCGTAGGAGTGGTGGGCCGCGCAGGCCGGAGCCCGAACTGAGCAGGAGGCGCCGAGGCTGGGGGAGACCATGACCGAAGGCCGGTGAGCTGATCCGGACCGGCGCGCCGGGGCCGTCGGCGAGTACTCGCACCGTGCGGTGGACATCGGAAACCGCACGCAGCACAGCTTGTTCGGCGGCGCGGATGAGCAGCGCGCCGAGCGGAACGGCCGCCAGATGCGTGCCGAGCATCGCCGGGGTCGTGCCCGCATCGTGGTGAGGAGCGGCCGACAGGGAGGAGGCGACGTGCGCGACGGCTTGCGCGACCGCGAGCGTGGCCATGATCCGGCCGACCCCGTGCCGGTGCGGGCACGTGCCGACCAGCACGCCCACCGCCGCACACGCGGCGATCAAGAGGGCGAGTGGGGCGGCTCCGGGTGACAGCGCACCGCCGCCGAGTGCGTGTGCGGCGATGCTCACCGCGCCGGCCGCGGATCCGACGAAGGCGCCGCGCACCCGCGCCGCCATTACCGTCGGATTACGCACCGGCTCATACTACCGCCGGTCGTAGCGGCGGGAAGCGCTGGTTCCGACGCATCGGTGGGGGCTGCGCTCGAACGCTCGGCCACGGGATCGCTCTGCGGTGCACTGCTTCTGACCGGCACGGCGGCATCCCCGTCGAACCGGCGGGGCGGGGATGCGCGGGACCCCGAAGTCGCCGCGAGGCTCAGCTCACACCGTGACGCTCGCGTGCACGAGATTGTGGTCGGAGACCCCGCCGACGTCGTCGACCGATGCCGTCGTGACGGACGCGCCGTGCACGACCACATGATCGATGTGCTGCGACTTCGTGCCCGAGGACCGGGGGCGGGTCGGCAGCGCGTCGGCGACGCATTCGGCGACCACGAAGTCGTCGCCCAACCCGGTGGCGACGGAGGCGCGGTCGGTGTTGAAATCCCCCAGCAGAACGGTCGCCTGCGCCGGTGCGCCGGTGGCCAGTTCGGCCAGGCGGGTGAGTTGGTCGGCGCGCCGCCGGTCACCGGTCACATGGGTGGCGATCACCGTCAGTCCGCCCGCGTCGACGACGAGCGCGCCTTTTCCGCGATCCTGGGTGAAGGATTCGGCGGTGACTTCCCGGCTCGGCTCGGCGGTGAGCACGACGAGGTACTCGCCGCCGTCGAGCAGGGAGCTGGGCATGCGCCGCGGGGTCGGCAGCCGCTGGTACCGCATCGCGTGGAAGGTCCGGTCCGGCAGTGTCATTCGCAGGCTGGCCAATTGGTCGCCGCTGACCTCCTGTAACGCGATGATCCGCTCGGTGCGTTCGGCCACTCGGGCGGTGACCGCGGCGATCCGCGCGCCCTCGTCCGGCCAGCGGGTGGCGACGTCCTCGTACCAGTTCTCGGCGTGGACGCGATGCAGAACGTTCCAAGTGGCCACCGTGATCACCTTCGCGATGGTATGCGACCGGGTGAAACAAGTTGCGGTGCGGGCTGTGCCGGTCTCGGCGTGCTCACCCCGCGCGCTGGATGTCGATACCCTGCTGGAGCGAGGCCACCACGCGATCGAGAATGCGGTGCAAGGCCGTGATCGAATGGTCCGTCCCCAGCATCCAGTGATCGAGGCCGACGCCGAAGGCCGCGAAGCAGGCCGCGGCGGTGAGCTGCGGCCGCGGATCGTCGGCGGATAGCCCGGCGCGGGCGGCGAAGTTCAGTGCCATCGCACGCTGGCGGCCCAGGGCCCCGATGAAGTTCTCCCGGCGCAGTTCCGGGTTGCCGACCAGCAGCTGCCTGGCTCTGCGCGCCGTATCCGCCTGGCGTTCCCGGGACGGGGCATCCTGCTCGTCGAGCAAGAAGTCGCGCAGTGCCGCGCGCAGCGCGGTCAGCACGGACTCGCTCGCCGGGCGCCGGTCGACGGCGGCGAGCAGCTGGGCCATCAGGTCTTCCTCGTGGCTGAAGACCACCGCGAGCTTCGACGGAAAGTGGCGGTGGAAGGTGCGCCGGGAGACCTGCACGGCGTCGGCGATCTGCTGCACGGTGGTCTGCTCGAACCCGTGCGATTCGAACAGTCGCAGGGCCGCGTCGACCAATTCCCGCCGTACCCGCGCCTTTTCGCGTTCGCGCGGACCGTTCACGCCCGTCATGCCCGCCGTCTCTCTTCGCGATATCCGCCAATGATGTCTCAGAGTGACACTTTAGCCGAGGCCGGGCTACAGTGTCTCATCGAGACACCAAGTCTGGAATCGAGAGGTGGCGCCCATGTCGGTGCGACGTGCAGCAATTACCGTGACCATGGCGGCACTGCTTTCGGCGGGACCGTCGACGGGTTCTGCGGTGGCCGACCCCGGTGCGGCGGATGCGGCGCCGGGCACGGTCGCCACCGACCAGGCGCTGCCCGAGCAACTCTGGATCGAGGGCACCGGCACGGCCCGCCGACTCACATACTGGTCCCGGACCTCCGACGACCGGCCGGCGCTGGCCGGCGGCGCGGTCTTCGTTCCCGCGGGCACGCCGCCGAGCGGCGGCTGGCCGGTGCTGTCGTGGGAGCACGGCACAGTCGGCTTGGCCGACGACTGCGCCCCCTCGACCGCCGGTCGCAGCAAACGCGATCTGGACTACTTGGCGACCTGGCTGCGCCAGGGCTACGCCGTCGTCGCGACCGACTACATCGGGCTGGGCACACCCGGCCCGCACGCCTATCTGGACGGGCGTGCCGAGGCGCACGCCGCGATCGACATGGTGCGCGCGGCCCGCGCGGTCGATGGTTCGCTGTCGTCGAAGTGGGTGGCGATCGGGCAATCCCAGGGCGGTGGCGCGGCGGTGTTCACCGCGTCACTGGCCACGCAGTACGCACCCGAACTCGACTATCGCGGTGCGGTCGCCACCGGCCCGGCCTCCAATATCGTGGACGCCGCCTCGTTGCTCGGGCCGGCGCTGCCCCCGGTCGGCAACGCGCACCTCACCGCATATATCGCCTACGTGATGAACGGGTTGAAGGCGGCTCGGCCGGCCTTCGATCTCGACAGCTATCTCAGCCCCGTCGGCAGGCAATTGGCGACCGCGGCGGAGTCGCTGTGCTTCCAGGCGCTGGCCGATCGCGCGCAGGGCATCTCGGTCGGCCAGTTGTTCTCCCGGCCGCTCGCCGACGGTGACTTCGTCGCCACCGCCCGCCCGGTCATGGACGTCCCACTCGACGGCTACGACCGGCCGCTGTTCATCGGGCAAGGCACCAACGACACCGACGTCCCGGCTCCGCTGACCGCGAAACTGGTCGCCGATCTGGCATTGCGCGGCGTCCGGCCGGACGTGCACGTGTATCCGGGCAAGGACCACAGCGCCACCATGGCCGCCTCACTGCCCGACAGCATGCCGTTCGTCGCGCGCCTGTTCTCCTGACCGGAGGCCGGGCCGGGGTTGCCGCCCGGCCCGGCCGGGTGCTCAGGCGCGCGCGGCCGCGGCCGCGGGCTCGGGTGCGGCCGCGCCGACCGGGGGCGCGGCGGGCTTGCGGACCGGAATGGCGAGCACGACCAGCACGGCGAGGGCCGAGACGCCGCACGCGATCAGCAATCCGGTACGGAAACCCGCCTCGGTGGGGATGATGTGCCCGCGGAGGGAGGGCGCCGGCTCGACGCCGAACGCGCCTACAACGTCCGCGCCCTGGAAGGCGTGCTGGCGCAGTGGTCGGCCGAGGACGTCACCGCCTTCGCCGGATTCCTGAAGCGGTTCGACACCGACATCGAACGCATCGACAAGCGTCCGTGGCCCCGGCCGTGAACCTCCGCCCACCCGCGCGGATGCACACGGAATCTCCACAATCGACGCCGGATTCCTCCACAACCGGTGGCTAGGGTTCGGTGCATGGAACACAGCGCACCGCAGGCCGCACGGCGGATCCTGGTGGTGGACGACGAGATGACCATCGCCGAATCCGTCGCGGCGCGCCTGCGAGCGGAGGGGTTCATCGTCGACCTGGCGCACGACGGCCCGTCGGCCGTCACCGCAGCCGAGGCCGCCGACCCCGACTTGGTGGTGCTCGACGTCATGCTGCCCGGGTTCGACGGGCTGGAGGTGTGCCGTCGGATTCAAGCGCGCCGGCCGGTGCCCGTGCTCATGCTCACCGCGCGTGCCGACGAGACCGACCAGCTCGTCGGCCTGGGCGTCGGCGCGGACGACTATCTCACCAAACCGTTCTCGCTGCGCGTGCTCGCCGCCCGGGTACACGCGCTGCTGCGCCGGATGGACCGGGCGGCCGACCGCGAAGGCGCGACGATCCTGGTCGGCGACCTGCGCATCGACGTCGACCAGCGGCGGGTCTGGCGCGCGGACGTCGAGGCGCTGCTCACGCCACTGGAATTCGATCTGCTGGCCCGGCTGGCCCGTCGCCCGCGCACGGTGCTGGCGCGCGAGCGGTTGCTCGAAGACGTCTGGGACTGGTCCGACGCCGCCGGTACCCGCGCGGTGGACAGCCACATCAAGGCGCTGCGCCGCAAACTCGGCGCCGACCTCATCCGCACCGTTCGCGGCGTCGGATACGCGTTGGAGGCGCGATGAACGCCGGTCCCGGCGCCGCCGGGTGGCCTCGGTTGCGGCGAGCGGGCGACCGGATCGCCGAGCTGTTGCCGCGGCCACTGGACCCGGTGAAGTCGATCAAGCTGAAGCTCGCCGTCCTCATGTTGTGTTCCGGCGGTGTCGCGTTCGGATTCTTCCGATTCAAGATCGGCTGGCTGCCGCCGCGCACCACGATCACCGCGGTGGTGATCGCGTTGATCACCTCGCAGTTCCTCGCCCACGGCATCACCAGGCCGCTGCGGGAGATGACCGCGGCCGCGAAGCGGATGGCCCACGGCGACTACACCCTGCGGGTGCGCGCGAGCTCGCGCGACGAAGTCGGGCAACTGGCCGAGGCGTTCAACCAGATGGCCGCCGACCTGGCGGCGGCCGATCAGCAACGCCGTGACCTCATCGCCAACGTCTCGCACGAATTGCGCACGCCCATCACCGCTTTGAACGCGGTGCTGGAGAACCTGGTCGACGGCGTCTCCGAACCGGACCCCGCCACCCTGCGCACCGCGCTGGCCCAGACCGAGCGGCTCGCTCTGCTGGTCTCCGAACTGCTCGACCTGTCCAGCATCGAAGCGGGCGCCCTGCGGCTCGATCGCGAGCAGGTGCCGATCGCGCCGTTGCTGGCCGACGTCGTCGCCGAAGCGGAGGTGATGACCGCCGCGCTCGGACGCGGCGTGCGCTTCCGCACCGACGTGCTGCCCGGCACCGCCCGCGTGTTCGCCGACCGCGCGCGCCTGCACCAAGTGCTGCTCAATCTGCTCGACAACGCCGCGCGCCACGGGCCCGCGGGCGGAGAAGTCCGCCTGGCGGTGCGGGCGTCGCAGGGCGAAGTCGTGATCGATGTGGAGGACGACGGCCCCGGCATCCCCCTCGCCGAACGCGCCCGCGTGTTCGACCGGTTCACCAGAGGCGGTCGTACGGCGGGCGGTGGCACCGGGCTCGGCCTCGCCATCTCCCGCTGGGTGGTCGACCTGCACGGCGGCACCATCGCCGTCGCCGATCCTGGCTCCCGCATCCGGGTGGTTCTGCCCGGCCGCTGACCTGCCACACCACCGACCCGGACCGCCCGAGCGGAGCCGGGGTGATTCCGCACGCCTATCGAAAGAGTGAAACCATGCCTCCAGAACCCGAATCCGCCTCGAAGGCCGCCCCGGCGCCCACGGGGGAGGCCGAGGAAATCGGCCGTGCCCCGCGCGGTGAATACGAGAAATTCGCCACGGATTCCAGCGACGGAACTGCTCCGCCATCGGTATGGGCGCCACCTGGACGGTCGGGGACAGCGGTGGCCGAAGCGCCTGTGCAGACCGCTGTTCCGCCGGTGACCGGGCCGGTGTTCGTTCCCCGTCCGCCGAAGTGGCGCCGGGTGGCCCGCCCGCCCGGCGTGGCGCTCGCCGCATTCGTCTCCGGGCTGGCCGCCGCCGTCCTGATCCACTGGGACCGGCCGGGCATCGGCTGGCTCCTGGCGGCCTGCGTCGCGGCGACGTCGGTCTTCCTCGTCGACCGCAATGCCCGCAAGCGTGTGGCGGTCACGACGAAAGAAGGTGGGGATCAGGCGACATCGATGCCCGGACAGCAGGCGGACACCGGTTCCCCGCGCTGGAAGCGATACGGGGGGGCGGCCGTGGTGGGCAGCGCTGACACTGGCTTTGCTCGCGGTAGGGGCTGTTCGCGCGGCGGGGTGGCTGTTCGCCCTGTGCGTGGTCGCGGCCTGCGTCGCCGCTTCGCCGGCGGTTGTCGGACGCCGCACGGTCAACGGCATCCTCTACGACACCCTCGCGGTCTGGTTGGAGACGGCCGCGGCCGTGCCGTGGGCGTACGCGGGCATCGCCCGGCCGCGCGGCGGGAACGCGACCCGGGCGTGGCGGCTCGGACTGTCGGTGGCGGTGACCGTCGCGCTGCTCGCGGTGTTCGTGCCACTGCTGGGCAGTGCCGACGCGATGTTCGCCGCGTTGCTCGAGACCGTGACCCCGGATGTGGACGTGCCGACGGTGCTGCGCTGGGCCGCACTGTTCGCGGTGGGCTGTCTCGGCGCGCTCGGCGCGCTGTTCGTGCTCGCGGGCCCGCCGCCGCCCGCCACCGCGGCGGCGGGTGGACGGACATTGCGCCGGACGGAATGGGCGCTACCGGTCGGTGCGCTCGCGATCCTGTTCGCGGCATTCGTCGCGACCCAGTTCGTGGTGCTCTTCGGCGGTGACGACTACGTCAAGGAGACGTCGGGCCTGACCTACGCCGAGTACGCGCGCAGCGGATTCTGGCAGCTGTCGGCCGTCACCGTGCTGACCCTCGCGGTGCTGATGGTGGTGCTGCGCTGGGCGGCTCAGGACACCGTCGCCGACCGGTGGTGGTTGCGCGGGCTGCTCACGGCGGTGAGCGTGCTCGCGCTGGTCATCGTCGCCTCGGCACTCGGCCGGATGTGGACCTACCAGCAGGCCTACGGCTTCACGGTGCTGCGCCTGCTCGTGGAAGCCTGCGAACTGTGGCTCGGTTCGGTCTACCTGCTGGTCTCGGTGGCCGTCCTGCGGCTGCGCCGGGCGTGGCTGCCCCGCGCTGTGCTGGGTACCGCCATGGTGACGCTGCTGGCGCTGGCCGTTCTCGATCCGGAGCGCCTGATCGCGCGGGAGAACATCGATCGCTGGCAGCGCGGTAAAGCGCTGGACCTCGACTACCTGGGCACCCTCTCGCCGGACATCCTGCCCGCGACCGATCGGCTCCCCGAGCCGCTGCGCGCGGACCTGCGCAGCCGGCTGCGCGCCGGCCTCGAGGAGGACTCCTGGCAGAGCTGGAATCTGTCCCGCGCCCGAGCGCGGTGAGCGTCCGGGCAATACACTTGTATTATCCCTGATCGTGGGTTATAACTGGCCTGAGTGGGCACTGTTGTCGCTGGCGGGGATCGACCCGCGTGAAGTGCTGCAGGTGCTCATGGGCGCCCGCCGATGGCCTCGGCAGGCGCGTGGCCGGAACGAGCTCGCGGTCCTGACGGTGTGGGGCCGGACCGAGGCGGGCCGGCCGCTCATCGTCGCTGTCCGCCGCGCCGAAGGCTGGCAGTGGGACATCCTGGGCGCGGTCGAGATGACCGAGGCTCAGGTGGTCGAACTCGAGCGTTGGGAGCACGCCGATGACTGACTATCCGACGAACCCGGAGGCCGTCCGGGACTTCCTGTCCGGTTTGGAGTACACCGACGCACCCGTCGCCCCGGCCGAGCTGCCTCCGCCGCTGCGGGCCGAGGACACGGTCACCGTCACCACGTCGCTGCGTATCCCGCTGGAGTTGCACCAGCGGGTCAAGAAGGCCGCCGAGCAGCGCGGCGTCACCATGTCGGCGCTCATTCGCGACTGGATCGAACTGGAGCTGGCCGCCCTGGAGAACGACCAGCCGATCTCACGCGCCGACGCCCTGCGGGCGCTGGCCGCCCTGCATCCCTTGCGGCAGTCGGCTTAGCCTGCCGTCAGCGGTCGTCGCCGGTGAGTATGTCGTCGAGCCGGGCGGCGAACCCGTCGGGTGCGATGTGGTCACCGGGGAACTCGACGAGTTCGAGGCCGAGTTCCTTCGCGAGCGCGGCGTTCGGGAAGCCGGGGAAGGTGCCGCGCGATCCACGACCGGGGCAGAGCACGAGCGGTACTGCTGGATCCTGCCTACCATGGCGACGGCTTCCGGCGGCAACCGCTCGGCCGGCGGCGCCGCGACCCGCAGGCCGATTCCCTCGGCGCATTCCGCCATGGCCGCGGGCATGCCCTCGGTCTTGCTCCGCTCGTGGACGCCGTTTAGGCAGACGTGTCGAATTCGCATGCGAGGCAATGATTCGGGCGTTGAACGACTTCAAAGCGGTTCGGCTGTGATCCCGTTCAGCGCCCGGCGTACCGCGTCTGCCGGGTCGGCCGCGATCACCGTCGCCGCCACCGGATGTCCCTGCGCGTCGCGAATGTCCCAACCACCGAGCGACACCACCGGAATACCGCCGCGCCGCCGCGCGAGAGCGACCTCCGACAGTGTTCCCCATGAGCCGCCGACGACGATCACCGCGTCCGCCGACTCGACGAGGATCGCGTTGCGCGCCTCACCCATATTCGTGAACAGCACCGCCGACAGCCCGGGACACACCGCGCCGCGGTCGGTGTCCGGACGCACGCCGATCACGAGCCCGCCGGCCTCGGCGGTTCCGGCGGCGACCGCCGCCATCACCCCGGAACCGCCGCCGCAGAGCACGGTCACTCCCGCGCGCGCCAAGAGTCCGCCCACCGCGTGCGCCCATTCCGATTCCTGCCGCGTGCACTCCCTCGGCCCGCAGACCGCGACCTGCCGCACCGCCGCCACCTTTCTGTCCTCATGTCGCGGTCCGTGGTGTCACGGCCGGCGCCAAGCGTTCGCGCAACGCCATCGCATCGCGCGGCGCCCGCACCTTCGCGTCGTTGTCGAAATAGGTGTAGACGTCGCATGACCCGGCCCACGAGCGGATCTTCTCCGCCCACATGTCCAGGCCCTCGTCGGTGTATCCGCTGACGTAGAGCTCGTCGTGGCCGTGCAACCGGATGTAGACGAAATCGGCGGTGACCTCTTCCAGCAGGGGATACTTGCCCGCGGCGTCGGCGACGACGAGTGCCACGCCGTGGCGGGCGAGTAGTTCGGTGAACGCCGGGGTCACGAAACTGTCGTGCCGGATCTCCAGCGCATGCCGCATCGGCCGATCGGCGTCGGTGCTCGTGTGCGCGGGGTCGACGCGGTGATCGTGCCGCCGCGCGATCTCGGCGGCCTGCCCGGTGCTGCGCGGCAGCCGGGACAAGAAGGCGTCCAGCACGTCGGCGTCGAAGCGGAAGGTCGGCGGCAGTTGCCAGAGGATCGGCCCCAGCTTGGGCCCGAGCGCCAGCGGGCCGGACGCCAGGAAGTTGGCCAGCAGTTCGTCACCGTCGCGAAGCCGCTTCATGTGGGTAATGAAGCGGCTGCCTTTCACCGCGAACAGGAAGTCGTCCGGCGTCTGCTCCGCCCACCGCTGGTAGCTGGACGGACGCTGCAACGCATAGAACGAGCCGTTGATCTCGACGCTGTCGAGTCGCTCCGACAGGTAGGCCAGCTCGCGCTTGTGCGCCAAGCCCTGGGGGTAGAACGTCCCGCGCCAGGGCGGGTAGACCCATCCCGATGTCCCGATCCTGATCCGGCCCATTCCTCCATGGTGGCAAATCGACTACGCGGATGGGGGCTTCGCCGCCACCTTCCCGATCAGCCATGCCACCACCAGCGCTGCCAGGAACGACAGCAGCGACGCGCTCATCCACGCCTGCGGGGTGAAGTGCAGAGCCTGCCGCGCGTGCTCCCAGAACTCGGTCCACACCCCGGCGTCACCCGGGTTGATCAGTTGATACACCGCGAATCCGGTCAGCCAGGCGGACACCATTCCCCATCGCGCAGGCGCGTCGGGCGCGGTGTTCCACGCCCGGTGGGCACGCAGGAAGAAATCGGCAACCAAGACGCCGAGCAAGGGGACGAACACCGAACCGATCAGCCCGAGGAAGCCGAAGTAGTTCGCCATGTCCAACCGCAGCGCCAGAATCGTGATCAGGGCCCCGAGGCCGATCGAGAGCACCCGGCGGTCGACGCGCGGCGCGAGATTCTGGATCGACACGGCGGTGGAGTACACATTCGCGAATGATTGGTCCGCCTCCCGCACCACGAAGACGAAGAAGAACACCGCCCCGAGGCTCACTTGCAAAAACGGTGCGTACGGTCCGCCGTCGCCGGCCGCGAGCGCCAGCGCGAACAGACCGAGGACGTAGGCGACGATCTGGGTGAGCGCGTAAGCGCCCGCGGCCGCGCCGAACGCCGAGCGGCCGGTGCGGGCATGCCGGGTGTAGTCGGCGGCGACCGGCACCCACGAGATGGAGACCGCCAAGGCGGCGTCGGTGGCGATCCAGAAGAGGTTCCAATCGACGCCGAACGGCCCGCTTCCCTGGGGTCCCGGGTTCGCGCGCAGATCCGGCAGACCGGCGCGGAAGAACTGCGCGTAGAACCAGACCAGCGCGAGCACGACGCCGGCGGTCACGAACCTGCGCAGCAACCGGACCGAGCCGAGCGGCCAGATCGTGAGCACTGTCGTGAGCACGCCCGCGACCACCACGTAGAGCCAGTGCGGGCCGCCGCCGAACAGTTCCTCGGCCGCGTCGCCGATGACGATCAGCTCGAAGGTTCCCCATCCGATCAACTGGGCGATGTTCAGCACGGTGGGCAGGTAACTGAGCTTCGCGCCGAACAACCCGCGCAGCAGGACCATCGCGGGTTGCCCGGTGCGCGCGCCGGTCAGCGCGGCGGCGCCGAGCATCAGTCCGCCCACCAGCGTGCCGAGCACGGTCGCCAGGATTCCGGCCGCGATCGAGATCCGCGCGGCGCCCTCGGCGTTCGGCGCGAGCACCGTGTACGCGCCGGAGAACGCGATGAGGCTGACGCCGAGATTCGCCCAGAACGCGCTCTGGTCCCAGAACGAGAGCACCTTCGGCGCCGGCTGGTCGAGGGTCAGCGGCGCTTCCTGTGGCGCGCTCGCGCGGGTCGACGACATGACGGAAACGCTCTCCCTACGCCGGCATTACCCGGACAGGTTCATGCGGTCGGCGACGCGTGCGGTTTCGCCCTCTCAGCCCGGCCGTGCCCGAGCTCCCGCGGTGGTGTGATCCCGGCGAATAGTACACCCGCGCCGGTTTCCCGTGACAGGGACGAATCGGACGGGGCGGCGTACGGTGGTGTCCACACCGGAGCTCGCCGTACTCGCGATGGACAGCGCGGAGACCTACCGCACCCTCGCGCTGGTCTCGGCCGCGGGGGCGCGCGGGGTGACGTTCCGGTGGCGCACCGGCGTGCGCGCACTCGAGACCACTGACGGCAGGGTGACGGGTGTCCGCCCCGACGACGATGTGTTGACCGCGTATCGCCCGTCATCCGACCGATTTGCCGCTCGGCACCGGCGATCTCGCGCGCCTGGTCCCGGATCGCGTCGAGCACTGGACCGACAAACGGGTGTGCGCCACCGGGCCGGCCCACTGTCAGTGTTACGAGCGCACCGACCTCGTGAGCGCGGACCCGGGACCTGTTCGGCCACAGTCGTTCCGGCGGCTGCCCGGTTCAGCCCATGAGGAAGGACGCGGCGACCCAGGCCAGCAGAACCAGCACCGCACCGACGAGCGCGCCCGGGAACAACGCGCGCCCCTGCCGGGCCGCCATCCCCGAAAGCAGCACGCCCACGGCGAATCCGACGATCCCGCCACCGACCATGATCCAGACGCCCGCGCTGGTGTCGACCCGGCACTCCGGCTTGGACGCGCAGACGCCGCTCGCCATCAGGAACCACGGCGCGAGGACGGTCGACATCGCGGCCAGCGTCGCGGGCAGGAACCACAACAGCGCGCTGACGAGGAGATCCGCGGTGCGAGGTGGCTCGACCGCGCGGGTTTCGGGCTCGCGCATGGGATAGCCGGAGGGGGTCGTGCCTTGGGACACCTGATTCAGGTAACCGTGCATCGTGTCTCGCTATCGCTTGTCGGTGGAGGTCGACCGGGCCGATGGAAGTTATACACCAGGCGCCTACACCTGGAAGTGCTTGTGCCTCCGGCGATGCGAGCGCGCCGTCGGCTCCGTCGTCGTGCATCGGACCTGCCCGCCCGACCCGCGACCGACATCGAATGCTCAGCGTCGGAGTGGGGTTCGAGCGCGCACACGTCGCCGCATCACCGCAGGCGGGCCGCTACTACCGATGCCCGGAATCTACCTACGCGACCATCCTGTGTGTCGATCCGATGCGCGGTCGAGCCGAGGCGGCGCGGCGGTGCACGGCATGGACCGTACGACGATGGCGTCGCCCCGGCCCGCCCGAGCTCGCCGAAGACGCTTCTACTGTGGGAGTCACGCGTTGACCACGCCCCGAAACCTCGACCAGACGACGAATCAGCCCGGCACCCACCAGGGTTCGCCCATCGAACACCGGGGCGAGCGTGTGTCGCTGTACTCCCCGCAATTCGCGGCCGATCCGCATCGCGCCTACCGGGACATGCGCGCCCGCTACGGCTCGATGGCGCCGGTCGACCTGGCCCCGGGCGTGCCGGCGACGTTGGTGCTGAACTATCACACCGCCGTGCGGATCATGCACGACCCGGAGCACTTTCCCGCGGACCCGCGCACCTGGCAGGCCGACGTCCCCGCCGACTGCCCCGTGCTGCCGGTGCTGGAGTGGCGTCCCAATGCCATGCGCGCCACGGGCGAAGCGCATGCCCGCTACCGCCAGGCCAACACCGCGAGCATCAATGCCGTGGACCTGCACGCCCTGCACGAGACGGTGGAGCGGACGGCCGCGGAGCTGATCAACGCCTTCTGCGCGGCGGGCAGCGCGGATCTGGTGTCGCAGTACGCCCTTCCACTGGCGTTCGAGGTGATCAACGCCATGCTGGGCTGCCCGCCGGAGATCGGCCGGGAGGTCGCCGCCGCGACGGCCGCCGTGTTCGACGGGGTGGACGCCGAGGAGGGCAACCGCAGGCTCGGCGCCGCGCTGCTGCGGCTGATCGAACTGAAGCGCGCCGAGCCGGGCCGGGACATCACCACGCGACTGCTGCGGCATCCGGCGGATCTGGACGACGCGGAGGTGATCCACCAGCTCGTCGTGCTCTACGGCGCGGGCATCGAACCGCTGCAGAACCTGATCGTCAACACCCTGCTGCTGATCCTGACCGACGACCGGTTCGGCGGCGACGTCCTTGGCGGCAGCCTGTCCACCCGCGACGCGCTGGACGAGGTGTTGTTCACCGACCCCCCGATGGCCAATTTCTCGGTCACCTACCCGCGCCAGCCGATCCTGATCGAGAACGTGTGGCTGCCCGCTCACCAACCGGTGGTCATCAGTTTCGCCGCCTGCAACAACGATCCGGCGATCAGCGGCGACAACCACAGCGGCAACCGTTCGCATCTGGCCTGGGGCGCCGGACCGCACGCCTGCCCGGCCCGCGACCCGGCCTACCTCATCGCGCAGGACGCGGTCGAC
This sequence comes from Nocardia sp. NPDC004573, assembly GCF_053602135.1. Taxonomy (NCBI): domain Bacteria; kingdom Bacillati; phylum Actinomycetota; class Actinomycetes; order Mycobacteriales; family Nocardiaceae; genus Nocardia; species Nocardia sp. NPDC004573. The sequence goes on from NZ_JBSGDA010000002.1 coordinate 136,277, forward strand.
CAGTTGCTGGACGCGCTGCCGGAACTGCGGCCCACCGCGCCGGTGCACGAGTTGGCCTGGCGGCCAGGACCTTTCCATCGGGCCCTGGCCGCGCTGCCGGTCGTCTTCCCCGCGACACCGCCCTGGCAGCCCTGAGCCGGGAAACGGTCAGGACGCCGCTTTCGCCGCAAGCCGGGCCAGGTTCGCCGGTCGCGCGAAGGTATCGGCGAAAGCGTCGGCCAGCGTCGGGTCGTGCTGGGCGGCCAGCATCATCTCCTGCATGGCCGGCGGCGGATCGAGCACCGTCGCCGTCCACCGCGCGGCCGGGTGGGCGACGGCCGTCAGCCACGGCGCGGCGGCCCACTCCATCCACGCGCGGTCGTAGGGGCCGTCCGGGTCGTGCAGGATCGCCTCGCCGTAGCGGAGCGCGCAGTGCACGGCGTTGTTGGCGCCCTGTGCGCCGCCCGGGTCCATCCGGCAGACGACGTCGCCTGCGCCCAGCACCGGCCTGCCCGACGGCAGGACGCCGACCGGACGGCGCATGACCGGAGTCACCGCGCCCACCAGCGTCGCCCCGGCATCGGTCGGCTGGGCGTGCCGGAAGCGTTCGGCCAGTTCGACCGGCAAGTGCGTCTCCAGCAGTCGCCTGGCCTGTGCCCAGCGCTGCGTGGGCGTGCCGTGCTGGTCGAACACGTCCAGCGCGCCGCCGGGCCGCGCCTCGAAAAGCAGCATCTCGCAGCGACGTTCTTGCCCCGGCCGCCCGGTCAGGCCCGGGTAGGAGATCACTTCACCGTGCTCGGGCAGCGTGGTGTAGGAGCCGAGGCCCTCCGGGTCCGGCTCGACACCGTCCAGGTACAGCACCGCGAGCCGCCGCAGCGGCGCGGCGGGCGTCGGCCACGCCGGGTCGGCTTCGAAACAGCCGGCGAGGTCACGTCCGGCGCGGGTCACGACGGTGAGGTCGTAGTCGGCGGCGCTGTGCTCGATATCCGCGACGGAGGGCTCGGCGATGCGCAGATCACCGCCTTCGGCCAGGTACTCGCCGAGCCAGCGGGCGAACACCGTCCGCTGATCCACGCTCTGCGCGGGGCGACTGAGCCGTCCGGCCCAGGTGACCACGGTCGTGCGGTCGACGGCCATGGTGAACCGGATGCCTTCGATATTCGGCGCGATCGAGCGCCAGTAACCCAGGCCCAGATCCGCTTCGAGGTCCTGTGTCGGCGAGAATTTGACCTGAGTGCTGGTCACGGTGCCGGCGAGGACCGCATCGGCGTCCCGGTCGGTCACCAAGGTGACCGGCCGTCCGCCGCGCAGTAGTCGATGGGCGAGGGGTAATCCGCATTCGCCCGCCCCGAGTACGAGTATGTGTCCCACCGTCGTGTCCTTCCGGTTATGTGATCGACTACCGCGCCAGCGCAATGGTCCGCGTATAGGTGGGCGCCGCACATCGGTAGAGACTTGCCGATCTTCTCGGGCGACCCGACTACGCTGCACTGTTGTGTCGGTAGGACGTGCGTCGAGTCCGGGGTCCCCACCCGCGAGCGCCAATGATTTCGTGGGGCGTGAGCGTGAGCTGGAGAAGATCGGGATGGCACTGCTGGGCGGAACCCGCCTGGTCACCCTGATCGGCGCGGGCGGCATCGGCAAGACCCGCCTGGCGACCGAAGCCGTGCACCGGTTCCACAAGGCCCGGCGCGTTCCGGTGCACTGGGTGCGCCTGGCCGTGCTGTCGCGCGGCGCCGACGCGGCGGCGGTCGAGGAACTGCTCGCGCGGTCGCTGATCGACGCCGACTTCTCCGGACGCTCGGCGTGGGAGGCGGTGCTGGACACGCTGCGCCGCCGCGACGCGGTCGGGCGCACGCTGCAGACGATCCTGGTGATGGACAACTGCGAACACGTCCTGGACGGCGCGGGGCGGGTGATCGCCGACCTGCTGGAAGCGGCGCCGGGTCTCACCGTGCTGGCCACCAGCCGGGAGGCGATCGGCTGGGTCGACGAGCAGTTGGTGCCGGTGCCCGCGCTGTCGCGGGACCAGGCGCTGGCCTTGTTCCGCGCCCGCGCCGACTTGATCGGCCACACCGTCGCCGACGACGAGGCCGAGCTGGCGGTGGCGGTCTGCCGCCATGTGCACAACCATCCGCTCTACATCCGGCTGGCCGCCGCGCGGCTGCTGCGTCAGCCGCTGCCGATGATCCTGCGGGATCTCAGCGGTGAGGCGAGCGACCGGCGGTTGCGCTGGTCGCACGGCCCCCGGGTCGGCGCGGACGCGCGGCACCAGGGCATTCGCGACGTCATCGCCTGGTCCTACGACCTGTGCCGGGACAAGGAGCGGCTGCTGTTCGACCGGCTGTCGGTGTTCGCGGCAGGCTACGACATCGATCACGAGAACGCCGACCCGGCCGAGGCGGACGTCGGCGCGGAGCTGGAGGCGATCGAAGCGGTCTGCGCGGACGACGAGCCGGGCGGCCTGGCCCGCGCCGAGATCGAGGGTCTGCTCGAGCGGCTGGCGGACCAATCGCTGGTCTCGGTGCATCTGACCGCGACCACGGTGCGGTATTCGCTGCTGGAGAGCGTCCGCTTGTTCGCGCAGCAGCGGCTGGCCGAACGCGATGGCGAACGGGACCGGTTGGTGCGGCGGCACCGCCGCTACTACCGCGACAAGGTGCTGGCGGCGGCAACCGGATGGTTCGGCCCGGACGAACAGGAACTGCTGGATTGGGCCCGCGCGGCGTGGGACAACCTGCTGGGTGCCATGGCCGGTAGCCTCGCCACGCCGGAGGAGGCCGCCGTCGGACTGGAGATCGCCGCCGGGCTGATCGCGTTGCGCAGCCCGTTTCTCAGCGGCTCGCTGCGCGAGTCGCGCCGCTGGGCCGAGCGTACGCTGGCCGCCACCCGGACTCTGGACCCGCAGCCGGTGCCGCTGCAGGTTACGGCGATGTCGCTGATCGCATGGATCAGCCTGTGCCAAGGCCTGCACCACGACACGGATCGGATGCTCGACGAGTGCGTCGCGCTGTGCGTGCCCGACCTCGCCGCCCGGACAGGCTGGCGCGAGCACGACCGTGATCTCGGTTTGCCCGCCCCGGTCGAATTCGCCAGAGGCGCCGAGTTGATGCTGGTGCCTCGCGATGTGCGCGCGCTCGCCGTGCTGGCCCGCGCGCGCGAGAAGTTCTCCGCCGCAGGGGATCCCGGGGGAGCCGCGATGAGCGAACTCTTCGAAGCGATGACGGCCGCGTTGCTCGGCGAATCGGCGCAGGCCTTGGAGATCTCCCGACGGCATCTGGAGCACGCCGAGCGCTCTGGCGCGCGATGGGCGACATCCTGGGCCGAACTGGCTCGGGCGATGGCACTGACCAAGCACGGCGACCCGCAGCAAGCGCTCGCCGTGACGCATGCGGCGCTGACCACCCAGCTCGCGATGCGCGATCAGTGGGGCGTGGTATGGGCCGTCCACATTCGTGCGTGGGCGCTGTCGCGGATGATCCGCGACACCGAGGGCGAACGTTCCGGCGCGGTGACGGAGTGGGCGCGCGAAGTCGCGCGCCTGCTCGGTGGCGGCGCCACGCTACGCGAGCGAATCGGTGTCGACATCGCCAATCTCGGCCCGTTCGCCGTCGAGACCGACATCGCCGCTGACACCGCCCGCGCGGTCTTGGGCGACACCGCCTTCGCGGAGGCGGAGCGGGAAGGCGCACTGCTGCGTTCCGAACTCGGCGAGGTGGCGCAGCTGGCGCTGGGCAACCTGTCGCTGGACCGGCTACCCGTCGAGCATCCGGTCCGGCGCCACCGGCCCTCGCATTGGGAGGACTTGTCGGCGGCCGAACAGGACGTGGCCGTGCTGGCGGCGGCGGGCTGGACCAACACGGCCATCGCCGCCCGGCGCGGCAGCTCCTACAAGACCGTCGACGCCCAGATGGCTTCCATCCTGCAGAAACTGATGATCGGCTCGCGCGAGGACATTCGCGCCCTCGTGCCCGCCGATCGGCAGGACCAGGTTATGGAGGAGGCCGCGCGCAAACCGCTGCGCGCCCGGCGCTCGTGAGCGCCCACCCCGCCGGTGCGCATCCGGTCGTCCCCGCTGCCGGGCCGGGCGGCGTCTCGGCCGTGCCGCCGCCCGGCCCGCTACCGGCCGGATTCGCCGAGGCGGCCGGTGCTCACTCCGCCCGTTTGCGCGCGGTGATCTGAATCCCCGGCTCGCCGGGGATGCGGCGCACCGTCGCGTCGGTGACCGGGAGATCGGCCACCAGGTCGCGGCCGTCCTCCAGATCGATGCCGTAGCCGGCGATGTAGGTGCGGAAGAACGGCAGGCACGCCCGCGCCATCGGCTGCGGCAGCTTCCACCGGTCGACGAAGGCGCGCGCGTCCTCGAAGGTGCAGCCGCGATCGGCTTCGATCACCAGCAACAGGCCGCCGGGCCGCAAGACGCGGAGCATCTCCGCGAGGCCCTTGCGCTGATTCGGCCAGTGCTTGATCGAACCCGAGCTGATCACCGCGTCGAAGGCGCCGTCGGAGAACGGCAGGTCCATCGCCGACCCTTCCCGGAACTGGATGCGGCTGCCCAGCGCCGCACCGCGTTTGCGCGCCCTGCGCACCTGTTGGGGGGAGAGGTCGATGCCGGTCAGCCGCAGCGAGGTCCCGGTGGTGGCCAGGCCGACCGCGAGTTGCCCACCGCCGCAACCGACGTCGAGCACCTGCGCACCGTCGTCGAGCTGGGCGACGATGTCGTCGAACAGGGTCGGGGTCATCTCGCGCACCGCGTCGGAGATGAAGTTGTCGTAGAACCACGAGTCGATCGGGTTGTAGCGCTTGGTCTTGTCCAGCAGGACGGTCATGGCGTGCTCCTAAACGCGAGTGGCGAATTTGATCTTGCGGCCGAGAGTGTGCGGTTGTTGCTGGGCGATGATCGTTTCCTGGACGCGCTCACGGCTGCTGCGCACGATCTCCATCGCCTCCTTCACCGCCACATCGATGTCCATCACGGTGGGGATGTCGAGCATCGAGACGATGGATTCCAGGCGCTGTTCCGGGGTGCCGCGCACCGTCACGACGGGCTGCCCGAGTTCGCTGATCGCATGCAGCAGCTGCCGATCGGAGATGGCGCGATAGCGCTCGTCGACCGGCCGGTGGCCGTCGGGGTCCATCGGCACCTCCACCGGGAGATGGAAGAAGATGTCGTAGTTCTGCCGCGCCCGCTGCCGGGCCATGTCGCCGTAGGCGTTGAGGTAGCGGCGATAGAACGGCCGGCCGGGCAGCGTGAGGGTGTTCTTGACGGCCTTGTGCCAGCGGGACGAGCCGGGGTTGGGGCCGGTGACGAGCCGCGTGGTGCCGTAGACCCACTCGTTGAGCACCGAGCCGTCGGCGATGAATCCGCCTTGGGCGTCGAGGATCGCCTCGGCCTGGATGCGCAGCTCCAGCCTGCGGAAGCCGAGCGCCATCAGCTCGGTGGTGCTCAGATCCTGGAACCGCATGCCCGGATAGAGCTCGGTGACCACCTCGCGAGCGGACGAGGCGTCCACCCGGGGAATGCCGGTCAGCAGGGACAGCGCCGTGGAAGTCGTGGTCTTCCCGGTCGAATACGTGCCGGAGATGACGATGCGTCGATAGTTGTTTCCCGACATGGGAGTGCCTTTCTCAGTGTTCGGGGATGCGCGGGTCAGGCCGGCAGCCGGTGTGCGAGGTCGTAGCGGATCGCACAGCCCGCGAAGTCCGATGCCCAGCTCGAGATGCGCCAGTCGCCGCCGCCGAAGGTGAGGACCATCGAGCGGGCCATGTGGGTGGTCGCGGTGCCGGAGGTGAACGGCGGTGGGGGAGCGGACGCGCGGGCGGTCATCCGGCGCATCCACAGTGTCTCGCTGTCCTTGCGGGCGATGTTGTCCAGCTCGTACAGCACGACTTGGGACAGCTGCGCCAGGATCACCGTCGCGTCCACCAGCGTGACGGAAGGCTGGTAGGCGTCTGCGACACCATGCCAGGGGCCCGCCGAATCCGGTTCCGCGAGAGCGAAATCGGCTTGTGCGCGGCTGCCGCCGTCGGAGACGAGGACGTTGCGCAGATACTGCCCGCGGGCGTACACCCCGCCGTGGAAGTATCCACGCCCGGTCTCGTGCACGGTGCGGCTCGCCGTCCGCGGCGGGCGCGGTGGCGCCGGGAGCGCCACGGTGGCTTCCAGGCTCATGCCGCCGCCCAGCGCGCCGGTGATGCTGATCGTGCTGCCCTCCACCGCGACGACCGTCGCGCTGATCGCGAACTCCGCCAGCGACTCCGTCGCGATGGTCCCGCTGCTGAACTGGACGAAAGGCACCCAGCAGGAGCGGATCTCGCTGTCGGTGAGCCCGAAGCACTCGCGCAGGATCACCTCGAGCAGCCGATAGCCGAAGATCGAGCAGTCGATGCTGCTGACATGGGGGACCAGCACCCGGGTGCTCTTGCGCGACCAGTCGAGTGGGTAATGCACCCCCGCCGTCGCGGTCAGCCGCGGACGGTCCTCCACGTCGCGGTCGACGGTGATGTCGAAGATGCGGTGGGTGATCCGCTTGTACCCCTCGCCGAAGAACCGCCCGTCCCGGTGGCCCAGCACGGTGTCGATGTCGGCGTAGGGGATCAACTCGGTGGACATGTCGCTTCCTTTCATGCCGCGGCCTGCGCGTCGGCGGGCTCGGCGAACCGGGTGACCACCTTGGCGCCGATGCCGCGCAGCGACAGGCCCCTGCTGAGTTCGAGCGCGGAGATCTTGACGTCGAGTTCCTTCTCGGTGCGGGCTCCGAATTCCATCGCCATGAGCGAGTCCATGCCGAGGTCGGTGACCGGCTCGTCGATGTTGATGGCTTCGGTGTCCACGCCGAGCACCACCGCGAGCTGGTCGGCGAGGCGCTGGGCGACGAAGTCGGCGCGCTGTTCGGTCGGGAGCGTCAGGATCTCCGCGCGCAGCGTGCCGCCGGCCTCGCCGGTCACCCCGATGTCGGCGAGCAGTTGGCGGAAGCGCCGGGTATCGGTGGACGGACGCGCGACCCGCGACCACACCGTCCAGTCGATATCGGCCACCACGACCTGGGCGCTGTCGAGGGTCAGGCATTCACGCAGCAGGGCGGTGGCGCGGTCCATGTCGATGGGCAGGAACCCGATCGACTTGACGTAGTCCACCAGCGCCTCGGTCTTGTCGGCCATGCCGCCGCCGCTCATGAAGCCCCAGTTCACCGCCAGCGCCGCGGCGCCGCGAGCCCGCCGCTGGGCCGCGAGCGCGTCCAGCGCGGCGTTGGCGGCGGCATAACCGACCTGCGGGGTGATGCAGCCCAGCGCGCTGATCGAGGAGTACAGCACGAACATGTCCAGCTCGATGCCCGCGGCCTCGACCGCCCGGTCCAGATGCTGCGCTCCGCGGACTTTGGCGAACAATTCGTCGAGCGACTCCCGGGTGATCTGCGGGACGGGCAGGTTGTTCACCACCCCTGCCGCGTGGAAGACACCCCGCAGCGGCCCGACGGACCGGATGCGATCCACCAGGGCGGCGGTCGCGGCGTAGTCGGCGACGTCCACCCGTTCCTCGATCACCGTCACCCCTGCCGCGGTGAACGCCGCGACCTGGTCGCGGGCCTGTGGGGTGGCGGCTCCGCTGCGGCCGACGAGCACCAGTTTCCGGGCTCCCTCGGCGACCAGCCAGCGGGCGGTGGCCGCGCCGAACCCGCCGAACCCGCCGGTCACCAGGTAGCAGCCGTCCGGGTCGATGCGCGGGTAGGCGATCGCGGGCCGCACCATCGGGCATACCTCGCGCAGGTCGAGCACCACTCGGCCGATCTGGTCGGATCGGGCGACGGACTCGAATGCCGCGGCGAGCTCCGACACCGGATAAGCCGTATACGGCAGGTACTGGTAGCGCCCCGCGCGCAACGCCGCGTGGCTGGCCCGCATCGGCGCGCGGAGCAGTTCCGGGTCGTGGGCCAGTGCACGGTCCATGTCGACGGAGAAGAACGTCAGGTTGCGATCGAAGGGCTCCAGATCGATGACCCCGCCGGTGTAGATGTCGGCCTTGCCGATGTCGACGACCCGGCCGAATTCCGCGGCCACCCGGAAGTTCTGGCGCAGGATCTCGCCGGGCGCCGAACTGTAGACGACGTCGACGCCGCGTCCGCCGGTCAGCTCGGCGATCTCGTCGACGAAGTCGGCCGAGCGCGAGTTCAGCACGTGCTGCGCGCCGAGCCCGCGCACCTGCGCCCGCCGCTCGGGCGTGCCCGCGGTCGCGATCACCGTGGCGCCGATGTCCAGCGCGACCTGCACCGCGGCCATGCCCATGCCACCCGCCGCGCCGTGCACGAGCACGGTCTCGCCGGCCCGCAGGCGAGCCAGCGTGCGCAAGCCGAATTCGGCGGTGAGCAACGGCAAGCCGGACCCGCAGGTCAGCGGGTCGTAGTCCGCTCCGGGCAGCAGGCCGTGCGGCATGGTGGCCCCCGCGTCGACGGGCATCGTCACGTATTTGCGAAGGATGTCGCGAGCGCACACCATCATCCGGTCGCCGACCGCGACGCCGGTGACGCCGGGCCCGACGCGCTCCACCACACCGGAGCCCTCCATGCCGACCGTCGTGCCGAAATAGGTGCCGGTGAGCTCCTTTTCGGTGAGCACGCCGATGACCTTCATCGCGTCCTTGTAATTGAGCCCGGCCGCCTCCATCCGGACCTCGATCTCGCCGGGACCGGGCGCGATGCGCTCGGTTTCGCGCAGAGCCAGGTCGGACATCAGCCGCGACTTGGGGATCTCCACGGCGAACGAGGCTTCCGGGTCCGGCAGCGGGGTGGCCCGGTTGCGCTGCTCGAGGTGCGTGCCGAAATTGCGGTCCAGCCGCACCGCCCAGTGGTCGGCTCCGCGCACACCGATCTCGTCGAGCACGCCGTCGCTGAGAACGAGATCGGCGAGCGTCGTGGCCCGCGGGTCCGCGTCGACCAATCGCCAGCCCGCGGCGGGCTGTTCGTTCAGCAGGGCGCGCCGCGCACCCACCAGTGCGCCGTGTGCCACCTGGGCGGTGCTGTCGGCGGGCGTGCACAGCGCGTTCTCGGTGACCACGATCCCGTGCACGTGGACGTGCGGCGCGTCGGCGAGCAGATGCTCGATCGCGTTCGCCACGCGCGCGAGCCAGTAGACGTTGCGCGCGGCGTCGAACGCCGCGCCGAACACGCTGACCACGCGGATGCGTTCGCCGATCGGCTCGCCGTCGGGGGAGCGCAACGCCAGCCACAGGCGCTCGTCGTCGTCGGCGTCGGGGTCGGCGAGCACGACGGTGCGGTCGGCACGGTCGCCCAGCAGCGTGGTCGCCCGGTCGGCCGCGTCGGCGCCGACACACACGGCGACCACGAGCTCCGCCTCGACCGGACGCGCGCCGGTCGGGGCCTCGACGATCTCCCAGATGGGCTGGTAGAACACGCGTTCCAGCTGATGGGTGGCATCGACAGTCGCGCTGACCGGGCGGAATTCGACACCCAGCAGACGCATGGCCACCTCGCCGTTCTCCCCGACGACGGCGATGTCGGCGCGCAGCGGGTCGACCCCGCGCCGGGTCACCACGACCCGTGGGCGCTCGGGCAGCGGGCCCAGCCGCCGCACCCCGGCGATGGCGGCGGGCACGATCGCCACGCCGGTGTCCGTATCCGCGGCCAGCGCGGCGACGCATTGCAGCGCGGCGTCGACCACGGCCGGATGGGCCAGGTGCCGGACCGGCGCGGGTTCCTCGACCGGGGCGAGCGCGGCGACCACCGCGTCCGCGCCGACGACGGCCGAGACGATGCGCTGGAAGGCAGGCCCGTAGTCCAGGCCGCGAGCCGCCAGGCCGCGATAGAGATCCGGGCCCGCGACGGCGGCGGCGTGCTCCGGAGCCTCGACCTCCACGGCGGCGGCGGCGAAGTCGGCTTCGATGAGCCTGCCGTGGGCGTTGAGCGTCCAGGTGGCCGCGGTGGCCGGGCGTGACCGGATCTGGAAGCGTTTGGTCGACTCCTCGACGTTCACCCGCAGCACCGGGACGTCGTGCTCGTCGATCACCAGTGGCGCGACGAACTCGACGGACTCCAGGCCGACGCTGGTGCGCCCCGTGCGCTCGACGGCGGCGCTGAGCGCGGCGTCGAGGTAGGCCGCCCCGGGCAGCACCACATGCCCGTCCACGACGTGGTCGCGCAGCCACGGCAGCCGCGAGACCGACAGCTGCACCTCCCATTCCGAGTTCGCCGCCGCGGTGCGGTCGCCCAGCAACGCGTAGCCGTCCGGTGTGCCGAGGCGATCGAGCAGGGTGACCGGTTCGTCGTGCCAGACCCGTTTGCGCTGCCACGGGTACGCGGGCAGGTCCAGGTGCTCGACGACCGAGTCCGGGCGGCCCGGGACGGTCGAGCCGTCCAGCGAGCCGGCGACATACAGATCCGCGACGGCGCGCAGCACGTTGTTGCGGTCGCGCAGATCGCGCGAGAGCGTGGTGACCGCGGCGCCGATCACGCCGCGATGGATCAGCATCTCGCGGATGTTGCCGCTGAGCACCGGGTGCGGCCCCACCTCGAGGAAGACCCGGTGGCCCGCGTCGACCAGCGCGCCGATGGCGTCGGCGAACCGGACCGGTTCCCGGACGTTGCGGCACCAGTAGTCGGCGTCCCATTCCGTGCCCGCGATCTCGGCGGCGGTCACCGTGGAGTACGTGGTGAGTTTCGCGTCCCTCGGCGCGAGCCGGCTCAGCGCCGCACGCAGATCATCGAGGATCGGGTCCATCAAGTGGCTGTGGTAGGGCACCTCTACCCGGAGGCTGCGCGCGAACGTGCCGGTGGCCGACAAGGTGTCGCGCAGCAACTCGAGGTCCCCGCTGTCGCCGGCGAGGGTGACCGCGCCCGGGCTGTTGACCGCGGCGATCGAGATGCTGTCGGTGCGGGCGAGCAACTCCCGCGCTTCGTTCTCGGACATGCCCAGCGCCAGCATCCCGCCGGTGCCCGCGGTGGTCGCCTGCAGCCGGGCGCGGTGGTAGCTGACGGTGAGCGCGTCCCGCAGCGACAGCGCGCCGGACACGTACGCGGCGGTGACTTCGCCGACACTGTGCCCGACCACCACCGCCGGATACACCCCGTACTGGGCCAGTTCGGCGGTCAACGCGGCCTGCAGCACGAAGTTGGCCGGCTGGGCGTAGGCGGTGCGCATGATCCGCGAGTCGGCCTCGTCGGCGAGCATCTCGTCCAGGATCGACCAGCCCGCGATCGAGACGAATTCGCGGTCGATCTCCCTGGCCACCTTCGCGAACGTGCTGTCGGTGGTGAGCAGTTCGCGGCCCATGCCCCACCACTGCGGGCCCATACCGCTGAAGACGAAGACCGGCTCCACCTCGCCGTCGCCGATGAGCCGGGACGGGGCCCGGCCCTCGCCCGCGGCGAAGGCGCGCAACTGGGCGCGCAGATCGTCGGCGTCGTCGTAGGCGAAGCCGACCCGCAGGGGGTGATGGGCGCGCCGGGTCCACGCGGCCGCGGTGACCGCGTCGGCGGGGTGGCGGTCGAGCGCGTGCGCGAGTTCGTCGGCAAGCGCCCGGACCGCGGTCTCGTGGCGGCCGGAGATCGGCAGGACCTTCGGCACCGGGCGCTCGTCCTCGGCGCGCGCGGGCCGCGGTGGTGCTTCGACGAGGATGACGTGGGCGTTGGTGCCGCCGTACCCGAAGCCGTTGACCGCGACCACGCCTTTGCCCGGCGCCGCGGGCAGCGGTTCGGGCTGGAGCGGTACCCGTAGTCGAAGCTCGTCGAACTCGATCTCCGGATTCGGTGTATTCAATTCGAATTGCGGCGCGACGGTGCGGTGGTGCAGGGTGAGCGCCGCTTTGATCAGGCTCGCGACCCCGGCCGCGGCCTCGGTGTGCCCGAAGTTGTTCTTCACCGAGCCGACCGGCACCGGTTCGCCGCGGCCGTCCACCGCGCCGTACACCGCGCCCAGCGCGGAGAGTTCGATGGGGTCGCCGACCGCGGTGCCGGTGCCGTGCGCCTCGAGATAACTCACCTCGTGCGCCGCCACGCCCGCGTCGTCGCGCACCTGGCGGGCCAGCTGTTCCTGCGCAACGGGATTCGGCACCGGGATGGCCATGGTGCGGCCGTCCTGGTTGACGCCCGTCGCGCGGATGACGGCATAGACGCGGTCGTAGTCGCGCTGTGCCAGATCCAGCGGCTTGAGCAGCACCGCGCCCGCGCCCTCGGCGCGGCCGTACCCGTCGGCGGCGGCGTCGAAGGTCTTGCAGCGCCCGTCGACCGAGAGGAACCGGCCCTTGCACATCGAGATGAACGTCTCCGGCTGCAGCATCGCGTTCGCCCCGCCGGCCAGTGCGATCTCGCACTCGCCGTTGGCGATCGCCTGCACCGCGAGATGTGTGGCCACCAGCGACGACGAGCACGCGGTGTCGACGGTCAGGCTCGGGCCGTGCAGGTCGAGCAGATAGGAGATCCGATTGGACAGCAAGGTGTGCGAGGCGCTCATCGCGGTGTGGCTGGTGATCGCCGAGCGGACCAGCGGCCCGCTGCGCCCGAGCACGTTGTCGAGGATGAAGCCGCCGACGTACACGCCGACGCGGTGACCGGAGACCCGGCCCGCCATGCCTGCGTCGTCGAGCGCCTCCCAGGTGACCTCCAGCAGCAGCCGCTGCTGCGGGTCGAGGATGGCGGCCTCCTTCTGGGCGATGCCGAAGAAATCGGCGTCGAAATCCCACAGCGGCTGGGTGAGAAATCCGCCGCGTCGGGTGTACATACGCCCCGGCGCATCCGGATCCGGGTCGTAGTACTTTTCGACGCTCCATCGGTCCGGCGGTATATCGACGATCCCGTCGCCTTTGCCGAGTAGGAAATTCCAGTAACTCTCCGGGTCGAATACGCCGCCTGGAAAACGGCAGCCGATACCCACGATTGCAATGTCGACCATTGTTTCTCCTGGCCTGAAATGCGGGACCTTGCTGAGCCCCCCGACCGCAGCAGCAAAATATCTGACGAGCTTCTTCGCTCGAATGGCCATGCTATTGCGCATGCCACTCGGGCGTCAATTGCGTTGCCCTACAGTTTCTTCAACTTACGTAACGTCGCCACCAGGGGCGCGTTCGAAAACATCCCGTGCGTGATGTTCGGATGAATTGCGCTGAGATTCATGAGCACGGCGTAGCGCAGACCGTGGTCGCGCCAGTGCGCCATCTGCTCGGTGATCTCCTCCGGCGTGCCGGTGAGGCAGAATTCGCGCACCAGCGACGGCGGGACCTTCTCGACGTACTCCAGCACGGTGCGCTCGTCCAACGTCTGCGGCAGATAGTCCTGCAGGCCGGTGAAATCCTCGCCCAGGGGATGGGTCGCGCCGTGCCTGGTCCACATCTCGCCCGGGGCGCACAAGGTCAGCGCCCGCGCGCCGACGCTCTCGACGAGGGTGTCCACCTCCGCGGGGCGGGTGGCGGTGAGCACGCTGAACACGGCGGCGGGCGCGACCGACAACGGGTCGCGGCCCGCGTCGGAGGCCGCCGCGCGGACCAGCTCCAAGCGGTGCCGGTACTCGTGCGGGCGCTGCGCGAAGCCGGGGAACCATACGTCGGCGTAACGCCCCGCGGCCCGCAGCATCCGCGGCCCGCCCGCGGCCACCCAGATCTCCGGGCGGGTGCCGCGGTACGGCGGTACGTCGAAGACCGCGTCGCGCAGCGGGAAGTGCGGCGAGTCCCTGTTCACCAGGCTGCCGTGGGAATCCCACAGCGCGCGGATGGTGGCCAGCGCCTCTTCGAAACGCCCGACCGGAGCGGTCCAGTCCACGCCGTAGGGCTCGTTGTTGTCCCGGATACCGGTGCCGATGCCGAGAATGGCCCTGCCCCTGCTCAAGTGATGCAGGGTGGCCGCGGCCTGCGCGGTCACCGCGGGATTGCGACGGCCGGCGTCGGTGACGCCGACGCCGAGCCGCAAGCGCGCCAAACGGTTCTGCGCGGCGAGGTAGCCCAGCGCCGTCCACGGTTCGTAGATGCCGTCGGCGTGCGGCGCGAGCCGGGTGATGCCGACGTGCCGCGGCTTCCAGATCGAGGCGGGCAGGATCGAGGGCAGATGGTCGGTCACCCAGAGCGAGTCCGCCCCGCCCGCCATCGCCACCGAGCGGCTGCCGCGAAATTGCAGATCGGGCGCGAACCGGGTGTAGACACCGGAATCCATCACACCTGTGCGGAATTTCGCCATGTTCTTCCTATCGCACTACTTGGGTACTGGTTCGAGAACGGCGCTGGTCTCGGGGATTTCGATACGGTCGTGCAAGCGGGCGAGCCGGCGCGGCGCCCACCAGTTGGCCGCGCCGAGCATGCGCATCAAGGCCGGCGCGAGCACGCCGCGGATCAACGTGGCGTCACTCAGCACCGCCAGGGTCAGGCCGAGGCCGAACAGCTGGATGAACGACACGTGCGAGGTCACCATCCCCGCGAAGGCGATCGCCATCAGGCACGCGGCCGCGGTGAAGATCCGCGCGGTGCGGGCGACGCCGGTCGCCACCGCACGCGTGTTGTCGCCGGAGGCCAGCCACTCTTCCCGGATCCGGGACAGCAGGAACACCTCGTAGTCCATCGAGACGCCGAAGGCGATGCAGAACATCAGGATCGGCATGGTCGGCACGAGATATCCGGTCGGGGTGAAACCGAGCAGATCCGACAGATGCCCCTCCTGGAAGACCCAGACCATGGCACCGAAGGTGGCCGCCAGCGAAAGCGTGTTGAGCAGCAGCGCTTTGATCGGCAGCAGCACACTGCCGGTGAAGAAGAACAGCACCACCACCGTCGACAGCGCGATCACGAAGATCGCCAGGGGAATCTTCGCCGCGAGCGCGTCGAGCGCGTCGACGCTTTCGGCCGCCGCGCCACCGAGTAGCGCCCGGCCCGGCGCGGGGACCGCGCGCACCCGGTCGAGCTGCTCGATCGCGGCGGGGGAGTACGGGTCGAGCCGGGTGCCCACGCGCAGATACGTGCCCGCGTCGCCGCGCATATCGGGCGGCGCCGAGGCCACTTTCAGCCCGCCGGTATAGACGCCCGCCGCGGACAGCACCGACGTGACGTCCGCCACTCGCGACAAACGCTCTGCGTAGGCGGCGATCTCGACGTCGCCGCCCCGGAATCCGGGCACGGCCACGAGCACTCCGGCCATGGCGTTCTCCCGGAAGCCGGTACGCAAGGCGTCGCCGACCTCGTGGCTGGACGCGCCGGTGATGACCCGGTCGTCGGCGGCGCCGAACCGGACGGACAGGAACGGCGACCCCAGCACCAGCAGCAGCGCGACGACCGCCACCGCGGACACCACCGGGCGGCGCATCACCAGCAGCACCGTGCGATACCAGCGGGTTTCGGTGACTTCCACCGGAGCGGGACGCGACCGGCGGCGCAGCAATGCGCGCACGTCGAGTGCGTCGACGCGGGGCCCGAGCAGCGCCAGCGCGGCGGGCACCAGCAGCAGCGTGGTGAACACGGCCGCCCCGAGCACCGCCAGCCCCGCGTAGGCCAGCGACCGGAGGAAATACAGCGGGAAGACCAGCAACGTCGACAGCGACAGCGCGATCACCACCCCGGAGAACAAGACTGTGCGACCCGCCGTCCGCGCCGTGCGCGTGACAGCGGAGCCGGTGTCGTGTCCGGCGGCGAGTTCCTCCCGGAACCGGCTGACCATGAACAGGCTGGAGTCGATCGCGACCGCGAATCCGAGGGCGCTCATCATGTTCAGCGCGAAGATCGATACGTCGCCGACCTCGGTGAGCAGCCGCAGGATCGGCAGGGTCGCGAAAATGTTGAACACGCCCACCGCCAGCGGGATCAGCGCCGCTGTCAGGCTGCCGAAGACCAGGACCAAGGCCAGACCGGTCAGCGGTATCGCGATCGCCTCGGTGATGAGCAGGTCGGTGACGATCTGATGGCTCATCTCGTCGAAGGCCACCGCCTGGCCGCCCGCGCGCACGGTGACGCCGTCGTAATCACCGCTCACCTGGTCGGCGATGGCGCCGGCTCGTTTGGGCGCGTCGGTGTCGTCGCCGGTGACATGGGCCAGGACCAGGCCATCGCGGCCGCCGTTGCCGCGCAGGCCCTGCCGCAGATCCGACGGAAGTTCCCAGTAGGACTGGACCGCGTCGACCTCGCTGCGGCCACGCAGGTTCCCGGCCAGGCGTTCACCGACCGTGCGCGCCGCCGGACCGTCGAGTCCTTCCGGAGCGGTGACCAGCAGCACGAGATTCGGTGCCGCGCCGGGGAAGTCGCGGCCCAGGAACGCCGCGACCTCGGCGGATTCG
The DNA here is from genome assembly GCF_053602135.1 of Nocardia sp. NPDC004573. Taxonomy (NCBI): domain Bacteria; kingdom Bacillati; phylum Actinomycetota; class Actinomycetes; order Mycobacteriales; family Nocardiaceae; genus Nocardia; species Nocardia sp. NPDC004573. The sequence continues at coordinate 152,510 of NZ_JBSGDA010000002.1, forward strand.
GTGTCGGACGGGATGTAGCCACCGGATTTCAGGTGGGCGGGCGCCGACCAGCCCAGCCCGACGCAGACGATCCCGACGAGCAGCGCGCCATAGAGGATGGATCGCGGTCGCCCGACTGCCAGGCGTGCGAGACCAGCAAGCATGATGAATGACCCCTTCTCGGATTCCGGCCGTGCGTCGCGGGTGTGGCGGCGTTACTCGGTGGCGCCGGAATCGATGTAGCCGGCCAGCGCCCGCCATTCCTTGGCGTTGCGGATGGCGAGTTCGGCGACGGCCGGGATGCAATGCGGAGGGACGGTGGCCACCAACGCGGTCCACACCTCGCGCTGCATGGAGTGGGTGTGCAACCAGCGCAGCAGGTCGCGGCCTTGCTGGCTGTGCCGCATGGCGGGGTCGCGCGTGAGCTGCTGCAGCAGCAGCGCGCTGCCCTCGGGTTGGTCCGCGGCGTTGTCGTGCTCTGGTGACCCTGTCTCTCGCAGACGTTTCCGGATCGCGTGCGCCGTGCTGATGGACACCTCGGCCGCGGCGGCCAGCGCGCGCAACGGCATGTCCGGCGAGGTGGCCAGCAGCTCGGCGACGCGGCGTCTGCGCTGGGCGCGATCCATCGGCCTGCGCCTGCCGTCGGCGCCGACGCGGATGTTCGACTGCGGAATTTCCGCAGTCGAACGTTGGCGAATCGTGGCCACCGTGCGCGCCGAGAGCCCCGTGGTGGAAGCGATGGCGCGGTCGGACAATTCCGGGAGAGTCTCGATGATCCGCTCGGCCGCCGCTTTGCGATCCGCGAGCGTCAACGGCAGCCCGTGCGTCGTATTCAGTTCGACGCCGCGCAGAAAAGCCTCGGCCTGTGTTCCGTCGAAGAACACGACGTCGATGTGCTCGCGTCCGAGCCATTGCGCGGCGCGCAACCGATGCATTCCGTCGATGACGCGCATCGTGCTGCGGTGCACCAGGATCGGCGGCAATTCGGTATCGCTCTCGGCCAGCCGCGCGATATGCCGGCGATCCTCTCCGTTCGACCGCGGCGAGTCCGCGGGCAGCAGATCGTCGATCGATACGCGATAACGCGCGTTCGACGCCAGTGGCACCACATCGCCGCTCGCCAATTTAAACTCAGCGGACATTTCGAACCCCCAGGGTCGCCCGGAATCAGATCGGTCCTCGATGACCCGATGGCCCATCCCGAACCCGGTTAGGCTTCGACCGACCGATCGGTCACAGCGTAGGTGCGGCCGGTGCCCGACACTAGCTTTTTCAGAAAGAGTGGGGAGACTTCGGAAACATGACAGTCATTGCGGACCCCGGTCGCACGGCACTGCTCATCGCGGGCACCGTGGTAGCGGAACGCGAAGGGCTGCATCGCCTTTCGGTCAACGCGGTGGTCGAGGAGGCCGGGATGGCCAAGGGCACCTTCTATCACCACTTCGTCAACCGCCGTAGCTACGTCATCGCGCTGCACCGCCGCTTCTTCGACGCGCTGTCGCAGTCGGTGGCCGCCGCGCTGGCCGGGATACCGCCGGGCATCGAACGGATCGCACCCAGTCTGGACGCGTTCCTTGATGCCTGCCTCGACGCCCGCGGCACCGAGGCGTTCATGGTCCAGGCGCGCACCGATCCGGATCTGCGCGAGGAGATCCGCCGCCGTCACGAGCTGTTCATCGCCGTGGGGCGGCCGGACATGGTCGCCGCCGGGTGGCCCGACCCGGACGCGGCCTCCCGGATGAAGGTCGCCATGGTCGGTGAGATCTGTCTGGCCGAGCTGACTTCCCGGCGTGCGCGTCCGGATCTGCGCATGGCGGCCGTGCGGATGCTGACCGCGAACCGCACCGGGCCGCTCGGGTTGGAGCCGCCCGAGGACAATGCGACCTAGGCGCCGCTGTACTCAGCGAAAACTGCTCTGCGCGAATCGCTTTCGCGTCCACGCGCCCTCCCGTTCGTTTGCCGGGTGACGGCTGGTGTACGAGAGGCGCCGCGACGGACCACGGTCGCGGCTCGCCACGGCGACGGCATCGATCCCGGCGGTGACGGTGCGAGGCGCGACCGGTCGCGCGAGTGTCTTTCGGCCCTCGCGCCGGGGACGATCAGCCGTGTTCGCGCCTGCGGTGCGGCGCATACCGTCGAGTTCGGCGCTCGGTTGGGTGCTACACGATCACGGGCTCGGGAGGCCGTCATGACAGAACAGCGATTCGACGACCCGCACCACCTCGCCACAGCGAAAGTGGTTGTCGGCGTGGATGGTTCGGAGGGATCGTGGACCGCGGTGCGGTGGGCGGCGCGGTTCGCGGCCGAGCGCGGACGGGACCTCGAGATCCTGCACGGGATGGAGCTGGTGGGGACCGGGTGGGTGCTCGGCGACTACGAGGTCGTGATCCCCTCGGTGCTCGACGCTGCCCGCGAACAGGGACGAGAGGTGGTCGCCCAGGCCGAACGCGTGGCCCGTTCGGTCGCGCCCGAGCTGCGTATCTCGGCTCGCGCGACGAGCGACACCGGAAGGCAACTGTTGATCGAGCACAGCGCCGAGGCGTACGCGGTCGTGATCGGTGCGACCGGCGACGCGGGGACGTTCGCGCACCTGGGCTCGACGCTGCTGGCGGTGACGGCCCATGCGCACGGCACGGTGGTCGTCGTGCGGACCGACCCCGACGCCGACGGCGGGGTGCACCCGTCGGGCCCGGTGGTGGTCGGTGTGGACGGCAGTCCGGTCGGAGACGCCGCGATCGCGGCAGCGTTCACCGAAGCGGCCGAACGCGGCGCCGACCTCGTCGCCGTCCACGTGTGGACCGACTGGGGCTCCGGGCGCTTCGCCGGTGACGTCCACCGGACCGACGCCGAACTCGACAATGTCGAGCGGGTGCTTCTCGCCGAGCGGGTCGCGGGCTGGCAGGAGAAGTTCCCGCAAGTTCGCGTCACGCGGAAGGTCGAGGTGTCCGCTCCTGCGTCTCATCTGCTGTCCTGGTCGAAGGTGGCGCAGTTGCTGGTCGTGGGCAGTCGCGGCCGGGGTGGCTTCGCCGGGATGCTGCTCGGCTCCACCGCCAACACGGTGGTGCAGCACGCTTCGTGCCCGGTCATGGTCGTGCACCCACAGGAGCGGATCAGCGGCTAGCCGCGCTGTCCGATGCGTTCCCGGTCACGGGCAGATTTGCGGCGCAGATCGCCTCGACGAACTCACCGACGGTGGCCCCGGTCAGATGGCGAGCCAGATCGGCCTCGGTGATGATGCCGACCAGCACGCCGTGGTCGGTGACCGGGAGCCGACGGACCCGGTGCTGCTCCATGAGCACCAGGGCGTCGCGCACCTCGGTGCCGGTCTCGACGGTGTGCAGTCGATCGGCGCCCTGCGCCAACTCTCCGGCGGTGGTGGTCTTCGGATTCGCGCCGACGCCGACGACCTTCACCACGATGTCGCGATCGGTGACGATGCCGACGGGACGGCCTTCGCCGTCGCAGATCGGCAGCGCGCCGATATCGAGCTGTCGCATCCGCTGGGCGGCTGCCTCCATGGTGTCTCGCACACTGATGTGTTGTACGTCGGCCCGCATGATCGTCCGCGCGGTGGTCATGATGTGTCTCCTTCCACTCCGGCGGCGTGCTCGCTACGTCGATCATCATTCGACGGCGACGGGGGTACCGACAGAGCAGAAGGTCATCAGGCCGGTCTGGCGCCCGTCAGATGTTCAGCGGAGCGGTCGGCGGGAAGGTGACCGGCAGTTCGGTCAGTGCCCTGTGGAAGGGCCCTGGTCGCCAGCTGGGTGTCCCGTTCGGCAGGTTCGGTCGGATCTCCGGCAGCGCGTCGAGGAGTTGGTCGATGGCCTCTTGCGCGATCAGATAGGCCGCCGACCGCGCCGGGCAGGCATGCGGGCCGAGGCCCCACGCCAGGTGGGAGCGGTTGCCGGTCAGGTCGCCTGCGCGGATCGCGGGATCGTTGTTGCAGGCGGCCATGCTGATGACGACGGGCTGGTGTGCCGGCAGCCAGATGCCGTCGATGAGGATCGGATGGCGCGGGTAGGTGATCAGCAGGTTCGCCAGCGGCGGGTCGTCGAACAAGACCGAATCGATGGCATCGCGCGACGACAGGTTGCCGCCGAGGATGCTGTCGCCATAGCGCTCGTCGGTGAGGATCAGCAGCAGGGTGTTGACGATCAGGTTCAGCTGGAATTCGATCCCGGTGCCGTAGACCTGGGACACGTGGTGCGAGGCCTCCACGTCGTTCAGCCGGGCGGGATGCTGCAGCAGTACCGAGGTGATGTCGCGGTCGGGTTCGGCGCGTTTGAGCGTCACGAGGCTCATCAGCGCCTCCCCGAGCATCTGATTGCCCTTCTCGGCGTCGACACCCTCGAGCAGCGCGGCCGTCCCGGCGGCCACTTGCCCGCCGATCTCCGGCGGGCAGCCGAGCAGATAGTTCACCACTTCGAATACCAGTGGGAACACATACTGGCGGATCAGGTCGGCGGACCCGTCCTGGCAGAAGGAGTTGATCAGCGGGATGGCGACGCCCTCCACGACGGATTGCAGGGCGTACAGGTCGACCTCGTCGATGGCGGCGGTGATCGCGCCTCGGTAGCGAGTGAAGTCGGTCCCGGTGCTGCGACTGGCCATGGGCCGCCATTCCAGCAGGGGCAGGATGGGGCAGTCGGCGGGAATGTTCTTCTGCCAGGCACGTGGGTCGGCGGGGAAGTGCTCGGGATCGTTGAGGATCCGCACCGCGGTGCTGTAGCCGATCACCAGGGTGGCCGGTACCCCCGGCGCCAACTCCACCGGCGCCAACGACCCGTAGCGCCTGCGCATTTCGCGATAGACATGGTGCGGATCAGCCGCGAACTCGGCCGAGTACAGGGGCACCCGCGGGTCGTCGGAATCGACGGGCGAGCCGTGGACTACCGGGCACGACTGCGCCGGAGCCTGAGATCCCAGCGTACTCAAGAGCAAACTCCAAACTTGGTTCGTATGCACTAGCTGACTGCTGAAGCGTCGCTCCCTGCCCGGACACTGCACCGGAGCGAGTTACCGGGTCTGCGCCGGAACCGGTAGATGGTATAGCGCGCACCGACCGGATCCATCACCGCGCGAGGGAATAGGCCTCCCGGCACGTTTTCCGGTACGCGCGGCCGGACTGTCGCCCGGCCGCGCCACCACCAGAATCCGGCGTCAGACGCCTAGCGCGTCCAACGAATTGTGGTCGTCGATAGCCGTGGTGATCCGTTTCAACAGCGTCAAGCACGTCTCCACGGGCTGCATCTTCGGTTGATACGCCGCCCGGCCGATCGTGAACGCCCACGCCGCGTAAGCGAACATCGACTGTTGCCGATAGGCCAGCCATGCGTCGTCGAAGGAGGGCGCCTGACCGTCGAGGGTGCCGAGTTCGTCCAGGTAGGCCGCCAGCAGGTCGCGGTCCCAGGCCCGTCGGTCCTCGGGCTCGCATCCCGAATTGACGGTATAGGCGAAATCGTGCGCCCACCCACCCCGCATGACCACCTGCCAGTCGACGAATCCCATGCGCCCGGAGCCGGTTCGGTAGGTCTGGCCGATGTGCGGGTCACCGTGTAGCAGAGTCTGGGGCAGTTCGTTCGTGGCTTTGTCGATCGCGCGCTCCACACCGGCCCACAACCGCTCCGCCTGTCCGTGCAGCGCAGCGGGCACCACGTCCGCGGCGCGGCGCAGGCCGACTTCGCAACGCTTCTTCATGTCGATGGCGGCAAGGTAAGCCTGCAGCGCCTCGGTGGTCGTCTTGAGGTCCGTGATCGACGGATGGTTCCAGAAGGTGCGGTGCAGCCGGGCGAGATTGCGGACCAGATCTTCGATCTGATCGCGGGCGATCGGGGCGTTCGGCTCGATGAACTGCGCACCGCGGGTCGCGGCGATGTCCTCCATGAGGGCGATCGATCGCCAGGACGCCGGATCGGCGGCGCCCCAGTAGCCGAACGGAGCCTCGATGTCGGCCTGCGGGCGGAAGTCTCGGAAAAAGCGGGTTTCGCCGTCGATCATCTTCCCGCCGCCGAGCAGGATGCGCTGCGAGAAGGCGGTCGTGGTCTTCGCGAACAGTTCGGTGGGCAAGCCCGCCTGCTCGCCGGCGTCGTTGTAGCCGACGCGAATCGCGACGCGAGTGGACGTTCCGCGGCTGCCGTTCGAGGTCTCGTACGAGACGACTTCGGCTGCGGGAACATCGCGGCACAGGACGGCCGTCAGCCACCGCGGTGTGACGGTTTCACCGGACACCGGAACGTCCTCGACGTCCCGGGCTTTCGGCCGGATCAGCTTCTCGCCCAGGATGTGAGCGCCAACTGTGACCGACCGGCCGAGCAACCATAGCTTGTGGTTCATTAGCCTGCCTCGCTTCCGGAGTACGACATGACCGCCCGCGCAGCGGGATCACCGGTGCGCGGGTCCGCAGGACAGTACCGCATGCCATCGAAGCGGTTGAACCGCAAGAGGATTGCCCCTGCGCGGCGAGAACGAGCAGGTGGCCGATGCGGCGGTCAGGGCGGTCCGGAGCTGCGAGGGGTGACCAGCCCGGATTCGTAGGCGAAGACGACGAGTTGGGCGCGGTCGCGGGCGTGCAACTTCGTCATGGCGCGATTGACGTGGGTTTTGGCGGTGAGCGGGCTGATCGTCATGCGGCCTGCGATCTGGTCGTTGGACAGGCCCTGGGCGACCAGCACGACCGCTTCGCGCTCGCGGTCGGTGAGTTCTTCGGATCCGGCGGCGGCGCCGGTCTGCGGCGGCTGGGTGACGTATCGGTCGATCAGCCTGCGGGTGATCGACGGTGCGAGCAGGGCGTCCCCGCGAGCGGCCACGCGCACGGCGTGCAGGAAATCCTCCGGCTGGATGTCCTTGACGAGGAATCCGGCCGCCCCGGCTCGCAGCGCGTGGAAGACGTATTCGTCCGAGCCGTAGTTGGTCAGGATGACGACATGCACCCCGGCGAGCGCGGGATCCGCGGCGATGCGCCGTGTCGCTTCGATGCCGTCGGCGACCGGCATCCGGACATCGATGAGCGCGACGTCGGGCAGATGTCGCGCGGCCATCGCCACCCCCTCGTGGCCGTCCGCGGCCTCGGCCACCACCTCGATGTCGTCCTCGGCGTCCAGCAGCGCACGGAAACCGCTGCGGATGAGCGGCTGGTCGTCGACGAGCAGGACACGAATCATGACGGTCGATCCACGGGAAGTTCGGCGTGGACGGAGAACCCGCCCGCGCTGCGCGGCGCCGCCCGCAGTCGCCCGCCGAGGGCGGTGACTCGTTCGTGCATGCCGAGCAGCCCGACGCCCGGCGCCGCAGCCGCGCCGGGGGTGGCCTTCCCGTCGTCGTCGACCTGGATGACCAGCGTGTCGGGTTGGTAGCCGATCCGGACCGCCGCCGTCGCCGCCCCCGCGTGCCGGGCGATATTGGTGAGCGACTCCTGCACGATCCGGTACGCCGTCCGGTCGACCGCCGCAGGCAGATCGGGGCGCTGTCCCTCGACGGTCAGCGTGGCGTCCAATCCGGTCGACCGGGAACGGTCCACCAGGTCCGGGACGTCGTCGAGTCCGTGCCCGAGGGTTTCCCCGTCCTCGCGCAGCGCCTGCAGCGTCGCCCGGAGTTCCCGTGCCGCCTCGCGACCGGCCTCGCGGATCGCGAGCAGGGCCTCCGGCGCCGGTTCGCCCCGCTTGTGCGCCAGATGAACGGCGACCTCCGCCTGCAGCTTGATCACCGAGATCTGATGGGTGAGCGAATCGTGCAGTTCCCGCGCGATGTGCAGTCGCTCGTCGCCGGCGCGCCGCCGCGCGGTCTCCTCGCGGGTGCGCTCGGCTTCGTCGGCCCGCCGTTCGGCTTGCCGCAGCGCTTCCCCCGCCGCCCCGGCCGCGATCAGCCATGCCAGTTCGAGAGCTCCTCTGGCCTGCGCGAACGCCGCGTCCAGATCGTGCAGGGAAGCCAGCGCCGCGAGCGGCAGACCGGCCAGCAGGAACACCGCCGACCCCGCGGCGATCATCCGATGTCCTGCGCGCACAGCGGCGTAGACGGCGAACAGATACGCGACCGCGGGCACGTCGAAACCGACGGCTTGGTAACCCAGCGCGCACGCCCCGGTGATGACCAGCACGGCGACCGGAGCCCGCCGGCGCGCGGCCAGCGCCAGCCCCCCACCTGCCAGCGCCGCGTAGCCCAGCGGGTCGAGATCCGTGGGAGAGTGCTGCCGGGACAGCCCGGTGGACAACAGGATCGCGGCCACGCCGACGGCGATCGCCCAGTCCGCGATCCGGTCCCTGCTCATGCGTGCACCCTAACCGGATCCGCTCGCCGACGACTCCTGCGCACGCATGATCTATCGCCTACCGCGTTCGCAGTACTCCGGCAGGCCGCCACGACATCCGAGGTAGTCGGATACGGCATCGGGGGCAGCACGAAGTGTCTCCTTGCGCTGGACGACCCGGGCCGCTCCGACGGACATGATCGAGGCTACGTCGGTATTCAGGAAAAGGAGCACCTCGTGTCCGTTAATCATCCCCTCTCCGCCGCAGCCCTGCTCGCAGCGTTCGCACTCGTCAGCCCGGCGACCGCGCACGCATCGGCACAGCCGACTGCCGCCGCGGTCACAACGCTGAGCACCGGTCGTCTCGCAGGCAGTGCGGCGGCCCTGATCGCCCTGCTCGGGGTGGTGATCGGTGCGCTGGCCGTGGCACGCGTAGGTCGATTCGGCACCCGGGCGAGTGACGCCGTCATCGCCGCCGTCGCCGGTCTGACCGGCATGGTCGTCGGCGGGTTCGTCGTGTTCACCGCCGACGGTGGTCTCGGCACCGGCAACGGTCTCGGCGGGGGCGTCGTGGCCATGACGGTCGGGCTGATCGGCATGGTTCTCGGTGGCACGGCTCTGATCCGGCTCCGCCGCGCCGGCTGACGGGACCTCACCGGTGGGTATCCGGCCTCGGTGATATCACGGCCCTCATTAGCATCGATTCGCGAGCAAATCGAGAAGATGCGAGGACGTGCGTTGGCTACCGAACACCTTGACCGCTGGAACGCCCAGGAAGCCGCCGCCGAGGCGATGATTCCCATCATCGGCACCTTGTATCGAAGGAAGGGCGTCACGATTCTGCTGCACAGCCGGTCGCTGGTGAACAAATCGGTGATCAGCATCCTGCGGACGCACCGTTTCGCGCGGCAGATCGAGGGCGAAGAGTTGTCGGTGGACGAGACCCTGCCCTTCCTGCAGGTGCTCAGCGAACTGGACCTGGGGCCGTGCAAGATCGATCTCGGTCAGTTGGTCATGACCTATCGCGCCGACGATCGCGGCCTCTCGATCCGCGAGTTCACCGCGGCCGTGCTGGCGGACGTGACCGACGGCAACAAGGCGCAGTCTCCGGGCCCGAGAGACGTCGTGCTCTACGGGTTCGGCCGCATCGGCCGCCTGGTCACTCGCCTGCTCATCGAGAAAGCCGGATCCGGCAACGGGCTGAACCTGCGTGCCGTCGTCGTGCGCAGGGGAGGCGCCGACGATCTGGCCAAGCGCGCGTCGCTGCTTCGCCGGGATTCGGTGCACGGCCACTTCAACGGCACGATCAAGGTCGATACCGGCAACGACACGATCACCGCGAACGGCAACGTGATCACATTCATCTACAGTGACGATCCGACGACGATCGACTACACCGCATACGGGATAACCGACGCGATCCTGATCGACAACACCGGTAGGTGGCGTGATCGGGACGGGCTGTCGCAGCATCTGCGCCCCGGCATCGCGAAGGTCGTGCTCACCGCGCCCGGTAAGGGCGATGTCCCGAACATCGTGCACGGCGTCAACCATCGCAGCCTGGACCTGTCGCAGCGGATCTTCTCATGCGCCTCGTGCACGACCAACGCGATCGTTCCGCCGCTCAAGGCCATGGACGACGAGTACGGCATCATCCGCGGGCACGTGGAGACGGTGCACTCGTTCACCAACGACCAGAACCTGCTGGACAACTATCACAAGGCGGACCGTCGCGGCCGGTCCGCGCCGTTCAATCTCGTGCTCACCGAGACCGGCGCCGCCTCCGCGGTGGCCAAGGCGCTGCCGGATCTGAAAGCCAAGATCACCGGCAACTCGATTCGTGTGCCCACCCCGGACGTATCGGTCGCGATCCTGAACCTGCAGCTCGAGCGCAAGACGACGAAGGGCGACGTGCTCGAGTACCTGCGTCGCGTTTCGCTCGCCGGGCCGTTGAGCCGCAATCTCGACTACACCGCCGCCACCGACGTGGTTTCCAGCGATTTCATCGGCTCGCGCGCGGCGTCGATCATCGATGCCAACGCCACGATCGTCGAGGACGACACCGCGATTCTGTATGTCTGGTACGACAACGAATTCGGTTACTCGTGCCAGGTGGTGCGGACGGTGCAGTACATCTCGGGCATCGAGTATCCGACCTATCCGCAGGTCGCGCGACTGGACGACGCGGCCGACTCCGGTGTGCTGACCGGGACCGACGCACGGTAACCGCCCGTCGTCGGTGCCCACCGGTGCGTGGAATCGGCCGACGCCGAATGGGGTAGGTTCGAAAAGCTCGATTCGACAGGAGGATTCACCGATGACCGCAGTGCACGGCATGTCGGTCGACGTCCCGACGCCCGATGGTGTCGCCGACGCGTATGTCGCCTACCCCGACGACGGCGCCGCCCATCCGGGGGTGCTGGTGATTCAGGACGGCTTCGGACTGCGGCCCAGCCTGCGGTCGCTGGCGGATCGTATCGCCGCCCACGGCTACACCGTCTTGTTGCCGAACGCCTATTACCGGCACGGGCGTGCGCCGGTGATCGAGCTGCCGGACTTCATCGACCCGGCGCAGCGGCCGGAGATCTTCCAGCAGGTCTTCCCGATGATCCGCGAGCTCACACCGGAACTCCTCCGTTCGGATGCCGACGCGTACCTCGACTGGCTGGCAGCGTCGCCGCAGGTCGCCGCAGGTGGGGTCGGCCTGACCGGCTACTGCATGGGGGCACGGCTGGCGGTGCTGATCGCGGCGATGTTCCCCGATCGGGTTGCGGCGGTGGCCGGATTCCATGGCGGGCCGCTGGTCACCGACACTCCGGACAGTCCGCACCTGACGGTGGGAAACATCACCGCGGAGCTGTATTTCGCCCACGCGGGCGAGGACGACCACATGACCGCGGAACACATCGCCCAGTTCGACAAGGCACTCGAGGCCGCAGGCGTCCGCCACCGCACCGAGGTCTACGAGGGGGCTCAGCACGGCTACACCCAGGCCGATACCTCCGCCCACGATCCCGAGGCCGCCGAGCGGCACTACCGCGAACTGCTGGCCTTGTTCGACCGTAATCTGCGCCGGTAGCCGGGCGGCCCACTGCGCGGGCCGGCGGCGCTCGGCTCATTTCGCCGACCGTGCGTCCGGCGAGTCGCCACCGCAGAAGGTGGGGACTCGCCGGACGTGACGGACCGCGGCGGGGCGGATCACCCCGCCAGATGCGCCTCGATGGCCTCGATGATGCGCGGGCGCAGTTCGGCGGCGCGGATGACGGCGTCGACCGAACCGACCTCGACCGCCCGCCGGATGTCGTGCACGCGGTCGAACTCCGCGGCCACATCGGCGAGCTTCTCCGTCCGGACCGACGACCGGATCTCGTCGAGTTCCGCGGTCAGGGACGCGCGCGCGGTGCCGGATGCGTTCGCGGCGCGCGCTTCCAGATCCCGCACCCGCGGGTCGGCCGCGGTGCGGGTGTCGACCTCACCGGCGAACACCACCGCGGCGGCCGGGGCGCCACCGAGCACCGAGGCGAACGAGCCTTCCACCGCGAGTACGGTCATGTTCGGGTTCAGCGCCTTCGAGAACACCACGAACGCGCCGCCGTGATACCGGGAGATCACGCAGAACACGATGGGACCGCGGAAGTTGACGACCGCCCGCCCGATCTCGGCGCCGTACTCGAGCTGCAGCTTCCGCATCGACTCGGGGGAGCCGTCGAAGCCGGACAGATTCGCCAGGACCACCAGTGGCCGATTGCCGCTGGCCGCGTTGATCGCTCGCGCGGCCTTCTTCGACGACCGTGGGAACAGCGTACCCGCGGTGTAGGTGTCCGGACCGTCGGTGGACGGGAAGCCGCGCCGCGCCACACCCCGCGACTCGATGCCGAGCAGGCATACCGGGATGCCGCCGAGGTGCGCGTCCTGCACCACCGCGGTCTCGGCGTCGGCCATACCCGCCCAGCGTTCCAGCACCGGGTGGTCCTGGTCGGACAGCGCCCGCATCACGGTCCGGATATCGAACGGCTTCTTGCGATCCCGGTTCTTGGCGGCGGAGAAGATCTCACCGACGGTCGTGAAGTCGCTGTCCGCCGCGACGTGCGGGAAATCGGAGACGTCGCGATCGATCGGGTCGCTGGTGCGCGCTCGCCGCGGCGCCTGCTCGCCGGGCGCGATGTAGGTGTGGTCGTAGTGCGACATCAGCACGTCCTGCGCGGCGGTCAGGTTCGGCGCCCAGTACTGCGCCTGCCCGTTGGGACCCATCACCCGGTCGTAGCCGCCGATGCCGAAGTTGTCCTCGGCCGACACGCCTCCGGAGAAGTCCAGCGCCTGCTTGCCGGTGAGCACCATCGCGGAGTCCGGCGTCATCACCAGGATGCCCTTGGTGTGCATGAGCATCGTGGCCTCGGCGTTCCAGTACGGCTGCGCGCCGACATTGATGCCCGCGACCACGATGTTGATCTCGCCACCGTCCTGGGTGAACTCGACGATGCGCTTGAGCGCCGCCGCCACCCAGTCCATGTTCTCCGTGCCGGACTTCATGGAGATGCGGGCGCCTGAGGACAGCGCGTACCACTCCAGCGGCACCTGCATGCGGTCGGCGAGGTCCAGCGCGGCGATCACGCGGCGGCACTCCGGTTCCGACAGCGCGCCCAGCGACTTCGTCGGATCACCGAGCAGCACCACCCGGGTGACGCCCTCCGGATGCCGCTCGGTCGGCGTGGTGACCACGCCGGCGACGATCGCCGCGGTGTTGCGCCCCTTGGGTCGGTCGACCGGCACCAGCGTGTGATCGTCGGCGAGGTCGTACTCGGTGAAATCACCGAGCCGCCCGGTCAATTCGTAGGGGTACACGGTGTTGCGGCTGCTGGCCCGCAGCACCTTCTGCCGGTATTCGTCCAGCGGCTCGACCGGCTCGTCGGACGGTTCGCCGACACTCACCTCGGGGGCGCCGGTGGCGCCGAAGGAGATGCGCACGGCGATCTTGGTCAGCTCGCCGGTCTGCGGATCCCGCTGCCGCGCGATGAGCAGGATCTCCTCCAGCCCGGCGCCCGCGGCGGTCGGCAGCACGTGCCCGCCGAGCATCTCCAGCTCGGCGCGGGTGACGTCGATCGGCGGCCAGATGTACATCACGATGCGGTTGGTGTTGAAGCGTTTCGCCGACGGCCGCTGCGACTGTGCCCGGCGGATCGAGTCCACGCAGGTGGCGATGGTGCTCTCCGCCGTGGGCAGCGCGAGCAGCCTGCCGTCGTGCTCGCGCAGCGCCGCGAGGTCACGCACCTGGGCGAACGCGATGAGGCGGTCGTCGGCGGGGTTCTCCTTCGCGACGCACCGGAACAGGTAGACCTCCTCGTCGTCCGAGGACGGCAACCGGGTGAGGTCGAACTTGCGCAGCCGCTCCATCTGCATCCGCTGCGCGATGTAGGGGTGCAGACCGCGGATCAGCCGCTCCTCGACCATGCCGGTGGCCGACGGGCGGAAGGTGAAGTGGTGGTGCATGACCGCGCCGCCGCTGCCCGCGACCGTGGCGGTGATGCGGTGCACCTGGTTCGGCCACGGGTGGGTGCCGATGATCTCGTGCAGTTCGGCCGCCATCGCGTCGAAGTCGGCGGGCTGGTTCTCCCAGCTGAGGTAGATGTCGGCGTCGATGGACGCGGCGCCGGCGGCCAGCTCGGTGAGCCCGCGCAGCGCGGTGTCCAGCGCGTCGAAGCGCACCGCGGCGGAGACCAGGCTCGAGCCGCCTCGCTCGGCGATCACGAACGTGCAGCCGCCCACCTCGTGGGTGCGAACGTCGGTGAGGCCCTTGTTGCCGTAGTACCGGCGGGTGAGCACCTCCAGCATGACCGTGTGGTCCGGGTAGCCGCGCTCCAGCCGCTGGCCGAGCAGCCGCACCAGCGGTTCGGTGCTGCGCACCATGTCGGAGATGCGCTCGGCCCGATCGGCGGCGCCCGGGTTCGCGTCCAGATGGCGCAGATGCCTGCGGACGTTGGTGTAGACGCGGGCCCGGTTGCGCCGCAGCAGCGGCTGGCCGTACCAGGCGAACACCAGGCCGCGGGTGAGGTCGGCGATCACGGGGAAGCGCACCTGCGTCGTGGCCACGAGCCGCTCCAGCACGAGACCGACGGGCTCGCGCAGCGCCCGGTCCGGCACCGGCTCCTTCAGCCATTCGCGCAGCAGCGTGGTGATGACCTCGACGGTGTCGGACGGACGTTGCTGGGCGAGGAAGATCCGGAAGACCGCGGCTTCCAGGTCGGGGGAGCGCTCCAGCTCGGTGACCCCGTAGTGCTCGAGCGCCTTGGCGAGTTTGGCCCGGTAGGACTCCGGCAGCCCGGCCCGCTCGACGTCGAGGCTCTGCAGATAGGTGTGGAAGTATTCGCGGGCGCTGTGCACATGGCCTTGGCCGCCGTCCTCGTCCCACGACCAGTTGTGGGTGAGTTCGGCGAGGTCGGCGAACACCTGCACGAGCTCGAGTTCCTCGGCCAGCGGCCTGCGGTTGTCCGCGATGGCGGCCCGGCGCGCGGCGAGGTAATCGTCGAGCACCCGGCGGTCGTCGTGCGGGTCGACGTCGAAGCCGAGCAGCAGACTGCGCAGGTCCTGCTGACCGCGGGCGGTGCGCTCGTGCGGCTGGGTGTGCGCGGGCTCGCCGGGCAGGTCCAGCTCCACGGACTCGCTCACCGCGGTGTCCTCGGCCTCGTCGTCCTCGGCGAGCGGCTCCAGCCGCAGCAGCGGCGCACCGGTCTCCACCTGGGTGCCGACGGAGACACCGCACTCCTTCAGCCGGGCGCGGAACGGCGCGCGCAGCACCGTCTCCATCTTCATGCTCTCCAGCACGAGCACCGGCGCGCCCGCCTCGACCTCGGCGCCGACTTCCAGCGGTGTCGCGACGACCAGCGCGGGAGCGGGGGAGCGGACCACACCGCCCTCGTCGCGGCTGATCCGATGGGTCACACCGTCGACGTCGATCAGGTGGATCGGCCCGTGGGTGCCGGTGGTCAAGCGGTAGCGGGTGCCGTTGACCACGATGTGGCCGGTGTGCCGATCGAAGCGCTCGAGATCGACGTCGGCGGTGCGGAGGTCGCCGCCCGCCTCGATCCCGATCCGGAACCGATGGGCGCCGATGCGCGCGACGCGCACGCGGTAGCCCGCGCCGCGCAGCTTCAGGTCGAGCGGCCTGCCGCTCTCGTGCTGCACCTGAGGACGTCCGCCGGACGCGGTGGACAGCAACCGGTGCCGCTGGACGCGCTCCTCCTCCTCGTAGGCATCGATGGCGGCGGCGGCCAGCGCGACGGCCGAGTGGCGGTGCGAGACCAGTCTGCCCTCACCGCGGACGCGGTCGATCCAGCCGGTGTCGGCGCTGGCGTCGATCACCTCGGGCTGGTTGAGCAGGTCGAGCACGAAACTCTTGTTCGTCGCGCCGCCCTCGATGACCACCCTGGTCTGGGCCACCGCCCGGCGCAGCCTGCCCAGCGCTTCGTCACGGTTACGGCCGTAGGCGATGATCTTGGCGATCATCGAGTCGAAGTCGGCGGGAATCGTGTCGCCTTCGCTGACGCCGGTGTCGACGCGGATGCCCGGTCCGGCCGGCAGGTCGAGGCGGGCGATGCGGCCCGGGGCGGGCGCGAAGTCGCGGTCGGGATCCTCGGCGTTGAGCCGGGCCTCGATGGCGTGCCCGCGCTCGGCCGGAGGTTCACCCTCGAGCTTCCCGCCCGAGGCCACCAGCAACTGGGCGCGGACGAGGTCGAAACCGGTCGTGGACTCGGTGATCGGGTGCTCCACCTGCAAGCGGGTATTGACCTCGAGAAACGCGAACAGCTTGTCGCCGGGGTGGTAGAGGAACTCGACGGTCGCCGCCCCGCGATAGCCCACCGCGATCGCCAGCCGCTCGGCCGAGGCTTTGAGTTCGGCGGCCTGCTCCGGGCGCAGCACCGGCGACGCGGACTCCTCGATGATCTTCTGGTTGCGCCGCTGCACCGAGCAGTCCCGGACGCCCAGCGCCCACGCGGTCCCCTGACCGTCGGCGATGACCTGGACCTCCACGTGCCGGGCGCCGGTGACCAGCCGTTCCAGGAAGACCACGCCACTGCCGAATGCCCGCGCGGCCTCCTGCCGGGTGCGCTCGTAGGCGTCGACGAGTTCGGCCTCGTTCGTGATCACCCGGATGCCGCGACCGCCGCCGCCCGCGGTGGCCTTCAACATCAGCGGATAGCCGATCTCGGCGGCCGACGCCAGCGCGGCATCCACGGTCTCGACCGGGCCGCGGCTCCACGGCGCGACCGGCACCCCGACCTCCTCGGCGATCAGCTTCGCGCCGATCTTGTCGCCGAGCTTGCGCATGGCCTCCGGACTGGGACCGATGAAGGTGACGCCGATCTGCTCGCACAGCTCCGCGAACGCCGGGTCCTCCGCGACGAAGCCCCAGCCGACCCAGGCGGCATCCGCCCCGGTGGAGACCAGCGCGCGTTCGAGCGCCTTGAGGTCCAGGTACGGGCGCTCGGACGCCGGACCCAGGTCATAGGCGATATCGGCTTCCCGCACGAACGTCGCGCTGCGGTCCACATCGGTGTGCAGCGCGACGGTTTCGATCGGCAGCGCGGTCTCCGCAGCCAGATCTCGGACGGCGTGGATGAGGCGCATGGCGGCCTCTCCTCGGTTCACGATGGCTATGCGGCTGAACACTCGCCGGTTCCTTCCTCTCTAAGCAGTGGCCCGATCGGGCGAGGCTCGCGAGCCCCGGTCTCGCGTAGTGTGCACCTTTATCCCAGATATCTACATAGCGTGCGGGTGTTACCCGCACGTAGAGTTCGAAAAGCCTCGCTCGAGGCGCCTGTGGGCGGCCGCATATCCGGATTATCACAGCCGTCGGCATTCCGCGCCCGGCCCCGCGACCCCTGCGTATCGTTCCTCTCGCAGTGTGCACGTTCTCTCCTGAGCAACCACGCAGTTTCTGCTCGCGACCGCTCGGACAGCCCGTCCGGGACGGTGACCGATCCAGACCGCACGGAACCAGGACAAGGAGATCGTCATGAATGCGACACGCCTCGTTCGTCTGGGCCTTCCCCCCTTCCTCGCTGCCGCGGCGGCGTTGTTGTTCTGTCCGCCGACCGTCTCCGCGCAGGAGATGTGGAGCTACAACTGTTCGTCCCATTCGCCGGTATGGGAGGGCAGGGTAACCGCCATGGACTGCACGGCAGCCAACGGCGCGCCGATGAGCGGAGAGATCACGCAGCCGTTCGTGGTGAACGGCGGCGAGGTGGTGAGCTGCACGTCCGGATGGGCGCACCTTCCCGACTTGATGGCCAAGGAATGCGGACCGGTGCCGACGCAGTAGCGGATCGAGCGGGTCGGAAAATGGGCCTTGTCGATTCCGGCAAGGCCCATTCTCGTCCGGCCGTCGGGATCACGGGTGCTCAGCGGGTCGAGTGGGCGCAGGATGACGTCATGACCATCACCGTCGAGGACCTGGCGCACCTGCACCGCTGCGTCGAACTGGCCCGGGAGGCACTCGAGGACGGGGACGAGCCGTTCGGCTCGGTCCTGGTCTCGGTCGGCGGAGACGTGCTCTTCGAAGACCGCAACCGGATCAAGGCCGGTGACCCGACCCGCCATCCCGAGTTCGAGATCTCCCGGTGGTCAGCGGCCCACCTGCCGCCTGACGAACGTGCCGCCGCGACCGTCTATACCTCCGGCGAGCACTGCCCGATGTGCGCGGCGAGCCACGGTTGGGTCGGCCTCGGGCGGATCGTGTACGCCGTGTCCTCCGGCCAGTTGGTGTCCTGGCTGACGGAGTGGGGCATCCCGCGCGCCCCCGTCGCGGCGCTGCCGATCACCGCGGTCCTTCCGGACGCCGTGGTCGACGGACCGGTCGCCGAGTTCGCCGACCCGATCAAGGCTCTCCACCGGGCACGCTTCCGACGGTGCCGAGGTGGCGACGCCACCGTGCTGCTTCCGCGCTGTCGTCGGCAGTGATCGGCGGCGCGTTCATCGCACGTCGCTCTACGCTGAGTGCATGGTCACCATTGTCGGCGGAGGAATCGCGGGGACCGTCCTCGCCGGAGCGCTTGGGCGAGAGGGCATTCCGGTCCGGGTGTACGAAAGCCAGCCATCGGTCGGCGCCGGTGCGTTCCTCGTACTGGACGATCGTGCGCACGCCGCGCTGACCGGTCTAGGCGTGCGCGCCGACCGGCTGGAGGAGGTCGCTCATCCGGTGGACGCCCTGCGGGTCGAATACCAGCCGGGCGAAGCGCGTTTCGGGCCGAGCCGTGGTCATCGGCTGTACCTGCGTGCCGAACTCATGTCGGTGCTGACCGAATTCGCCGCTACCACAGCGGCGGAATTCCACTACGACACCGCGGTGACCGATATCGACCAGGGCGTGCTGTTCAGCGGCGCTGCTCGGCTGTCCACCGACGACGTCGTCATCGCGGCCGACGGCATCGATTCCCTCGTCCGCCGCCGGATCGAACCGGGGCGAACTCCCGAGTACGCCGGGCAGATCGTGTTCTACGGCCGCACCGAACGCGCCCAGGCATTACGCACCAAGAGCACGGTGTTGCATTTCGACGGCCGGATCGGAGCGGACGGCCGTCCGGTGGGCGCATTCGGCCACTACTGGGACGAAGGACTTTCCGTCTGGTTCGCCAGAGTCACCCGCCCGCCTCTTGCCGCCCGGGACCTCGGATTCCATCCGGTAGCGGAGTGGACCGAACTCATCCGAACGGTCGCACCGGGCATCTCCGATGTGGTGGAGGGTCTGCTCGCGGAAACCGTGACCGTGCATGTCTCGAATGCGCGCAACGTCCCCTTCGCCACCGCGGCTTCCCCGCAACTCCCGGTGATCCTGTGCGGCGACGCCGATCACGCCATCACACCCGCCGAAGGAGTCGGCGCGCGGGACGCGATCGAGGACGCGGCTGCCCTCTTCCACGCGCTGTCCACCGGTTCCTCGCCCGCGGATGCGATGGCGGCCCGGCGGCGACAGATCGCCGCCGACCGGGAACGGGTAGTTCCGCCCTATCGTCGCGCCGAGAACTAGACGTCCTACCGCGCCCGGACGTGCTCTGACCTGCCTCATGAACCTCAGCGCGCCGAGGAACGGCATGGAAGCGAGCATCGCGCGGCCGAATATCACCCGGCACTCGACCCCTAACGGTGCGGGAGACAGGTACCAGGTGGCTGAGCGGTGCGTTGGCAGCGGAGCGGCTCGGCGATGGATTATCGTCAGGACCCTTGGGGAGATGCCGGGTGTCCATGAGGGGCAGTCCGCAGTCTGCCTCGGCGTTCAGTGCTGACCTGAAGTGCGATGTCAGGGAGGATTCGTGGACATTACCGAGCTGATTCTCGATGACCACCATGAACAACGGCGGCTGTTCGCCATCCTGGAGCAGATCGATCCGGCGCAGACCGACGTGCTCTCCGCGATCTGGGACCGGCTGGCGGCCTTCCTCGAGTTGCACGCGCAGGCGGAGGAGGAGATCTTCTACCCCGCGCTGCTCCAGGCGGGTATCGCGGCCCACCGCGCGGGCGGGGTGGAGAGCGAGACACTCGACGCCATCCACGACCACAACGAGATCAGGGACGCGATCGCCGAGGTGGCGCGTCATCAGGTCGGCACCGATGCCTGGTACGCGGCCGTCGCGGCAGCGAACGCGGCCAACAGCGATCACATGGCCGAGGAAGAACGCGAGGGCCTCACCGACTTCCGCCGTCTGACCGGGCTGGCGCGCCGCCATCAGCTGGCCGTCGCCTTCGCCGCGTACGAGGCGCGGAACTTCGCCGGCGTCGAGCCGGTCGACAAAGATCCCGTCGGCTACGTCCACGCGGCAGAGAAGAAATTGCGGCCCGCCGGGAGTGGATCGCTGAACGTCGGCACTCTGAAACGGAACTGACCAGCAGGGGCGCCGGTTCGATCGGCTGTCCCAGTGGCGGAGCTAGGGCCACCATCTGTCGTCCTCGTCGTGGTGCCTCCATGGCAGCTCGAGGTGGCCGGGGTCCACGAGATTCGGCAGATCAGAGATATCGCTGTCGTCGCGGGCGGCGGAGTGTCTCCACTGGTGGGTCTTGCCCCTGGAGATACCGTCGCTCAGCGAGAACAGTATCGCGAGCGTCAGCACGACCGCAGTGATCATGACGAGGCGTGGGACACCTTCGATGCCCGGCCAGACGCGATCCATCCCGGTCGCGGTCAGCACGCACGCCCCTACCGCGAGGAAGCTGGGCAGGATCTTGCCGTGATTGTCGTCGATGAATCCGGATTCGGCCAGCCAGCGGCATCGTCGGGCGCTCATCGGATGTGTCTGCCAGCTCTCGGCGATCCGGGTCCAGAGCCTGAGTACGACCTCGGCGAACAGTTCGATCGCGCGGCGAGTTCCTGCACCGGGCCTGCGTAGGAATGACAGCAGGCCGGCGCGGCGGAACTCCGCCTGCGCATCGGTGCTGCGCTCGAGTTCCGCCCAGACCGCGGGGTCTGCTCCCCACACTCGTGCGTCGTGATCGGCTACCTGCTCGCGAGTGCGCTGCAGTCCCGCGTAGATCAGGTGACCCGTCACGACCAGCGCGCCGACAAAAATGACCTCGTGCAGCGGGCGCACAGCGCCGTTCGGCCAGTGGTGAGAGTAGGCGCCTGTCGCGGCGAGGCCGGTCGACAACCAGAGATGCACTGTGGCAGTGGGTAGGACGACACCGAGGACGAACGTCAGCCACAGGGCGCGCGCACCGTATCCGATCATGATGTCCCGGTTGTGCACATGAGCCAGTTCATGGAGCACGACCGCCCGGAAGGTGTCGGGCCCGCGCTCCCGCCTGCTCTGTCGACTCCTGCCCAACCCCTCTTTGACCAGGCCCGCGCCGAGGCAGATCGTGGGTCGGCGCGCACGGCGGATGGTGACGGCATCCTTGCTGCGATCGAAGACCGCGACAACGAAGTTGGGTGGGCGCGAGGCGAGTCCGGCGATCTCTACGAGTGCGTCGAGCGTGGCCCGCATCGGAGCGGGCACTGCCCCGAACGCCGTACGTCGAGCCCACAGTGGTCCGATCCGGTAGCTTATCAACGCCACGATCAGCACCGCGGCAGTCCACCAGAGCGCCGGCCGGACCGCGTGGGACACGGTTTCCGGGTAACAATGCGAGTATCGGCCGATCTCGATGGAAAGCCGCAGAAACGCCACGTCCCATGGGGCGGCCGGATCGAATCCGGCTGCGTCCAGGCAACGTCGGTAGACGGCTTCACCCTGTAATGCCAGCAGCATCCGGGTGGACAGGATGAGCGACCAAGCCGGAATCACCGCCAGCAGCAGGACGAAACGGCGCCGGGAACCCCAGGCGAGGAAGCCGCGATGCCTACGCGAATCGTCGGCTGTTCTGGTCACTGCCCGATATCCGGCTCGATCTCCCGGAGTTGGGCGACGACCTCCTCGGCCAGTTCCTCCGCCCGCGCGCTGTCGAATCCGCGCGCGATCGCGCCATCGATGATTCGGTTCCGCACGCGCCGCAACGTCTCCGGGCTGACCGGAGATACTGTCCGATCCGGCACCGGCCGCCTGCCGATCATGGCGCGCACACGAGTACCGATTCTCTTCGTGGCGGCATCGACCGCCTTACCGGTCGCATGGTCCGAGAGTTGCTCCACCACCATCCAGACCAGCGGCACCACGAACGGTGCGGCGTCGGGAATGCCGAAGCGCAGCGGTCCCCGCCAGCGCGCACCGGCGCGGCGCAGCGAACGGCTCACCTGCTCGTCGTCCAAGGGATCCAAACTTTCCAGCAGCCACCGTTCTTCCGGAACCTTGCTTCCTACGACCTCCCACACGATCTGACGCACCGTGGTGACCATGAGCTCCCCCTGTTCGTCGAGTTCGCCGAAACTGCGATAGTACCGATCGAGCACATCGCCCGCGGTTTCGCCGATGACCGTATCGGTTCGGTGGAGAACGACGAGAAAGCCAGGCACAGTGTCGGATTCGAGCCCGTGTTCGGGGTGTCAGGTCCTGGATCGCTTCCGCGGGACGGCTCCGAGTGGCATCTCGGCAAGGGCGGCGGCGTGGTTGCGGCCGGAGAATCCGCAGATCGCCTCCGGGGCAGCGGCGGACGAAACGGGCACGGGCGGATGGCGGCATGGGCCGGTACCCTGGATTCAGGGTTGCCGCGAGAAACGTTAAGTTACTGCGAGTTTCCCTGATACTACCCGCGATGTACTCGGTATTGTGTACCGTATGTTATCGCAGGTTCGCCCCCTTCGGGGCGGGTCGGGGTCGAATGCGCGGCCCCGCAGAAGGACTCCGTTGTCCGTGCGGAAGCATTCGTCCCGAGACGCGGACGACGTCGAGGATTGGGTGTGGCCGAATGCGTGTATCTGCTCCGATAACGGTCTCGGCTTTGGTTGTTGCTGGTGCGGTGGTGAGTGGTTCGGGGGTGCAGGCATCGGTGCCTGCTCCGGCGCCGCGGGCGCCGGAAGTGCTGGCAGCGGCGAACAAAGGTGTGGAGAGCGAACAATCGCGGGTGGTGGGGTTGTTGCCGGTGGCGGCGGAGGGCCCGCGGCGGTTGCGGGCGGTGACGCCGTTCGCGGGCGTGGTCCCGTTGCAGGAGGTTTCGCTCCCCGGGGTGGGCGGTGCGTTGGGGATTCCGGAGGTGGTGTTGGCGGCGTATCGGAATGCGGAGTTGGCGTTGGCGTCCTCGACGCCGGGGTGTGGGTTGTCGTGGAGTTTGCTGGCGGGGATCGGGCGGATCGAGTCGGGGCATGCTCGTGGTGGGCGCATGGATGCGGCGGGGACGACGGTGGCGCCGATCTTCGGTCCGGCGTTGGATGGGAGTCTGCCGGGTAACGAGGTGATCAAGGCGGCGGACGGGGGGTATGTGCGGGCGTTGGGTCCGATGCAGTTCCTGCCCGGGACCTGGAGTGCTTACGGGGCGGACGGGAACGGGGACGGGGTGGCCGATCCGCACAATGTGTTCGATGCGGCGTTGGCGGCGGGGAAGTATCTGTGTTCGGGGGGTTCGGATCTGCGGGATGGGTCGCAGGAGTTGCGGGCGGTGTTGCGGTACAACAACTCGATGGCGTACGCGGCGAATGTGCTGAGCTGGTCGGCGGCGTATCGGACGGGGGGTTCGCCGACGCAGGTGCGGATCTCGCCGGATCTGGTGGCGCCGGGCACGCTCGCGCCGGTGGGTCCTGGTTCGGAGATGACGGCGGTGACCACGGCGGTGCCTGCACCGGTCGAGTCGCCGCGCGTGCCCGCGCCGCAGCAGCAAGCGCCGACGCAGGTGATGATCACGATCCCGGGCCTGCCGCCGATCCCGTGCGTCATCTTCTGCCCGCCGCCCCCGCCCGTGAATCCCTGTGTCGCGCAACCCGTTCCCGCGCCGATGCCACAACCGGGGCAGCCCGGCATCGCGCGCATCCCGCTCGCGCCGGGGCAATCCTACGGCGCGGCGCCCGGGCAGCTACCGAACCCCGGCGCGAACAGCCTCGATGCGTCCGGCAACCCGGATAGTGGCGCCGCACCAGCCGACGCCCGAGTGGCCGAATGCGCGCAACCCGAGACGGACGCCGCCACCGGCCCGGCAACTGGCGCGCCGGAGCAGGAAGCCGAACCGCACGAGCCCGAACCGCGTAACCCCGGACCAGCCGTCACCACACCGCCCGCGCCGGAACCCGAACCGGTTCCGGATGCCGCGCCCGCGCCGACGCCGCCGCCCGGGATCACCCTGCCGTTCGGCATCGTCATCCCGCTCCCGGCCCCACCGCAACCGCCGCCTGCCGGCTGATCCCACCGCGCCGGTCAGCCGTGTCTCGCCTTCGGGCTGCTGCTTCGGTGCAGGGCGGGCCGAGGTGGCGCAGGGACAGGCTGGGCTGCGGGGGCCTCCACGCCGACCGCGGTCCGGCCGAAGTCGCGGGCGTAGTCGAGGCAACAATTCGGAGGACAACCGGGGCCGATGCAGCGTGGCCGCCACGGCGGAGCCCGGCATGAGGGTGGCTGGTGCGGTCACTCGGGACCTACGAACTGGCCGACGAATGAACACCGCTCACTTCCCCCGACCCGAACGCGGCACGGTCCCGGTGTCAGGGGTCGTTCACCGCCGCCCAGTCATTTCGCCGAGATCGTTCTCGTATCCCGTCCGACGCTGCCTCGAAGCCGTATCCGGACCGCGAGAACAGACGTATTCTGATCGTTAGCTAACACGTGGCATCTACCAGCGGCGCCAAGGAGGCCAGGCACTTCTGAGCACGCCCGCACCTACCGGTCAGGGCTCGCTCTCGTGGTCTTCGACAGCGTCATCTCGTGCGGCGGGCGTTCGGCGAGCGTGTGGCCCGGATCCGAACCCGGACCGATCGCCGGCGGCCGCGGTGACGAATTCCGTCCGAGACCGGTCGAGCAGAGGTGATCTCATGAGGGCCACAGTCGGAATATCAGCTGAACAGGCCGTGGTGCGTGGCGTCATGATCGCGTCGACGGCGCCACGGGGTACCCGGCCGGACGTGCTGCGGGACATCGCACAGCCGGTCGAACACTCGACCGCCGCCGCGGTGGCCGCCGCGCTCGACGCGTTGACGGACGAAGCCGGGGCCGGTACCGACATCGATGACGTAGCCGTGGCCTACCGGACGGTGGCCGAGCGGCGGGCAATTGTCTCGCAACTGTCGTCGGTGTCGTGGCGATCATCGTCGCTCGTCTCGACGAAAACCGCGCTGCTGGCGCTGCTCCAGGACTTCCCGGACGTGGCGCGGTACGACACCCTGCTGGTGCTGGAGGTCGTCGGATACCACACGTCCTATCTCGTCACCGGCTCGGATCGCCACCAGATCCGCACCTCCGGCGCGTGGTCGTCCGGTGTCGTCGACGCCGATAGCGCGGATCTGGCGATCGACCGGATCCGGCCCGCGCTGGCGGCGGCCGAGCTGTCGCCGGATGCGGTGGTCCTCTGTGGCTCCTCGGCGGGAAACCCGGACGTCGTGGCCGCGGTGCGGCGCGGACTCGCCGTACCGGTCATCGTGGCGCCCGACCATGCCAACGCTGCCGCCTACGGCGCGGCCTTGGTCGCCGCGGCTCCGTTCCGGAGTACATCGGCGGCGCCGGCGGCGTCGGATCGCCGACATCCCGGACGCGTCATTCTTGCCGGGGCAGCCGCGGCCGCGGTGCTGGGCGGAGCGGCGATCGCGGTCGCACAGGCACGGGAGGGCCGACCGGCCGACGCCGAGGTCCGCGGTCCCGGGCAGGCGCCGATCTCCGCCGCCCAGCCCGTCGTCCCGAACCCGGCGGCGGCCCCACCTGCCGCCGCGGGCGAGCAAGCCCCGATCGCCGTCCTGCCCGGCCCGGCAGCCCCTCCCGAGCCGTATCCTGGACCGCCCGCGCCACCTGCGCCCGCGCCGTACCCCCTCGACGACGAGGCGCAAGCGCCGGCCGCGCAACCCCTGCCGCCGGCTCCGGTTCCACCGCAGGTCGAGCCGCAACCTTCCCAGGAGCGGCACCGGCCGACCACCACCACATATTCGCCCGAACCGCCCGGCCCGTCGCCGACCACCGCCGCGGTCCCCGATGACACCTACCTCTTCCCCGGCGAATCTCCGCCGCCGCCGTGGAACGCCGACCCCGCGGCCGTCCAGGCATGGTGGGACAACCACTGGAAACTGAAGGAGAGCTGGCTGCACGGCCGCTGACACCGGCTCGTCAGCACCCGCGGCGAGTCCGCATACCGGGACCGGTACACCCGTCCGTGCCACTGCCTGCGTCGGCGAGCATGGGGACGGCACGCCCCACCATGGCGCCGCGCACGTCGTCGCGGCCGGCCACTCACCAGTGGCCCAGCCGTTCTCCCTCGCAGGGCCGCCACTGACCGCGATCCGACGCGTGGCCAACCCGTTCGACCGCGACGGCGCACGGCTGTACCGATCCGGGGACTCGGGGCCGGTGGCGGAAGTCGGCGAGCGGGCCGGAGTTGGTGGATGGCGGCGGCGCTCAGGTGCGAGGTCGCTGCACAGGGGAGTCGCTGCGCCCTCTTCGGCCGCTCGATGCGCGAGGCTGCCGACGCGGCCTCGACGCGCGCTCGAGTTCGACGCGGCGTGTCCTGGGACCACCACACCGCCCAGGACCTCTTCGACCAGTGGTGGCAGTCGGCGCCGCTGTGAGCCGTGTTCGACGCCCACCCACGTTCGATTCGTGTCGCGGGGAGAACCTTTTGCCGCAGTGCGGGCTCTTCGGCGCACCCGGCCGGTTGGCAGCGCGGGTATGAGCGGCATCAGCGACGGACCCTCCGGCAGATACCGCTCGTGGTGTCGACACCGGCATCGTGATGAGGAGCGCCGCTGGCCCTGCCCGACTGGCGCCCCGCGCACGCCGATGTCACCACCGGCCCTCCCGCCTCCGCGCGCGCCGATGCACCGGGCCGATGCGCAATCCCGCACCGTTCGTGGCGTCGAGGTCACCTGGCCCGGAGTGACCGGCGCGATCGTCGGAGCCCTGATGCCCCGACCAGGGGGACTTGTTACCGTGGCTTATGACCAGCGAATCCGTGCCGCGACGCCGTGAGTTGCTACGTGACTTCCTGCGCGCCAGGCGGGCGCGGCTGAGGCCGGAGGATGTCGGCATCCCGGCGACGGGCCGGCGGCGCACGCCTGGGTTGCGACGGGAAGAGGTCGCCGTGCTGGCCGGGGTCGGAGTGTCCTGGTACACCTGGTTGGAGCAGGGGCGCGACATCACCGTCTCCGACGAGGTGCTCGATGCGATCGCCCGGGTCCTGATGCTGAGTGAACCGGAACGGATCCATCTGTACCTGCTGGCAGGACTCAATCCGCCTCCTGTCGACTGCGCGCCGGGAACAGCCGTCACGCCGGAAGTGCGGCAGCTGATCGATGCTTGGGACGGTCGGCCTGCGGTGCTGCGCGACCGGTACTGGAATGTGCTCACCTTCAACGACACCGCGCGGGCGGTATTCGGCTACGGCGACGGCGAACACAATTGCCTGCTCACCTATTTCACGAACCCTCGCTATCGCGCGATGGACGAAGTATGGGCGGACAATGCCCCCGCTATCGTCGCCGCTTATCGGGCAAGTGCCGCTATTTGTCCTGGTGACACCGATTTCCGCAGGGTGGTGGACAGTCTCCGGTCGGTGAGCCCGGAATTCGCCGCACTCTGGGAGCGGCAGGAAGTCGGAGTGCCGGCGCAGGCGGTGAACGCGCTGCGTCATCCCGACCTCGGTGAATTGTTCTTCGACGCGACGACGCTGACGGTCGCAGACCATCCCGAATGGCAACTGGTGCTGTACAACCCGCGGCCGGGCACCGCCACCGCGGAGCGCCTGGAACGGTTGCATCGCTTGCGCGTCGCGTCGTCCGCCTGACGCCGCAGCGTGGTGGTGCCACACCCCCCATAAATGCGCACTGTTCGCTCCGGGGCAGCGTCGGCACGCTGGAGCCATGACGCACGACAGTTCCCGATACCACGGCAAGATCGCACTCGTCACCGGCGGCACCAGCGGCATGGGCCTGGCCACCGCGCACCGGCTCATCGCCGAAGGAGCGCGGGTGATCGTCACCGGGCGCGACATGGCCCGGCTCGACGCGGCGGTCGACGAACTCGGGGATCAGGCACTCGGAATTGCCGGTGACGCAGCCGATCTCACCGATCTCGAAACTGTGGCCAGCACTGTCCGCGCCCGGTTCGGCCGGCTGGACGTGGTGTTCGCGAACGCCGGCATCGGCGCGTTCCAGACCCTCGATGCGGTCACCGAAAGTGAGTTCTACCGCGTCCTCGACATCAATCTCAAGGCCGCGTTCTTCACCATCCAGAAGACGCTGCCCCTCCTGCCGGACGGGGCGGCGATCGTCATCAACGCATCCTTCGCCGCGTACCGCGGCGCGCCCGCCGCGGCCCTCTACACCGCGAGCAAAGCCGCGGTGCAGAGTCTGGCCCGAACCTTCGCCGCCGATCTGACGGCCCGGCGCATCCGCGTCAACTCGGTGAGCCCGGGGTACATCGACACCCCGGCCTTCCAAGCCGAAGCATCCGCCGAGGTCAAGTCCGCGATCGCCACCACGGTCGCCGTCGGCCGGGTCGGAACTCCGGAGGACGTCGCGGCGGCGGTCGCCTTCCTCGCGTCGGACGAAGCGTCCTACATCAACGGGCAGGACATCCTCGTCGACGGCGGACTGATCTCGGTCATCCCGGCAGCGATGCTGTAGCCGACTCGACCCCACACTCGCTGCCCGATCCCGGCCGGAGCACACCGTCTCCGTCCGGGAGCCCGGTTTCCCGGCCGGCTGGTCGGTAGCGTGCACGCCTGGTCGGGCCAGGTATGGCCGGGCAAATCTCTAGACCGGCCGGCACTTCGGTTCCCCGGTCATCGGCGGATGTGGCCTGCGGTGACCCGAGCGGCATTGCCGGTCGTTTTCCGCCCTCGCCGCCGCTGAACCCTGTGCAGGGCGCAGATCGGCGACAGGCCGGAGCGGAACGGCGGACGGCCCGGCAACCGGTGCCGGGCCGTCGCGCTGCCTGCGCGGCGATTTCGTGCGGTGTGGGCCCGGGCACTGAAAGCGTCCTGACCAGCATCAAGAATCGCGCGGCCGCGGTCGTAGAATGACGAGGTGCGGCGCCTTGCAGTGACCGATGCCTCGCGTGTCGTGGTTCTCGGGTCCGGGTTCGCGGGTCTGTGGGCGGCGCTCGCGGCTGCCCGGCGGCTCGACGAACTCGGAGTGGCGGTCGGAACCGTGGATATCACGACGATCAGCGCCACGCCTTATCACGACATTCGCGTGCGCGACTACGAAGCCGATCTGAGCACATCCCGTATCCCGCTGAGCGCCCTTCTCGATCCGGTCGGAGTCGAGCACATCGTCGGCGAAGTGACCACGATCGATGCCGCGGCGCGGGTAGTGGAATCCACTGCGGGCGCGCACGGCTACGACCGGCTGGTGCTCGCGTTGGGCAGCCAGGTGGTCAAGCCCGATATCCCCGGCCTGCGAGAATTCGGTTTCGACATCGACACCTACGACGCGGCGACCCGACTGCAAGCCCACCTGCGCCGGCTCGCCGAGGGCCCCGCCGACCCGGCGGCCGCGACAGTAGTCGTCGTCGGGGCGGGTTTGACGGGGATCGAGGAGGCGACCGAGCTGCCCGCGTTGCTCGCCGAGACCTTCGCCGCGCGTGCCGTCGCACCGCGGGTCGTCCTGATCGACCGTAACCCGTTCGTCGGCTCGGACATGGGCGCATCGGCGCGCCCGGTCATCGAGGCGGCGCTGGCCTACGCCGGGATCGAAACCAAGGTGGGCGTCGGGGTCGTCGCCGTCGACGGGCGCGGCGTGACGCTCTCCTCGGGTGAAGTGGTGCCCGCCGCTACTGTCGTCTGGTGTGCCGGTATGCGGGCCAATCCGATAACCGCGGATTTCGGGGTCGACCGTGACCGGCTGGGCCGACTCCCCGTCGACGATTATCTGCGGGTCCGCGGTGTTCCCGGGGTGTTCGCCGCCGGTGACGTCGCTGTCGCGAAAATGGACGACGAGCACATGTCGGTGATGTCCTGCCAGCACAGCCGCCCGATGGGACGATACGCGGGATACAACGTCATCGGCGATCTTCTGGGCGAGCCGATGAAGCCGCTGCGGATCCCTTGGTATGTCACGGTTCTCGATCTCGGACCGGCAGGAGCGGTCTATACCGAGGGCTGGGACCGCCACGTGGTCGCGTCCGGCGAGCAGGCCAAAGTCACCAAGCGCGCCATCAACACCCGGCGTATCTATCCTCCGTCGAACCGTGACCGCGACGCATTGCTGGCCGCCGCCGCACCCGAATTGCAGGCCGCGCCCGGGCGCTAGTCCGCCCACGCGCTCCGCGACGGAGGTTCTCGCACCTGTCGGTCAGTGCCTGGCTGCCGCGGATGGGACCGCGGGTCGGCGCTGTGCGATATCGCGGCGGCAGTGGCGCGTTCGTCGGCACCCTGGTCGATCGCGATGATGAGCGATCGGAACCCGTAGCACGCCAGCCTGCCGACGGTGTCGGCGTGCGACGCGGCGGCGGTGTGCGGCTGAGGATTGTCGTCGACGTTTCGTTACGCCGTCTGTGCAGCTCTGGAACGGCGAGATCAGCCGACGCCGTGGTGGCCGGAGCATCGCCATTCTTGTCGTCAGTTGACGGCGAGCCCGCTCAGTAGCGCCCGTGCGAGGGCGGCGGCCTCGGCGCGGCCTTTCTCGGTGTCGTCGGATTCGGCGATGGTCAGTGACATCTCGGTCAAGGCGCCGTAGAAGGCGCTGGCGAGGAGTGCCGGTGGATGGGGCTGGATCAGGCCGGCGTCCAGCAGGTCGCGGGCAGCCTCGAGTACCAGGCTGCTGAGGTGGCGCTGGTCCACTTCTCGCCAGCGGCGCCAGCCCAGCGCGATCGGGCCTTGGAGCAGCACGATGTGGCGGTAATCGGGCTCCGCGCAGATGTCGAGGAAAGCCCCGAGGCTGCGGTCGACGCGTTCGAAGGGGTCTGTCGCGGAGTCGATGGCAGCTCTGATGCGTTGCGCCGCACGGTCTTCCAGCTCGTCGACGACGGCTTCGAACAGTCCTTTCTTGCCGTCGAAGTGGTGGTACAGCGCGCCTCGGGTCAACCCCGCGGCGCGCACCAGCTCCTCGGCGGACAGGTCGGCGTATTCCCGCTCGGCGAACAGCCGGGCCGCGGTCTCGAGCAGCGTCCGGCGGGTGTTCTCGATGTGCCTGTCACGCAGCGACTCCATACTGTATGTTTATCACATACATGATGTATGCTAGATGCATAGCGTACGAACCCGAA
Organism: Nocardia sp. NPDC004573; assembly: GCF_053602135.1. Classification (NCBI taxonomy): domain Bacteria; kingdom Bacillati; phylum Actinomycetota; class Actinomycetes; order Mycobacteriales; family Nocardiaceae; genus Nocardia; species Nocardia sp. NPDC004573. Next base: position 183,479 of record NZ_JBSGDA010000002.1, read on the forward strand.
GGATCGAGATGGGCAGAACAGTGGATGTCGTCACCGTCGGTGCGGGCATAGCGGGCCTTGTCGCCGCCCGCGACCTGATGCGCACCGGCCATGAGGTCCTGGTGCTCGAAGCGCGTGACCGGGTGGGTGGGCGTCTGCTCAACGCCGAGTTGCCCGGTGGTGAGCTCATCGAGGTCGGCGGGCAGTGGGTCGGTCCGACACAGCATGCGGCGATGGCGTTGATCAATGAACTCGGCTTGCAGACTCATCCGACCCATACCGCCGGCCGCCACATCGCCGAACTCGGCGGATCTCGTTCGGAGTACGCCGGCCGGATTCCCCGGATGAACCCGCTGGCCTTGGCCGACATCGCCCAGGCGCAATGGCGGTTGGACCGCATCGGACGGCAGGTGTCGCGGACCGAGCCGTGGCGGGCGGATCGTGCCGAAGCGCTGGACTCGCAAACCTTCGACACCTGGCTGCGCCGCGCCACCCACACCGCGCAAGGGCGGGCGTTCTTCCGGGTGGTCACCGAGGCGGTGTTCTCCACCGGACCCGAGGACATGTCTGCGCTGTGGGCGAGCTTCTACCTCGGTGCGGGTGGCGGGCTCGACTCCATGATCGGTGTAGCGGGCGGAGCCCAGCAGGATCGGGTAGTCGGTGGCACCCAGGCGATCGCGCTGGCTCTGGCGGAGCAGCTCGGCGATCGGGTGGTTCTCAACAGTCCCGTAACGGAGGTGGACTGGGACGATGCCGGTGTCCGTGTCCGAAGCGGCGGGACCGTCGTGCGGGCGCGTCGCGCGGTGATCGCGGTGCCGCCGCCACTGGCCGCGCGTATCCGCTTCACCCCCGGCCTGCCCGGCGACCGCGATCAGCTCGTCCAGCGGATGCCGATGGGCCGGGTCATCAAGATCAACGTCGTCTACGACGAACCGTTCTGGCGAGCAGACGGGTGGAGCGGTCAGGCCAACAGCGACCATCGACCGCTGGGGACGGTGTTCGACAACACCCCACCCGCAGGATCACCCGGCGTGCTCGTCGGTTTCCTGGAAGGCCGCCACGCCGACGTCGGCTCACGATTGGACCTGGCCGACCGGCGCGCTCAGGTGATCGACGACCTCGTGAGCTACTTCGGTCCGCGCGCCCGTACAACGATCGACTACATCGAAAAAGATTGGGCCGAAGAGGAATACAGCCGCGGCTGTTACGGTGCGTTCACCACACCGGGCACCCTCACCCGATTCGGGCACGCTCTGCGCCCCGCGATCGGCTCGCTGCACTGGGCGGGCACCGAAACCGCCACCCGTTGGGCGGGTTACATCGACGGCGCCGCCGAATCCGGTCACCGCGTCGCCGGGGAGATCGGACTCGCCTTGGTTCCGGCCGCGTCGACGAGCGATTCGGCATGACCGGGTGGCAAGCCGTCTCGCCATATCGTGGATCGGGCGCCCCGTCCGTAGAAGCTACGGAAATCAACGGCCTACCCTTACAGTTCGCTGCGAGTCACGAATCTGGCCACGCCCGCTCCGGCGGCCACATGCATATGAAGATGCCTGTTGTGTTGCTCGTCGCCGAGAGTCGTCAGGACCTGGCAACCGCCATGCTCATGCACGACCTGCTGAGCAACGGCCTGGACAACCTCCAACAGGCGCGCCCCCAAAATTGGATCCAGTTCCAGCAGGGATCGAACGTGCTTCTTCGGCACCACGATCACATGTTCGGCTCCGAAGCCGGGATCGGTGGCCGAAAGGCCAGAACCTGGTCCGTCTCAACCACGATATCCACCTCGGCCAGCTGGGGAATCACTTCATCGCAATACCAATCGGGCTCCCGCACCGCAACGACTCTACGGTTGCATCGGCCGAACTCGGTCGCCGACCATCTGCCGATGGGTGGTGCTTGCCGAGCCCGGACGGGCGCCGAGTCGTCCAGCCACGACAGCAAATCCACCCACGAATGGCTCGAGGGTCACCCCCGGATCAAACATGCCTTCATCCCAGTCGGGCATGCGGGCTCAACCTGCAAGAGCCGTGGTGGCGGATCTTCCGGCGAGAAGCCCTCGCAGGCTGGATCTTCGCCAACCACACCGAGATCGACCAGGCCACCCGCCAAGCCACCGCCGCCCTCAATGCCCGCGCACGACCATGGGTCTGGGAGCGACCAGCCCCGAGACCCAGGACCCTACGCCGCCGTTTTATCTACCACCTTTGAGGGAACGCGGCATTAGCACGAATAGTTAGAGGCGGAACCCGTCTGCGTCGATCGGCAGTGGAATCGTCGGCATCGAGTCCTCCCCATGCGCAACGGCGAGCAGGGCGGGGAACGAGGCAAGTTTGCGCCTCGGCCGTCCCTGAACCGCGCCGAGGTCGCGCTCGGTCCGATCGATCGCCCTCCACTCGTGCACACCGACGGCGGTGGGCTGGCGCTGCCGGACCAGTGCGTCGAGGTCCTGCGGGGTGGTTGCCGGGGTGGGTAGCAATCCTGCGGAATGGTCGGCGAGGAGTGCGGCGACAGTGTCCAGTGCGCATTTCTTGTTGGCGCCGATGCCTCCGGACGGGCCCCGCTTGATCCATCCCGCCGTGTAAACGCCGGGGATGGGTTCGCCGCTCGCGGCGAGGACTCGGCCCAAGTCGTTGGGCAGTACACCGCGGTCATGGTCGAAGGGCAGCCCGGACAGCGCAGCGCCGCGGTAGCCCACCGCCCGGAGTACCAGGCCCGCCTCGATGGTCTCTTCGATTCCGGTCGGGACAGCGCGGACGTCGCCGCCGGGGCCGTGTTCGAGCCGATTGCGAGTCACACGCAGTCCGGTGACTCGTTGATCGCCCAAGATCTCCAGCGGAGAACACAAGTAGCGCAGGACAATACGGCGCGACGCGCCGCGGTGGCATGTGGTGAGTTCCGCGGTGGCCTGCGCTTTGGCCAGCCCGATCGGATCCGATCGAAGTGCGGCGAGCTGGTCGGGATCCACCCTGGCCTCGTCGGACAAGGCGAGAACATCGGCGCCGTCGAGATCGGTCAGTGCGAGCAGCTCGGGAGTGGTGTACGCGGCCTGCGCGGGGCCGCGCCGGCCGAGCACCACGACTTCCTCGATCGTGCCTGCGGCCAGGGCGGCCACCGCGTGGTCGGCCATATCGGTGGCGGCGAGCTCCGCGGGATCGGCGACCAGGAGGCGGGCGATGTCGAGGGCGACGTTGCCGTTGCCGACGACGACCGCACGGCGACAGGAGAGATCGAACGTGCGGTCGATGAAGTCCGGGTGGCCGTTGTACCAGTTCACGAACTCGGTTGCCGACGCGCTGCCCGGCAGGTCCTCGCCGGGAATCCCCAGGCGGCGGTCACCGGAGGCCCCATAGGCATAGACGACGGCGTGGTGCGCTGCGGCCAGCTCGTCGTGGCTGATGTGGGTACCGACCTCGACGTTGAGGTGGAAGCGGAAGCGGCCATTGGCGGCGGCGCGCTCGAATATCTCGGTGACGGATTTGGTGGACGGGTGGTCGGGGGCCACCCCGCCTCGCACCAGACCCCACGGTGTGGGCAGCCGGTCGAACATCGTGACTGTCGCGCCCGGATGCTCGAGCAGCTCGAGTGCGGCATACGCGCCCGCGGGCCCGGAGCCCACCACCGCGACTCGAAGCTCCTCGATCTCGGCCCGCGCAGCGGGCGGCGAGGCGTCGGGGATGCCGGGCGGCAGCGGGTTTCGCTGGTAATAAGCCTCCGCCAGGTCCAAGAACCGGCCTGCGGCGGGCGCGGTGTCGCGGGTGATCGCCCCGACCGGGCACTCGGCGACGCAGGCGCCGCAGTCGATGCAGCCGGCGGGGTCGATGTAGAGGGCTTCGGCGGAGGCGAAGCCCGGTTCGTCGGGGGTGGGATGGATGCAGCCGACCGGGCACACCGGCACGCAGGAGGCGTCGTTGCAGCACGGCTGGGTGATGACGTGGGGCATGGCGTTCCTTGCTAGCGGGAGTCGGGGAGCGGTTCCACGGTGACCGGGATTCCGTTGAGGGCGGCGTTTCCGCTGACGGTGTCCAGGAACAGCGGGTCGGTGACATCGTTGGCGCTCGCGCCCGCGACCCGGGAGGCCACGGACAGCCGGCTTTCCGCCGCCGCGTGCCCGTACCCGTGCGGCAGGCTGACCGTGCCCGCCATGATGTCGGTGGTCTGCCTGACGTCCACCCGCACGGCGCCGGTGCGCGAGCGCAGCACGGCGGGCCCGTCGGCCAGTCCGAGGCGGGCCGCGTCGGCAGGATGCATGAGCAGATGGTGTCGCTGCGGACCGGCGACGAGGCGGGCGTAGTTGTGCATCCAGGAATTGTTGGAGCGCAGGTGCCGTCGGCCGATCAACAGCAGCGACCCTGGATCCGCCGGAGCCGTACCCAGGTCGGAGCGCAGAGTGTCGAGGGCGTCCGCGATCTCCGGTGGCACGAGGTGTAGTCGGCGGTCAGGAGTGCGCAGGCGATGCTCGACGCCTGGCCGCAGCGGGCCCAGGTCGAGCCCGGCCGGGTGAGCGAGCAGTCGCCGCACGCTCAGTTTGTAGCGCCCTGTGCGCAGGAGCAGGTCCACCAGTCGGCGCGGCGGTGTCCGCAGCCGAATCTCGGTGGCCAGGGCGGGCCTACTGAGGCGACGGCGCAATACCTGCATCCGGCCGCCTCCGAGGTGGCGTTGGTAGGCCGAGCCGAGGTCGCGGAAGATCTCCCAGTCGTGCCGCGCGCCGCGCGGCTTGGGCAGCACCGCGGGCGAGTATTTCGCGGTATTGCGCACGGCGAAGGACCGGAAAACCAAGTCGTAGTGGTCTCGTTCCAGCGCGCTGGTCGGCGGCAGGATGACGTCGGCGTGGCGAGTGGTCTCGTTGAGGTAGAAGTCCACGGCCACCATGAAGTCGAGGCCGCCGAGGGCCGTGCCGAGTGCGGCTCCGGCAGGAGTGGACAGCACCGGGTTTCCCGCGATCGTCAACAGCGCCCGGACCTGCCCCTCGCCCGGCGTCGTGATCTCCTCGGCAAGGGCGGCGACCGGAAACTCCCCGGCGAAGGAAGGAAGCCCGCGCACACGGCTGCGGCGGCGACCGAAATGGCCCGGGCTCAGCAGCCGTGTCATGTCGATGGCCGGGTCGGTGAACAGCGTCCCGCCCTCGCGGCCCAGGTTGCCGGTGATGATATTGAGCACCTGGATGGCCCACTGGCACACCGTCCCGTGACGCTGGGTCGACACGCCGAACCTGCCGTAGCAGGCGGCGGGGCCCGCATCGGCGAAGGAGTGGGCGAGGCGGGTGATCGTGGCGGCGGGCACGCCGCTGAAACGGCCGGCGGCTTCCGGCGTGAACTCGGCGACCGCGTCTCGGAGCGCGTCCGCACGCGTGACGTATTCGGGCAGGCGCGGTGCCCGGTCTCGCAAGACGACGTGCACCATGGCCAACAGCACCGCGGCGTCCGTGCCGGGCCGGATGAACACGTGCTCATCGGCGTCCGCGGCTGTCTCCGTGCGGCGCGGGTCTATGACGGTGACCCGCCCGCCGCGCTCGCGGATCTCCCGCAGCCGCCGCGCCATATCCGGCGCGGTCATCAGGCTTCCGTTCGACGCACGCGGGTTGGCGCCGAACATGAGCAGGTGCTGTGTCCGGTCCAGATCCGGCTCCGGCAACAGGAACTGGTGGCCGTATAGCAGTGCCGAAACGACCTGGTGCGGCAACTGGTCGACCGAGGATGCCGAGAAGTGGTTGTGGGTTCGCAGCAATGAGGCGAACGCGGACCCGTGGGTCATCGCGCCGAGGCTGTGGACCGAGGGGTTGCCCAGGTAGACCGCCACCGCATTCGCGCCGTGCCGCCGACGGGCCTGAGCGAGTCCGCGGGCCGCCGCACTGATCGCCTCGGACCAGTCCACCTCCACCCATTCTCCGTCGATCTTGCGCAGCGGCCGCCGTAGCCGGTCCGGGTCGCTGTGCACGTCGGTCATCGCTACGGACTTGGGGCACACGTGGCCGCGGGATAGGGGGTCGTCGCGGTCGCCGCGCACACCGACGGCCCTCCCGCTCTCGATGGTGATCTGGATCCCGCAAATCGCCTCGCACAAGTTGCACGCGGCCTTCGCGGTGCTGCCGCCCCCGGAGCCGCGTATCGCCCGCCCCGCCTTGGTCAACGCATCGACGGCTGCCCCGGTCGCGCTCATGGTGTAGTCGCCTCCGCAAGAGATCCACTGGAACATGAACATGACGTCATGTTATTTTTTTCGTGTCTACCATGGATGCCGTGCCCGACGCCAGCCCCCTCCGCCGCGAACCGGTCCAGCAGCGCAGCCGCGAGCGCGTCCAGCGGATCTTGGACGCCGCCGTGGAGATCATCACGGCGGAGGGAACCGACGCGGCGACGGTCCGTTCCGTGGCGGAACGTGCTGGTGTCCCGGCCGCGACTGTGTACCAGTTCTTCACCAACCGCGACGCCATCTTCGAGCAGCTGCTCGCCCGCGAACTCACGCGCCTCGACAGCGAACTGGAGGAGTCCCTCGCCACCGCCCGGCCACATCCGGACATCGCGGCCGCCGTCGAGGCGTTCATCGCCTTTCACGGCCGCCACTACATGTCCCACCCGGACTTCGTCGCGCTCTACTACGCCTCCCGGCACAACGAGGCTCTCCGCGACGACATCAGAAAGCACCTCGGCAGGCTCACCGACCTGCTTCACCGCCACCTGCTTGCCACCGGCCTGCTCGCGCCCGGCACCAGCCGACGCGTCGTCGAAGTGGCCGTAGAGCTGGGTGACCACGTCTTCGAACTGGCCTACCAGCGCGGCGACGAGAGTGACGCGCTGACCGACGAGGGTCGGATCGCCATCACCCGCTACTTGCAGGTCTATGCGGCCGCCCGCCAGCACGACGAGCCGATCGGGCTCCGTGAGCAGGTGGTCCGTGCCGAGCCGATGGCTGTTTCACAGAGCGCGCAGGCGTCGTCGTAGCGGCGCGCATGCACCGTATGCGCGCCGACACTATTCTCCCTGCCCAGCGGCTGGAGTCGCGCGGCGCGTGGTCCATCGACCACGCGCCGCGCTCGGACGGCAAGCTATTCCCGGTCCGCGCCATGGGAGTGATGCGGTGTCCTCGTCGGCGGCTGCTCACCGACCGATGAGGACTACCCGGGAAACACGTCAGGCACGGTGCGATGAGTTTTCGGCTGACCGGGATCGTCGTCTACTCCGCCTAGTTTGCTCTCCTGACCAATCCTGGCGATATTCCGATATTGATCGACCGACCCGCGACTGTCATGCTCAGCCCCCGATCGGATCAGAGGAGGTCACGCGTGGGCACATGGGGCGTGGTATGCGCGTTCGACGAAGAGAAGTTCCGGACGGCTGTCATCCCGGCCCTGAGGTCGGGGCCTGACCACCCAATCGTCGCGGATGGCATTCGTCGCTGGCGAGCTCACTCCCTCGTGGCGCTCAGCGCGGAGACCCCGGGTGATTTCGAGGGACTGGCTACGGTGATGACCCATGTCGACGACTCGTTCTCTGTCTGCGATCTCGGACGTGACTTCCACGTCGTGAACGGGACGCTCGCCAAGGGGTTCAAGCCGGTTGGCGACGGATCGGATTATGACGGGTCGGTATGGGATTACGTTGATTTCGTCGACCTTGTGGAGTGGATCATCACCCGTGAGTCGCTGCGCGCCTACGCGTGGCTCGGCAGCTGGGGGTCGTATGTCTCGCGGGTCTTCAGTGAGTACCCGCGTCGAGAGCCCACACCTGCCACTGAACTCGACAAACTGCTCGAACGACTGGACTACGGCGCAGCTTACTTGATCGAAGGTGCCAGTGGAGAGGGTATCCACGGCTGGCTCGACGCCGCCGAAACCCGACGCTTGGCCTCCCTGATACCACCGAAACCCGAGGGCGATGTCAGCGAGCTCTCCACGACCGACAAACGCTGGATGCAGGCGCAATTATGGGCGGTCTTGGACTGGGCGATCGACCGCGATCTCGGCCTGCTGTGGGGACGTGACCTCGCGATCCTCTACGACAAACATCCTGAGGCAACATTCTTCGACGAAGGCGACACGATACCGAAAGAGCTATGGCCGTGACCGCCCGAAACGACTCTGAGCCCCTGGCGTCGGCTCCTGGCCGGACTGCGCTGAGCCGCCAATAGCGACGTTATCCGGGCGGCGAGTCATCAGTGGCCGGGCTTTCGTCCATGAAACCGGCAATCCGGAAACCGGCACAGCTGTTTGATCCCGGACAACAGAACCTGATCGTCCGGCGTCTTCGTCAGAATGAGGCGCCCCAGCCGCCCGAGTGACGTCACTTTTCGTCTGGATCGCTCACTGCTCTAGGCAGTCCGTGACGCTCGAATTCGTCTGGAACCAAAACCAGAATCCATCTGCGTGGCCACACTTTACGGCCTCGGTCGCTTTCACCACCTTCCGGCCGCTCCACGCGCAGCCGCGTGAACCTGCCGCTATCTCGAAATCTCAGGAGACACCACGGCTCTCGCGCTCGAAGGGAAGGTCGCCCTCATTACCAGAGGAGCCTCCGACGTCGGTCTGGGGCATTGCCCAGGAATTCACCGACGAGGGCGCGACGGTGGTCATCACCGACCTCGATCGTCGTACGCTCGATGCGGTGACGAAGATCGGCGGCGGTTGTGATTTCAGCGAGCTGCGCATCGCGGTCGAGGGCATCAGCCACAAGATGCTCACCCAGAATCTGCGCATGCTCGAACGCAATGGTCTGGTCAAACGCTGTGTGCATCCGACGGTGCCCCCGCGCGTGGAGTACACCCTGACCGACTCGGGGCAGGCCCTGCGTGTGACCATCGGCGGAATGTGCGAGTGGACCCAGCGCTACCTGGGTGAAATCGAAGCTTCCCGACGGCGTTTCGGCACCTGAGCGCAGCGCGTTCGCGGGATTGTGGGCGGCCCCCGGCACGACGGGGGCCGCCGGAGTGTCACGACAGGGCCGCGACCATGGCGCCGGTGTCGGCGACCGTCTCGAACGAGATCGGCGCACCGTCGGCGAAGCACCAGTGGTGGGTGAACCTGGCGCGCATCGCCCGGCCGGTGGTGCGCGAGACCGCGGTGTAGTGGCCCGTCGCGAACACTCGGTCGGCGACGCCGACGACTTCGTCCGGCAGTACCCGCAATTGGTCCCAGACCACGGTCATTCGGGTGAAGATGTCGGCCACACCGGAGTGCCCCACAGAGATTCCCCCGTAGGGCAGGCCGGGCGGCACGGTCCAGACGATGGAAGGGCTGAACGCGGCGACGAGGGCATCGACGCGGCCCTCGGCCAACAGGGCGTACAACCTGGATGTCAATGCGCTCTCCGGTGTCCCCGGCTTGGTGGATGCGGTGGTGTCGGTCATGAATCATGTCCTCCTGCTGAATGTTTGCGATTCCGACTATCAGCACTCGGGCTCGTCCCCGCATCGGCCGAACAGCCTACGGAATCGGGAGGTGGGGCCGATGGCACCTGGATGCCCGCCATCGAGTGCGAGATGGTCGGGAGGTTCGGTAGGTCGTTCGGCCGATGACGAAGGCGTGCGGGGATCGAGATCATCGAGCCGACGAGCAATCAGGAGGAACGTATGGGATTCGAATCCGCGGAACGGCCGCCGCGCATCGAGGAACCGCCGCTGCGGGTCGCGGAGGTGCTCGCGGCGCTGTCGCTCACCACGGATCTGGCCGCGGGCATGACCTTCGAGAAGGGTTTGCGCGCGTGCGCGGTGGCGACCAGGTTCGCGCAGGACCTGACCGGCAGTGATCCCATCCTGCGCCGCACCGTCTTCGAGACGGCGCTGTTGCGGTCGGTCGGATGCATCTCGTACGCGCCCGAACTGGCTGCGCTGTTCGGCGACGACGTGGCGGTGCAGGCCGCGCTCAAGACGCTCGACCCGGGAGACGAGGCGGTGCTCGCCGGACAGCTGGCCGGATTCGGCGCGTGGGCCGGAGCCGACGCGCCCAGGCAACCGCAATCGGCGGGCGGCGGCCGCGTCGAGACTCACCGGCACCGCACCAATATCGGTCAGCACCGTCTGGGACGTCCAGCCGTTGCGGTTGTTGCCGAACCGCGGTGGGCCGAATCGCCGTTCTCATACCCCCAGATGCTCGGTCAATTCCGCGTCCAGTGCCCGGTTGAGCACTCTCTGGGTCAGCTGCCTCAGCAGCCCGTCCGGTCCCAGTAGCTGCGCGGAATCGGCATCGGCTCGATCCAGCAGCTGCTCGGCCAGAGCATCCACATCCGGCGTGCGCGGGTCGTTGGTTTCGTGCGCCAACGTTGCGGTCCTTCCTGGGCAGCAAGGCATTTCGCCATGCCACCTTGCCAGACCACGAGATCAACTCAGACAAGATCTCGTACACGCCCGACCAGGTGGTGCTTCCGGGGGCGACAGGGTCAAGGGTGAGGGTGAGCGCCGGGGGTGTGGCCGAATGTTTTGCGGAAGGTGTCGATGAAGGCGCTGGCCGAGGCCCAGCCGCAGCGGTGGGCGACGGTCGTGACGGGAGTTTTGTCGGCGAGCAGGATCAGTGCGTGGTGTAGGCGTAGTTGGGTGCGCCATTGGGGGAAGGTCAGGCCGAGGTCGGTGCGGAACAGTCGGGACAGGGTGCGGTCGCTGGCGCCGACGTCGCGGCCGAGTTCGGTCAGGGTGCGGGTGTCGCCGGGGTTGTCGAGCAGCATGCCGCACACCGCACGCAGCAGTGGTGTGGTGGGGGTGGGCAGGTGCAGGGGTTGTTGGGGTGAGGCGCGCAGCTGGTCGAGCAGGACCGCGCGCAGCCGGGTGCGTTCGGGGCTGTCGCCGGTGTCGCGGGTGTAGGCGATGATCAGTTCCCGCAGTAGCGGTTCGACTCTCAGCACGGTGGGGGAGGTCAGGCCGAGGGGGGTGTCGGTGGTGGGCAGGCCGAGCATGTGCAGGTGCAGTTCGCCGTAGGCGCGGTGGGCGTGGACGGTGCCGGCGGGGACCCAGATGGCGTGTGTGCTGGGTGCGACCCAGGTTCCGGCGCTGGTAGTGATCGAGAGAACGCCGTGGCCTGCGTAGATGATCTGGTGGTCGTCGTGGCGGTGGGCATCGATCTCCTCGCCGGGGGCGAGGAGTTGGGCGCGAGTCGGCGCGACGGGTTGATGGCGGATTTCCATTACAGGCTGTCAGTTTATCGGAAGCGCGACAGCGCTCGGCTGGTGAGCATGGAGTCCGTGCGACGAAACACTTCTATTTTTCTGTTGTCCAGCGGTCATGCCTCTGTCGATGTCTACCAGGGCGCGGTCGCCGCGCTCGTGCCGTTCTTCGTCGCCGAGCGCGCCTACACCTATGCCGCGGCTTCGGGGATCGTGCTGGCGGCGTCGTTGCTGTCCTCGGTGGTGCAGCCGTTGTTCGGTGCGTTGACCGATAAGTGGTCGATGCCGTGGCTGCTGCCGGTTGCCACCGTGGTCGGGGGTGCCGGGATCGCGGTTACCGGACTGTCGGGCTCCTATGCATTCGCCCTGGTGTTCGCCGCGATCTCGGGGATCGGGGTAGCGGCCTACCACCCGGAAGCCGCCCGGGTCGCGCGCGCCGCGAGCGGCGGTAGCCACACCGCGATGGCGTATTTCGCTACGGGCGGCAGTATCGGGTTCGCGCTGGCGCCGCTGCTGGTCGCGGGCACGGTCGCGGTCGGCGGATTGAGCTGCACGCCGTGGCTGTTGACGCCGGCGCTGGCGGGGGTGGCGGTGACGGTGCCGGTGCTGCGGGCCCTGCAGCAGCGCCAGGTGGCCGGGGTCGAAGAGTTCACGCCGACCGGGCACGACGATGTCGCCTCGTTCGTGCGGATGTCGCTGGCGGTGGTGTTCCGTTCGATCGCGTTCGTCGGGTTGAGCACCTTCATCTCCCTCTACATCGCCGAGCGTATGGGCGGGAGCTCGGCCGCGGGCACGGTGGCGTTGTTCGTGCTCTACCTCGGCGGCGTGGTCGGGGCGGTGCCGGGCGGGTATCTGGCGAAGCGCTGGGATCGGGTGACGGTGTCGCGGTGGTCGTATGTGCTGACCGCGGTGGCGATCGCCGGGGTGGTGTGGGTGCCGGGCCCGGGTGTGTTCCTGTTCCTGGCGTTGACCTCGGTCGGGTTGTATGTGCCTTTCTCGCTGCAGGTGACCCTGGGCCAGGACTATCTGTCCTCGCGGGTCGGCACCGCCAGTGGCGTCACCCTCGGGCTCACCGTCTCCATCGGCGGCTTGGCCGGCCCGGTGCTCGGCCGACTCGCCGATGCCACCTCCCTGCAGGTCGCGTTGATCCCGCTGGTTGTGATGCCCGTGCTCAGCTGGCTGCTGTTGCGCACCCTGCGCGACCCGGCCGTCGCGCGGACTACTACCGCGATGGCCGCCGCCCCGGCCTGACCGTTTGTGCGGGCTGCCCGGTCCCGGGCAGCCCGCACAGCGTCGGGTGAGTTGCCGTGGGCCGAACCCTGGGACCGCGCAATGGAGTTCAGGCAGGTCGAGCACTTCCTCGCGGTTGCGCGCGCCGGAAGCTCCATCGCCGCAGCCCACGACGTGCACGCCGTGCAGTCGGCGCCCAGCGCCTTGATCACCCAGATTCGCTGTCCACCGCAGTCGATGTCGTCGAGCAGCAGGCCAAGCAGTTCACTGGCTCGGGCTTTGCTGGAAACGTAGAACAGCGGCAGCGCTCGATCCCGGTCGCATCCCATCTCGTCGAACAGTTCGTCCCACATTCGCTCGGGAATCTACCTCGGCTGCGCTTCGGGAACTCGTTGTCGCAACCGTGCCCGGCGGACAACGGGCTTCGGCTCCAGTGGGGCTGTGGTGCGCCATGGCTCGCCGCCTGGCCGCCGACTGCGGCACCGGGTTGAGGACCGGGGCGCGACCGAAGCCGGCCCGGTCTGTGCTGACAGGTCGGCGACGGTAAGCCCGAAACGTTCCATCATCATCTGGACGGTGGCGATGTCGGCCGCGGCGCGCGTTCATGCGCTTGCTCCCTCGGCGAAGCGGCGCGCGAGGATTTCGTCGAGCACATGCGCCGGGTACACCACCAGCAGAGCGTGCTGGGGGTCGGCGGCCAGCAGGACCCGGTCGTGGACTCGGATACCCGCGCCGCGACGGATCGCCGCCGGCAGGGGCAAGTGCCCGTATTTGGTGACGCCGCGGCGGCCGTAGCCGGGGCGGGTGATCACGATCAACCCAGCCGCGATCGCCACGACAACTGGTCACCAGGGCGCCAGTCCGGCGCAGTGAGGACGGTCTTGTCGACGACATGGCCGTTGGCATCGACGGGACGAATGCTGTGCGCCGCTGTGCGCTGCGGCGGTTGCTCGACATTCCCAGAGGCAGCCCGTGCGCGCCGGGCATCGTGTCGAGCCCCGCTGCGGGCCGTGGTCTAAGCGAAGGAGGAATGACCGGGGTGAGTGTGTCATCGGTCATACTTCTCACCCCCGAGTCGGACCGAGCAAAGTACCGCGTTGTTCGTAACCACCACTGGGGACCGAGTTGGAACGCCCGTACGAGGTCTATGTACGTGGCAGGCTGAAGTTCCGCGTCAAGCAGATTGTCTACGTGTCGTTCTCCCTCGACGAGACCGTGATGGGCTTCGCGTTCCCCAGGGAGGAGCGAGCGGCGCTCATCGCGAGCGAGCCGCACAAGTTTCAGATGCCATCGGCATCGGACATGCGCTTCAACTGGATCGAGTCCGACCTCGCGGCCCTGGACCCGACCGAGGCCCGTGAACTCGTCATCGATGCATCGTTCGCGCTCGGGCTTGTCCAGGATCTCCCGGCTCGCGTCTCCCGCTTCCTCCGCGACTGCCAGTGCAAGCGAGTCGGCACGCCGTGATGTGGTGCGCTCGCCCGACTGGATGACTTCACTCCCCACCTGCCGCCGGGCAGGCAGCAGTCATAGACGTGGCCTCGGCGTAACGCCCCCGGGGGATAGCCGATAAGACGTGCAGCCGGGCCGGTGTTCGCGAACGTCCGGTGGCGAGGGCCCGGCCGCCGCGCATCCGGGCATGCCGTTCAGTGTGCAGACTCAGAGGGGAAGTTCATGCGCTCAGTTACCAAATTGGCCACGACCGCCGCTGCCGCCGTAGTGGCCTGCGCCCCGGCGTTCGTGTTTGCCGGTACCGCCTCGGCTGAGGCTGTGAACCTCCCGGTCCTCTACACCACGGCAACGGAAGCGGGCCTGTGCTACGGCACGGTTCGCGGGAACGTGGACCAGGACTCCTCCCAGGGACTTCACCTCACCAGCGCCTTCGAGGGCATCGGCACCTGCGCGACCACCGCCTACGTCTCCTGGCACAACATCGACACCGGCGCGCGGGGGAACACTACGATCAAGCTGGTCGGCTCCTGGTACAACTCCGCCACCATCCCCTCCGGCCCCGGCCACGTCGAGTTGTCCGTCACCACAAAGGAAATCTTCCACTCGCCCGATTCGGTTCAGGTGCAGTACGTCATTCCCGGGTGATCGGTAGTGAAGCTGGGCATCACGGCCGCGGCAAGTCGCCTTGGCGGTCTCGAGCGCGGCGGGTAACTTCGAGCAAATGGATGCTGGCGTAGCCTACTTCCCGACCCACGACGGCATCGGGCCTGCGGAGCTCGCTCGAACCGTCGAGGAGCGCGGCCATCGGTGGCTGATGTGGGCCGAGCATACGCACATCCCGGCGGCGCGGGACACGCCATGGAACGGCGAGAAAGGCGCGCCGCCGCTGCCGCGAAAATACGCGCACACTTACGACCCCTTCGTGGCGAGCGCCTACGCGTTGGGCGCCACGAAAGCGCTGCGGGTCGGGACCGGTATCGCGCTCGTGGCCCAGCGTGACCCGATCATTACCGCCAAGGAGGTCGCGTCGCTCGACCAGCTGTCCGGTGGGCGGTTCGACTTCGGCATCGGCGCAGGCTGGAACCGCGAGGAGATGGCGAATCACGGCACCGATCCGCGGACCCGCATGCGGCGCATGGGCGAGTACGTCCGGGCCATGCAGGCGATCTGGACGCAGCACGAGGCCTCGTTCCACGGCGAGTACATCTCGTTCGACCGGATCTGGAGTGATCCCAAGCCGATCCAGCGGCCGCACCCGCCGATCCTCGTCGGCGGCAATGGCCCGACGGTGCTGGATCGCGTGCTCGAGTACGGCGACGCATGGATGCCCAATCACGGCCCTGGGATCATCGAGCGGATCGCCGAGTTGCGGACGCGGGCCGACCGCCCGATCTACATCGTTGTAATGGGCGCACCCGCCGATGACCTCCAGGTTCTCGAAGCCTACGAGCAAGCGGGAGTCGACCGCGTGCTGTTCTGGTTGCCCTCGGCCCACCGCAGCGTCGTCGAGCGCGAGCTCGATCGAGTCGAGGCGACGATGGCCGAGCTGCACGACCGCCCGGTGTGAAGCGCGACCGGCCGCATCGTGTCCCAGCCGTGGCGTCGAAATCCCCATATCAGAGCCGAATCAGCGATTTGCCCGCCGGGCGCCGGGTGCGGACGACCCGAAGCGAGTGAAGCTGAACCAAGGTTTGCCGGATAGCTTGCTCGTTGCTTCACCATCGCTCGCAGCAGGAGGTCACGGTGACTGATCTCTGATGTCCAGCAGTACCGCAGTGGCGACGAGAACGCCGCTGAGCACACTCATGGATATCTGGGATCTGTCCACTACCCTGACCAATGCCGATGCCACGACCGCCTCGGTGAGGCCTAGGCCTACTGTGCCGACAGTGGCAGGCCGCAGATGACGAAGCGCGCGCCAGTACAGCACAAACCCGTCGCCGCGATGGCCTGCGGCAGCGGACACGCTCACTTCGTATGTACGACGATCAATCCGCCCCGCCCGCATGGCTCGGCCAACAGCGCCCGCTCACCGATCTCCAGGTTCTCCAGTGGGATGTCGAGGTATTGTGTTCCGGCGAACCCACCGGCGGTGAGATCGCCGCAAGCGTGGACGGTAACGAGGTCGACACCGCGTGCCGCCGCTTCGGCGAAAGCGGCGGTTATCGCCGCTTTCGCCGACTTCGCTGCCGTCGGCGCCGACCACTACCGCAGCGGACGCGAACTCGTGCGAATTCGTGCCGCTCAGCCATGTCGCTGCCCTTTGGTATGCGGATCCGTCATTTTCGGTAGGGATCGACACCTTCGGCGACTGCAAGCGAATCCGTGGCCGCGTCGGCTGCTCGGACGTCACCATGAAAGAGTTCGCATCGCCGCGAGGGCGGGGAGCCTACAGCGCCCGCAACACACGCGACTGCGGACACGAGACAGCGAACGTGACCCAGTACTGCACCGGCGTTCTCGGGCATCCACTACAAGGTATTCGGTCTAGATCGGGACGGTTGACCGCACGAGCGAGCGGCTCTGGGATGGCGGCCGCTGGCGTGGCGTTCACGCCGTGTGCGCGACCAGGACGGGGCAATGCGCGTGCTGGACGAGAAAATTGCTGGTCGAGCCGAGCAACAGGCCGGTGAAACCACCGCGGCCGCGGCTGCCGACCACAATCAACTGCGCGGTCTTGGACCAATATTCGAGGCGTTGAGTCGCTCCGGTCGAGTACACTTTACGGGTCACGCGGACATCGGGATATTTCTCCTGCCACCCGGCCAGACGTTCAGCGAGAATCGCGTCTTCGGCGGTTTCCAGGCCGGAACCCATGAAACCGGTGTCGGCCTCGCCCGCGAATTCCTCGAAGTGCAAGTCACTCCAAGAATGGGCAGCCACCAACTCGGCACCGCGCTCTGATGCTTCGGTGAAGGCGGCGGCGATAGCGGCCTCGCCGACCGGGCTGCCGTCGACGCCGACCACCACCGGGCCTTGCTGTTCGATACGCGCTTCCGCGCCGGTGTCGCGGACCACGACGATGGAGCCGCGGCCGTGACTGGTGACCGCGAGCAGCGTGGAGCCGAGATGAGCGAAGACGCCGGCGTTGCCGGTGGCGCCGACCGCGACGAGATGCGCGGATTGCGAGCGGTGGATCAGCAGCCTGGACGCGCTCGCCTCGGAGACTTCGATTTCGATTTCCAGGCCCGGCGCGACCTCGCCGGCCAGCCGACGTGCGCTGGCGGCGATTCCCGCGCCGCGCGTTCGTATGGCTTCGATGATCGATGGAGGTATGGCCATGTGGCTGCCCGTCATGGAGCGCAGCCCTGCGATGTCGAGCCCGTGCGCGATGAGCAAAGTGCGGCCACGCCGTGCCGCTGTCTCGGCGGCCCAGCGGACGGCCAGTTCACTGCCCTCGGAACCGTCTGCGCCGACGACCACTGGCGCCGACGCCAGCAGATGCGGGTTCTCACGGTATGGCATGTCCATGTCCTGCCTCCGGAATTCGGAAATCAGCTGTCGTTCGTAGCGTAAGAAGTCGGGAGTCGATCGGCTGCTGTCGTTGGTCATGGTCTCGCAGGCCGAAAGGGCCGCAATGCCGATGACCCGAGCTGGTCGAAGCGCACGCATCCCATGGTGGAAGCCGGCGATCCGGTCGGCAGCGGGGCTGGGCGGGTGATTCGAACGTGCCCGCGCTAACTCACAGCGAATTTTCAGCACTAATCGACGCATAAACGATGCATTCGAGTGCGTTCGGTGCAAGACTTCCTGGAGTGAGCATCCGCTCGTGCGGGCCTCCCGCACAGCGCGCGTTAACGCGGCGGTGGCTGTTGCGGCCTACCGCAGCGGTGCGGTATTCGCGCGTGATGACAACTACGACCGCTGAGGTCAACCTGAAGGAAGCAACCCAAGATGCGAAACGCGAAACGATCACTTCTGCTGGCTACGGCCGTCACCGCCGCCGTCCTGGGCGCGTCGGCCTGCGCGGATGACAACGACACACCCTCCGCTACCTCGACCACCAGTCCGGCCGTCAAGACGACGACGGCCACGGGAACACCTGCGGCGGCTCCCGTCGGCCCCGGCTGCGCGGCATACGCCGAGCAGGTGCCGACTGGGCCGGGCTCGGTGACCGGCATGGCGACCGAACCCGTGTCGGTCGCCGCGTCGAACAACCCGCTGCTCACCCAGCTCGTCGCCGCGGTATCCGGTCAGCTCAATCCGCAGGTGAACCTGGTCGGTACCCTCGACGGCGGACAATCCACCGTGTTCGCACCGGTCGACGCGGCCTTCGCCAAGGTCGATCCCGCGACGATCGAAACGCTGAAGACCGATTCGGCCGCGCTCACCAAGCTCCTGACGTATCACGTGGTGCCAGGAAGGCTGGGGCCGGGAGAGATCGCGGGGGACCATCAGACCGTCGAAGGTTCCACGGTCACTGTGACAGGCAGCGGTGACAATCTCGAAGTGGCTGATGCCAAGGTGATCTGCGGCGGACTCCAGACCGAGAACGCCACCGTGTACTTGATCGATACGGTGTTGACGCCCCCTGCGGCGTGAGACGGCCGACCTCGGTCGGGCCGTCCCCGCCCGTCCAGGAAGCCATTGCGGGTCCGGACTGATGGACATTCCCGGCTGGGCCCGACCACCGGCTCGGCCACGCCGGTTCGCCGCGATCATGTGTCACGTACACGGTCGCCAACTCGGGGATCGGCGACCGTTCCCTACAGCCCCGTGGGGTAGGTTTCCGGCGTCGCGCCGGAGATCCAGTGGCGGCCGGGGTCCAGCGGCGCCAGAGGCGTGGTGTTATCGATGTGGATGACGGCGTCGTACCGGTCGGCGAGCCGGGTATGGAAATAGTGGCTCTGACGTTCGGTGCGGGGCTGGTAGATGACGCCGATGGCGCGCTCGAGGCGCGGATGACGCAGGATCTCCCCGGCGCCACCAGGCAAGTCGGTGCGAATCATGAATGCGGCGATTCCCGTGTCGTGCAGCAGTTCTTCCGCACTGCTCGGAAGGGGCGGCCGCACGAGTTTGAGCTCGGCGGGACCGTCCCACCTGCTTGCCGCCGTCACCATGCCACGACAGGTGGTGAATCCGATGGTGCGGCAGGCGCTGGTGTGGCGTTCGCGCACGAGCTGCCCGAGCGAGAGCTGCCCCTCGGAGGCCAATTCGGTCGCGCGTGCGTCGCCGATGTGGGAGTTGTGCGCCCACACGACGATGCGGGCCGGAGCGTCGGGACGTCCGAGGTGATCGGCGAGAGCATCGAGGGTGTCGGCCATGTGCTCGTCGCGCAGGTTCCACGACGACACCCGGTCGCCGAACATGGCGCGATAGTATGCCTCGGCATTGCGTACCGTCCAGGCGTTGCGCAACGCGTCGAAATAGGCCTCGCCGTCGCGTACCTCGATATGTTCGGCGGCGCTGCGTTGCATATCGACGAGCTGGCGCACGACATCGGCTTGGCAGGACTCACCGGCGCCGAACGCCGCAGCGAAACCGTAGGCTTGGCCGTCATTCTCGGAGGTGCGGTCGAAACAGCTGTAGCGCCGCCTGGCTCGCTCCGCCGCGGCGGGGTCCGCCGTCTCCAGATACGTGATCACCTGTCGCATCGAGCGGTGCATGCTGTACAGATCCAGGCCGTAGAACCCGGCGAGCGCGCCACCCGCGCGGCGCTGCTCGTCGTTGTGCAGGCGCAGCCAGGAGATGAACTCGCGGACCACGGTGTTGCGCCACAGCCAGGACGGAAACCGTTCGAAGCTGCTCAAAGCGTCGGTGGCCGATTCATCGGTGCCCACACCGCGCACGTATCGGTCTACCCGATGCGCGTCGGGCCAATCCGCTTCGGCGGCCACGCCGGCGAAACCCTTCTCCGTGATGAGCCAACGGGTGATGGCGGCGCGTGCCGCGTAGAACTCGTATGTACCGTGCGAGCTCTCGCCGATCAGCACGAACCGGGCATCGCCGATCAGATCTTCGAGAGCATGCTCAGGGGGAATGCCGTCGGGCGCCTCGATCGCCATCTCACGGAGGACTTCGACAGGATCGGTCATTGCGATTCGCGCACCGACCGTCGGAGCCGCAAGCAGTTCCCGGACCTCTTCGTCGGTCACCTGGGTGAAATTCCAGAACGAGTTGCCCACCGCGAGGAACGGTGACGGCATGGTCGCGCACACCATTTCGTCGACCAAGGCTCCGAATTCGCGGCAGGTGGATTCCGGAGCCGACGGAACAGCGACGACGATCCGCTTCGGCTCGCCCATGCCGATCGCGTCGACGGCGGCGGACATGCTCGCGCCGGTGGCCAGTCCGTCGTCGACGAGAATCACGGTGCGGCCCGCGACATCCAGAGGTGGCCGGCCGCCCCGATAGGCAGCCTCGCGACGGGCCAATTCACGTGCCTCGGCACGGGCGATGCCGCGCACCTGTTCGGCCGTGAGACCCAGCCCCCGGACCACGTCGTCGTTCACCACCATCCGGCCGCCGGTGGCCAGTGCGCCGAGTGCGAACTCCGGATTCCCCGGAGCGCCGAGTTTACGCACGATGAGTGTGTCCAGCGGTGCGCTGAGTGCGGCGGCGACTTCCCAGGCGACGGGCACACCGCCGCGGGCGAGGCCGAGCACGATCACGTCCGGATCGCCTCGATAGTGCTCGAGCAGCCCGGCCAGCACGTGACCGGCCTCCCGACGGTCGCGGAAGATCGGCTGCGGTTCGTCCCGGATGACCGGTGCGGATGTCATGGCGTTCTTCTTTCGTAGAGGGCCGACGCAAGAGGCCGGTGCTCACCGATTCGCAGCGGCAGGCCGAGGACCGAGCGATCACAGGCGAGGACCAGATCGCTGGAGGTGATCAACCCCGTGAGCCTGCCGTCGGCGTCGATGACGGCGACGGCGTCCAAGTTGGGCCGCAGCACCCCCCGAGACGCGACATCGCTGAGCAGCTCGTCTTCCCGGGCGATCGCACCGGTGGGTAGCGCGCGGGCGGCGCGTCCGACCGTGGTGGTAGCGCGTGCGGGTTCGGCGACCGCGGCCAGATCGGACCAGGCCACGACAGCGGTCGGATGACCGGCGTCGTCGACGACCGGAAGACCCGATGGCCGGTGGCCACCGCGTTCGAGTGCAGCAGTTCGGTGATCGACCATGCTGCCGGAATCGCCATCGGACTGGCAGTCATCACGTCCCGGACCTTGCTGTCGCCCAGCCGATGTCGCAGTCCGGCGACCGTCAGTTCGGCGAATGCCGCGGACTGCAGGAACCAGCCGAGCAACATCAGCCACACACCGCCGAGATGTCCGAACAGGATCAACTCGGCCAGACCGAGCATGAGCAGGAAGGTGCCGAGGACCTGTCCGCTCCGCGCGGCCCAGGTCGCCGCCCGCAACCGGTCGCCGTTGCGCCGCCAGAGCACGGCGCGCAACACGCGGCCTCCATCGAGGAGGGGCACCGGGGAGCAGGTTGAACAACCCCAGCACCGCATTCATGACAGCCAGCCATACCAGGACAGCGGTGATCGGTCCGTCCGGGTCCGCCGCCGCAGTGGCAGCGGCCCCGGCGAAGGCGACGAGCGCGATCGCGAGGCTGGTGACCGGTCCGGCCGGTGCGATGCGCAGATCGGCCCGCGCATCCCGCGGCTCGTCGGTCGATTCGGAAACACCACCGAGTAGCCACAGCACAATCCGTTCGACCCGAATCCCGTTGCGTCGCGCGACGATCGAATGCGCGAGCTCATGTGCTAGTAGCGCCGCACACAGCATGACAGCACCGGTGATCGCTGTCGCCCACACTACGGCCGTCGTGGCCGTGCCGGTCAGGTAAGTGCCCAGGATCCAGGTGAACAGTCCGACCGTGACCAGAGCCGACCAGTGTGCGCCGAGGAGGATCCCGGAGATCCGGCCGAGCGGAATCGTTCGACGCATCATGCCACACCGTCCCGCGTCGTAGTGGTAGACCGGTCTCGAATGGTCACGAGACACCTTTCCGGTGTCCAGGTCGATTCACGTGGGCGTCTCGGAACCGGTCAGTCCTTCGGCGAGGAGAATCCGGTGCGCCCGTCACGGGTGGATCGTTGTGAAGCGGGGCCACGGCAGCCGCAGACTCTGGGCGATGGTGTCCGTCCACGTGCCGGTCGCGGCCAAGTCGCGCAGGCCCCCGAGTGGCGGCCGCCCGGAAGACGGTAGGCGTGGCCGTTGTCGGTTGCGGCGGAAAGGAATCCGATGCTACCCGGTAGGACTGTGTCGAAAGAGGACAAGTCGGGGGCAGGGTCGAAATCGGCGAGCTCGACAGTCGCGTCGCAGCCCGCCAGTTCGGAGCTGATGAACTCGGCGATATCGGGGGTCGATCCCTGTTCGGTCGCGGAGACGATCCCGATGCGGGGTTCCTCCTTGGTCATATCCAGAAGCCTCCTCGTACGCGTCCCGCTCGGTGAGAGGCCTCATGCCCGGGTTGATGGGACCATGGTCACCGTCGGCTCCGTTGCTCCATTCCACCGTGACGAGTCGCGCTGAGCGCCTGAGGAAGCAGTCGGCCGACGTCGGTCCGCAGCCATGGGACCGAGCATGGTGAAGATGGGCAGCCGCATGAGCGGGCAGTGCTGATCGGTCGGCCCTGCCCGTCGACGACCGGCAGCGCGGCGAAACCATGTGCGGTCAGCAGTGCGGTCGCCTCCAGCGGTGTCTCCGCCTGTCTGAGGACGTCACGTGCGTACATCGGCATCGCTCACGGATGCGGGGGTGCGGGACGGCCTGCCTTCGGCGCGCGGGACCGACGTCCTCAGCGCGAGTCCGATTTCGGGTCTTGCGGAGATCACAAACGGTCGCCGGATAGGTGACTTTCGCTTCTGTGGGAGCGCGTGTACGCCGCGAACGATCGAGATGGGAATCTGATCCGCTGCGCCGGGGAGGTGTTCGTGACGATCACCAGATACAAGAGGCCAGGACTGGCCGCATCGGCGCTGTTGCTGGCATTGCGACCGCCGGTCTGGATTACAGCAGACGATCGGAGAGTTGCGGTACCGAGGGCGATCATCCGGGCGGTATATCGCCCTGCCGGTGTCGTATGTGCGGGTGGGCGACAGCGTAGTCGTCCGAGTGACGAACGCCGCCATGAAGACGTGGTGGCGGAACTTCCGGTCACCGCATCCGGCGTCGATCAGGATCGACGGATTCTGGCCGACAGGTATCGGGCACGTTATGGCGCCCGGATCGCTGGAACACGAAGGGGTGGCGGCGGTGTATCAGAAGGCGCATCCACGGCATCGGATCCACATGAATGATCCGTACGTGGTGATCGTCGCAGGTGCGGAGACGACGACGCCCTCGCGCCGGGAGTTGAGCCGTCGCTGGTTCGTCGCGGTCACCGCCGGTGAAACTCTCGGCTTCGCCGCACCGGCTGCGGCGGGTGCGCTGACCGTCGACTCGGCGCCTGGCGCGATCACGGCCGCGCTGCTGATCGCGGCCGTGATCGAAGGAAGCGTGCTCGCCTTTTTTCAGAGTCGCGTACTGCGGTGGTGGCTGCCCGGATTTCCGATCCGCGACTGGATCATGGCCACGGCGGCCGGTGCGCTCGTCGCGTGGACCGTCGGGCTGGTGCCGGTACTCTACGGAGACCGATTGGGCAATTGGCCGACCGCGGTCCAGGTGCCGGCGGTCGCCGCGGGGGCGCTTGTGGTGGTGTTCGCGATCGGCGTCGCGCAGTGGTATGTGTTACGGCGCTGGTCGGATCGTGCGGTGCTGTGGATCTGGGGCAACGCGGTCGGTTGGATCGCGGGGCTGGCCGCCTTCACCACGGTCACGACTCCGTTGTGGCGGGCAGGGCAGTCGACGATTACCACGGCCGTGATCGGGGCGCTGGGAGGCGTGGTGATGGCCGCGGTAGTGGCGGTGACGACCGGAATGTTCCTCGTGCGTATCCTTGTGCCCGGGCATCTACGGCCTTCCGGGTGACCGCGTGCGGGGAACTCACGAAGGCGGATACGGTGGGCCCGTCAGATCTGGACCAGAGCACTCCGGTCCGCGCCCCTTCACACTGGTCAGAACCGCCAGACAGAGGAGTTCGACCGCCGCGATACACAACCGATCACACGGATGTCGAGCGCGGTGCTTCGGCGGGAAAGTCGGTGCCGCCTTCTGATGCGTCCTCGGCGCTGAGACGAAGCACAGTGGCGAAACCGGCGGCGAGGCAGTCGGTCAACATCGCGATGTCGGGGATCGCGGCGGTATCGACGTTGATCGCGATGTAGCAGGTGCCGGCATGCGAGGTCAGGGTGACGTTGACGGCCGTGCCGATGGTGGGACCGAAAGCGTACATCCGGTCGATCCGCGCCCCGGCGATATACAGCGGCACCGGGGAACCCGGGACGTTGGACGCGAGGAAATCGATATGTTTGAGCATATCGGTGAGCAGTCCGGAGGGCAGCCGGTTGAACGCCGCGGCGACGGCGCCGGACAGCGGTATCGCCGGCTCGCGCCGCCAACCGGCGACCGCGGCGGCCACGGCGCGCATCAGGTCTGCGGTGTCCGGGATGTCGGCCGGCAACGCGAAACGAGCGAGTGTGATCCGATTGCCGCCGAGCGGATCGTCGGCTGTGCGAAGGCTGATCGGCATGGTCACCCGTAGCTGGTCGACTCTCGCCCCGTGCCGATAGTGATAGGTGCGTAGCCCGATGACCAGCGCGGTCAGGAACGCATCGTTCATGGTGCAGTCAACCGCCCGCGCGGCGCGGCGTAGCTGCTCGACGGGAGCGTCCAGTACTGCCAGCCGGCGACGGAGACTGCGCTCGATCATCACCGGCGACAGCGTCGCGGTGACGGGCTGGGCCAAGCGGACCAACGAGGTCGCCAGCGCGGCACCATCGCGCGCCGCCCGCGCGGGATGAGTGACAGCCCGCCACGCGGTCCGCGGCGTGACCCGCACACCGCCACGAACAAGATCCGAGCCCACCGACCAGTTCCACGCCACGATGTCGCGGAACGCGCCGTCACGGTCCTGCGGCGGCTCGGGGGGATGGCCCCGGTCGGTTCCCGCCCGATCGAAATCGAGCAGCGCTGTAGCGATCTGAATACCGCCGATGCCATCGGTGAGGCTGTGATGCAGCGTCATCACCAGCGCGCATCCCGCGCCGTTCAAGCCGCTGAGCAAGGTCGAGCGCCAGAGCGGCCGGGCCGGATCGAACGCGGTCATCGCTTCGGTTCGGGCGAACTCGAGTACCGCGGAGAGGTCCGCCGGTGCCGGCAGCGCGGAACGGCGCAGGTGCCAGGACAGGTCGAAATCCGAATCGAGCACCCACCGCGGCGGGGCGAGGCCGAACGGCACGGCGACCAGCCGATGCCGCAACCTCGGCACGATGCGGGTGCCGCGATCGATCGTCTCCACCAGACGTTCCCAGTCCGGATCGGTATCGAGAATCAGGACCGAGACGATCGTCGAGCGCAGCGCCGGATCACGTTCCATGTTCCAGGAGAACAGGTCCGATTGGGACATGTGGGATTCGCGAGTGGCCATCGCCTGCTGCCTTCGAACCAAGCCGGCGCGCCTCAGGTGGATGGGGCGCTGTTGAGGGTTTTCAATCGACGGGTGTATTCCTCCTCGTCGATCTCGCCACGGGCGTAACGGTCGGCGAGCACCTGCTGCGGAGTGGGCCCGTGTGGCACCGTGCGCTGCCCCTGCGAGGGGGCCGCGGTGTAGCGGACCAGTGCCAGGATGCCGGCGATGACCAGCACCCAGAAGATCACCATGCTGATGGCCATCAGACCGTATCCCCATCCGGTCATTCCATTGCTGTACCAGAACATCACCGCAGGCTCTCCTTCCCTTCGGAGTGTTCGGCTCTTTCACTGTGCGCGCTGTACACCGGTGGGGATACGGCCGAATAGCACTGTTCGGGCGGGACGAGAGTCCTCTGTCACCAGTCGTGGCCGTCCGCCGGTACCGCCCCCCGCGCCGCTACCCGACGCGCCGGCGACCGACATCGAACCACTCGTCGAAACCGGTGGTAAGGACCGGAACAGCGACAGTGGCCCGCGGCGCAGTGACAGCGTATCCGGGACCAACGGCACCCGACTCGGCGACGATCGGACCTGCCGCCACACCGTATCGCGGCTGACGATGGAGAAATCCGTGAGGAGGTTTCGTGATGCTGTTCGATGATCGCCGTGACGCCGGACGTCGGCTGGCCGAGCCGCTGAAGTCTCTCCCGGACGAGGATGTCGTCGTGGTCGGCCTGCCACGCGGCGGTGTTCCCGCCGCCAACGAGGTCGCGCGAGCACTGGGTGCGCCGCTGGATGTGATCGTGGTACGCGAACTCGGTGTGCCGTGTCAGCCGGAGTTCGCTTTCGGCGCGATCGGCGAAAACGACGTGAAGGTGACCAACGCCGTCGTCGCCTACACGCAACTTTTCCGCGAGGAGATGGCGAGTGTGGAACGCCGTGAACGCGACGAACTCGCACGCGGGGTCGAGCGGCTGCGGCGCGCGCACTTGCGTGTGCGACGGGCGGGTCGCACGGTTGTCGTCGACGACGGCGTCGCGACCGGCGCGACCGCCCGCGCGGCCTCTCAGGGGGCGTGGGCGCATGGCGCGCGGCGCGTCATGCCGGCCGTCCTGGTGGTCTCCGACGTTGAGGTCACCGGACTGCTGCAGCGGGCCGCCGGTGAGGTGCGGTCATGACCTCGATGCGCGTTCTGTCCGGCAGTGCGAATCCGCTGCTCGCCTCCACTGTCGCGGAGCTGCTCGACGTCGGGCCCGCCGCCTGCCTGATCGAACGTTTTCCCGACGGTGAAGTGCGGCCGGTCGTCGATCATGTCTGCGGGAACGACGTGTATGTGGTGCAGCCGACCGCACCGCCGGTCGGCGACCATCTCGTCGAGTTGTTGCTGTTGCTCGATGCGTGCCGGCGAGCCCGAGCCGCCCGGGTGACGGCGGTCGTACCGTACTTCGGGTATGCCCGCCAAGATCGCCGCACACGCTCCGGGCAGGCTTTGGGTGTACGGGTAGCCGCCGATGCGATCGCGAACGCGGGCGCCGAACGCCTTGTGGTGGTCGATCCACACACGCCCACCATGGAAGCGGTCTGTTCGATGCCCGTGGAGACGCTGACCGCGGTACCGCTGTTGTCGAGCAGGATCTCCCCAGCTCGGTCCGAGCTCACCGTTGTCGTGGCCCCCGACCTCGGTGCGGCGAAACTATCCGAGCAATACGCGGCCGCCATTCCGGATTCGATTGCGGTGGTACGCAAATTCCGCGAGAGTGGCACGGCTGTCACCGCAGTCGAGGTCCTCGGTGACATCGACGGTCGTCAGGCGGTGGTCGTCGACGACATGATCTCCACCGGCGCCACCATCGAGGCCGCGGTCCGACTGCTGCACCACCATGCCAGAGACATCGTCGTGGCCGTCACGCACGGGCCGCTCACGCTCGACGCGACAACGCGCCTGCGTGACGTCGGCGTACGTCGCGTCGTAGTGACCGATTCCGTCGCACATCATGACCCTGCCGCGCCGATCGAGGTCTGCTCGATCGCTCCGCTGCTGGCGGATGCCATCACCCGCCTCCATAGTGATCAGCCGCTGCGCGAGCCGCTCACTCACGCCTGACAGCGGCGGGAGGCTGGGCAACGCGGTCATGCCGGGCACGCAGCGCCGTGGCGACCGAGTCGTCGACCGGATGTGTGGTGTCGAGCACGGTGGTCGATGGCGATGCCGCGGCACATTCCTGTACATACCGGCGCTCGCCCACCTGCTCGACCAGTCCGGCCCGACCGGAACCGGCGCGCTGGTCGCTATACCCGCCGTTCTGGCGGCCGACGCTCTACAGAAGCACTGCTCGCGGGCGGGCGGTGCCCCGGGTCGGTGCTCCGGCCTGGCGCCTCGAGATCGAGGAGGCTCCATGAACAAAGGCAACGGCGCGGCGACTATTTCGTGAGGCGATCCTCCTCGCCGTGATCGGTCGGTGCGGTGCGGCCGGGCTGATCGCACGTCCGTTCAGCGGGGCGGTCGCGATGCTGTGGCTCGCGGCCATAGCGGTCGCCCCGTGCCCGCGGCAGTCTGGGTCATCCTCGACGCAGGATTCTATTCAGGGACCGGAGTCCTCGGAGGAAGGACCGTAGGCCCTACTGCTCGGCGCGGGCGCCGCGTGGAATCGAAGGGTCATCAACCACTCTCTTCGCTGGAGTCGCGCTATGAGCATCCTTTCCTCTCGCCAGGCATTACTACCGACCTGGCCCGCGCTGCCGGATTGGTCCGATCTGATGGCCAGGTTGGAGTCACGGCCTCCCTGGACCTCGCTCGAGGGCCACATGATTCGAGTCGAGGAGAATCTCGAGAAGGGCCGGTACACCTTGCGGGCCGAATTGCCCGGGGTGGACCCGGCCAAAGACGTCGACATCAGCGTCCGGGAAGGACAGTTGACGATCAAGGCCGAACGCACGGAACGCAAGGAAGAAGGCACCCGCTCGGAATTTCGCTACGGCAGTTTCTACCGGTCGATTCCGCTACCGGTCGGCGCGAAGGAAGACGACATCGACGCGTCCTACACCGACGGGATCTTGACGGTGACCGTGCCGGTGTCCGAGTCCGAGACCCCGGAGAAGCACATCGAAATCAAGAAGACCGGAAACGGACACAGCTGACCGCTGCCGGACCCGGGATGGCCCAGGCACACGGGCCGGCCGACACACCGCCATACCGATCGCTGCTGCGGGCCAGCGTCATTCGAGGCCTGCGGAGGGTGTCGGCCATAGGCATACGCTGAAACAGCCGCCTCCGCCATCGCCGCCTTGGCCGGCGTTGGCACTCGAGCTGGTGATCCACGCCCTCGGCAGGGCGGCGATGCATCGCCGATCGACGGCACACGCCACGACGACCGTCGGGAACTCCCTCTGTCCCCGTTGTCACGTCGATGTGCTCCGCGCTCGGACGGCCTTACTCGGCCATTGACCGATCGGCGGCCGGTCGGCGGATTCGCGGAAGATGGTCAGCTCTCATGACGGGAGTAACCGCATGACCACACACGGGCATCCCCCGATCGTGGTGACCGTCGACCGACCGTCGATCGGGCGCGACGCCGCCTTATGGTCCGCCCGCCTCGCCGAACGACTGCACTGCACCCTGCGGGTCGTCTACATCGCCACCGCCACTCCTGACGTCTCGGCGGGCATCCCAGCGACCGGCCCCCAAGCGGCGGCTCGGACGGAAACCAGCGCGACAGCAGTCGTCGACGACACCGTCGCGGTCGTGCGCCGCGATCACCCCAACCTCGAGATCAGTGGCGAGTCGATCGACGGACCGGCTGCGCAGGCGTGGGCCACAGTAGGAGAGGACGCCCGGATGGTCGTCCTCGGTCATCCCGACGTGGGCGAGCTCGACGTGCCGACGGCCATAACGATGGTCACCGATCACGCCACTTGCCCGGTAACCGTCTGGCGCGGAGAGCCCGGCCAGCTTCCAGACCAGCGCCCCGTGCTTCTCGCCGTGGACGCCGACGCCGCCGACGCCGCACTCGCCGCGTTCGGCTACGCCCACCTTTTCGGTGCATCGGTCATCGCCGTGAACGCTCAACCGGAGCAACTCGAAACGACCGCTCCGGCCACTTCGAGGAACCGGCACTCCCTCGATGCCCACCTGGCCGTAGCACGCGACGCCTTCCCCGACGTCACCGTGTCCGCCCTTGCCGACATCCCATATCGGTCGTTGAGCGAACGCGCGACGGGTGCGCAACTGGTGGTCACCGGAACCGACGGTCGCGCGTCTGTTCCGGAAGTATCCGGTTTCGGTTCGTACTTGTTCCGCCGCAGCCGGTGCCCGGTCATGTTCTGTCCGTCGCGAATGGCCCCGGTCGGCCTCGGCGCGGATCCGATCGCACCAACCGCCGGTACCGCACCGGCACCGTCTGCCCCGCTGATCTCCGGGATAACCGTCCGCGCACTGACGCCTGAGGACCGGGACGCGGTCGCGTCGCTGCACGAGCAGATGTCGGCCCACGATGCCTATCTGCGGTTCTTCAGTGCCGTTCCGAAGCACATCGACGAGTTCGCGGAAAAATTGTGCCGGCACGACTCCACCCACCTCGCGCTCGGCGCTTTCGAAGGTGACGACCTGGTGGGGGTCGCCAATTACGTCGTCACCGACACCACCGCGGGACACGTCACTGCGGAGATGGCGCTAGCGGTCAACGCGCACGACCAGCAACACGGTATCGGCACATTGCTCGTGCGGCGCCTGGGCACGGCCGCTTACCTGCAGGGGGTGGCACAGCTGACGGCCGAAATACTCGCGGAGAACACTCTCATGCTCGCGATCATCGCCGAACAAGGGTGGAATGACGGGCTCCGATACGAGGGCGCCACCGTGCACTTCGATCTCGATCTCGAAAACGAGGCCCACGAACAGGAAGATCCGGATACGCCTTTACCCCCACGTGAGGAAAA
Organism: Nocardia sp. NPDC004573; assembly: GCF_053602135.1. NCBI lineage: Bacteria > Bacillati > Actinomycetota > Actinomycetes > Mycobacteriales > Nocardiaceae > Nocardia > Nocardia sp. NPDC004573. The sequence continues at coordinate 213,626 of NZ_JBSGDA010000002.1, forward strand.
TGTCGGCCGAGCAATCCGAAAAGGTCGATAGGGGACGAGCGCCGCGTCCGGACGGATTCCGAGAATCATGCCGGGCTTTCCGGAGGCACGTTTTTCTCGTCCGAGTGCCTCATCGGTCGGCCGAAGACTACGTAGAATGAAGTGATGACGTTCCTCCGGGAAGCCGAGGAACTTCCCGATCGCAGCAAGATCGAGCACCGGGCATCCTCGGTCGCCCAGATGCTTGTCGACCGCATTGCCGTGACTCCGGACGCGGAGGCATTCCGATTCCCTGACGGCGAGCGCTGGACCAATGTGTCCTGGAAGCAGTTCGGTGACCGCGTCGACATCCTCGCCGCCGGGCTGATCGCACTGGGAATCCAAGCCGAGGACCGGGTCGCCCTCGTGTCGTCCACGCGGTACGAATGGGTGCTCGCGGATTTCGCCGTGATGTGCGCCGGTGCGGCCACCACCACCGTGTACCCCACCACCAACGCCCCCGGTGTGGCGTTCATCGTCGGCAACTCGGGCAGCCGTGTCGTCGTCGCCGAGGACCAGGCCCAAGTGGACAAACTGATCGAGCACCGCGCCGAGTTGCCCGACGTGCGACAGGTGGTGATCTTCGATGGCGAGGGCGACGGAAACTGGGTGATCAGTCTCGACGACCTCGAAGAGCGCGGACGCGCGTTGCTCGCCGAATCGCCCGACGCGGTGGCCGACCGCATCCGCGGCATCCGGCCCGAGCACCTCGGCAGCATCATGTACACCTCTGGGACGACCGGCACCCCGAAGGGGGTCAGGCTGCCGCATTCGGCATGGACGTACAGCGCCGCGGCAATCGACGCGTTGCATGTTCTCGGCCCCGACGATCTGAACTTCTTGTGGCTGCCGCTGTCCCACGCGTTCGGCAAAGTGATGCTCGCGCTGTCACCACTGATCGGCTATCCCACGGCGATCGACGGCCGGGTGGAGAAGATAGTGGACAACCTCACGATCCTGCACCCCACTATCGTGGCGGCCGCCCCGCGCATCTTCGAGAAGGCGCATGCCCGTATCGAGGGCATCATGGCCGAAGAAGGCGGGATCAAGAAGAAGCTCTTCGACTGGGCCGTCGGCGTCGGCTTGAAAGTCTCGCGCGCGAGACAGGCCGGCAAGGAACCGTCGTTGCTGATTTCACTGCAGCACAAATTGGCCGACAGGCTGGTGCTTTCCAAGGTCCGTGAGCGCTTCGGTGGCCGTCTACGGTACTTCGTTTCGGCAGCGGCCCCCTTGGACCGTGATGTCGCGCAATGGTTCGACGCGATCGGCATCATCGTGCTCGAAGGTTATGGCCTGACCGAGACCGCGGCTGCCTCGTTCATCAACCGCCCGGAGGCATACCGGTTCGGGACGGTGGGCAAGCCGTTCCCCGGCACCGAGGTGAAGATCGCCGAGGACGGCGAGATTCTGCTCCGAAGCCCGGGTGTGATGAGCGGTTATCATGACCGCCCCGACGCCACCGCCGAGACTTTCGACGCGTACGGCTGGTTCCGCACCGGTGACATCGGCGAGATCGACGCAGAAGGCTTCCTGCACATCACCGACCGCAAGAAGGACTTGTTCAAAACCTCGCAGGGCAAGTACGTCGCGCCCTCCGCGATTGCCGCCACATTCAAGGGGATATGTCCGTACGCGGCGGAGTTCATCGTCTACGGAGAGACACGGCCCTATTGCGTCGCATTGGTCGGGCTGGACACCCAGAGCATCACCGAATGGGCCCGCAAGCACGGCCTGGCGGACAAACCGCTCGCCGACATCGCGCGGGACGACAAGACCCACGACGTGATCGCCGGCTACGTCGACCACCTGAACACCCAACTCAATCGCTGGGAACAGATCAAGAGATTCGACATCATCGATCACGAACTGTCCGTCGAGGCAGGTGATCTCACACCGAGCATGAAACTGCGCCGCAAGATAGTCGTCGACAACCTCGCCGCCAGCATCGACGCCCTCTATCGCTGAAGTCGATCGCTGATCGTCACTTCGCATTTCGACCGCGCAGTGTCGGCGCGGTCATCATGTGGCGACCGTCTTCGGGACATCCGCCGGAGCGGTGTACCGGTCGGCGGCGCCGCGGCCGATCCCGCTGCCCCCCGGCCCGATCGAACGCTATGACGAGGGGCGACTTGATGGCTCGAGCGCAACGGTGTGATCGAACGGGTGGTGTTGCGCCCGCTGATGAGCCGCGCCGCCACCCGGCTGCGGCGGGACGACCTGGCATACGCCGAGCGCCGGTATCAGCAGCGTTCCCGCCGGCAGGAGGGACGTGGTGGACAACAGCCCTGAAGCAAAGGCATGAATCCCATCCGGTCGGTATCCTTTATGACTACGGAAGTGTTGATAAGCGGGTATCCGGACGGCGAGTCCGGTGAGGAGGCGCGGCCACCGCGCGTCGCGCTTGGAGTACACATCGACCCTCAGCGGTTCAGCGGAGCTGGGGGTAATCCATCCAGGCTCTGGAGCCCCGATCCGATCGTCATCTGCGCGGAGTAGGTGGCGTGGATCGGTCCCGGGCCCGGGACCGCAGATGAACGGCGAACCGAAGGTTCTCCGCTTCGGAGGTGGATGATGACCAGCAAATTCGGAGGACGAATAGCGCTCGACATCCGTGATTCGGTCGCAGACTGGACGCCTTTCGCCGAGCCGACCGCGCCACGGGGCGCGCCGAACGTCCTATATCTGGTATGGGACGACATCGGAATCGGCACCTGGGACTGCTACGGCGGGCTGGTCGAGATGCCCACTATGAAGCGCATCGCCGAGCGTGGTATCCAGTTCACGCAGTTTCATACCACGGCGCTGTGTTCACCCAGCCGCGCCTCGCTGCTGACCGGAAGAAATGCGACCTCGGTCGGTATGGCGACCATCGAAGAGTTCAGCGATGGTTTCCCGAGCATGTGCGGTCGGATACCGGATGACACCGCCTTGTGCTCGGAAGTGCTCGCCGAGCGTGGGTGGAACACATACGCGGTGGGCAAATGGCATATGACGCCCCTGGAGGAGGAGAATCTGGCGGCGTCGAAGCGGCATTGGCCGCTCGGGCGTGGCTTCGAGCGTTTCTATGGTTTCCTCGGTGGAGAGGCCGACCAGTGGTACCCGAATCTGGTGTACGACAATCACCCGGTCACACAGCCCTACCCGCCGGAGGACGGGTATCACCTGTCGAAAGACCTGGCCGACAAGTCGATCGAGTTCATTCGTGACGCGAAGGTGATCGCACCCGACAAACCGTGGTTCTTGTACCTCTGCCCGGGATGCGGCCATGCGCCGCACCACGTGGCGCGGGAATGGGCCGACATGTATCGCGGCCGGTTCGACATGGGCTACGAGAAGTATCGCGAGATAGTGCTGGACAACCAGAAGCGCATGGGTCTGGTGCCGGAGAACACCGAACTTTCGCCCATGAACCCGTATATGACGGCCACCAGCGCGGATGGCAAGCCGTGGCCGGCGCAGGACACGGTGCGAGCGTGGGACTCACTGTCGGACGACGAGAAGCGACTCTTCGGCAGGCAAGCCGAGGTGTTCGCGGGATATCTCTCCTACACCGACGCGCAGATCGGCAGACTGCTCGACTACCTCGAGGAAAGCGGCCAACTGGACAATACGATCATCGTGGCTCTCTCGGACAACGGCGCCAGCGGCGAGGGCGGGCCGAACGGCTCCGTCAACGAGATGAAGTTCTTCAACGGCTATATCGACACGATCGAAGACAGCCTGGCGAAGATCGACGAACTGGGTTCGCCGACCACCTACAACCACTACAGCATCGGGTGGGCGATGGCGTTCAACACTCCCTACAAGCTGTACAAACGGTATGCCTCACACGAAGGCGGTATCGCCGACTCGTGCCTCATGTCCTGGCCGGCCGGGATAGCGGCCCGGGGTGAGCTGCGCCATCAGTACCTCAATGTCTGCGATATCACCCCCACCATCTACGCACTGCTCGGCATCACGCCCCCGGACACGGTGAAGAACGTGGTGCAGCGTCCTTTGGAAGGGGTGAGTTTCCGGGCTCTGCTCCAAGATGCGAACGCTGACGTGGGCAAGCACACCCAGTTCTATTCGATGCTGGGCACGCGCGGCATCTGGCATCGCGGGTGGTTCGCCGACACCGTTCACGCGGCATGCCCCTCCGGCTGGGGACATTTCGACAGCGACCGCTGGGAACTGTTCCATCTCGAGCGGGACCGCAGCCAGATGCACGACCTGGCCGAGGCTTATCCCGAGAAGCTCGAGGAGATGAAGGCGCTGTGGTTCTCGGAGGCGGAGAAATACAACGGCATGCCGCTCAACGATCTCGACATCGTCGCCACGATAATGCGCTACCGCCCGGGATTCGCCAAGACGCGGGACCGGGCTGTCTACTATCCGGGCCTGGCGGAGGTGGGGCCCGGTGCGGCGCTCGAGATTCAGGGCCGATCGTTCGCGCTGCTCGCCGAGACGACGATCACCAGTACGGACGCGAAGGGGGTGCTGTTCGCCCACGGTGGGCGGCTGGGTGGGCATACGCTGTTCATCCAGGACGGCCGTCTGCATTACGTCTACAACTTCCTCGGCGAAGAGGAGCAGGCCATCGTCTCCGATCGCCCCGTGCCACTCGGCGATCACATTCTCGGGATCCGATACGAACGGCACGGAACCCGGCCCGACAACTTCACACCCACCGGCGAGGCCGTTCTCTACATCGATGAGGACCCGGTGGGCTCACTCGACGACATGCGCATTCAACCCACTGTGTTCTCCGGTGTGGGGGAGGGAGTCCGGGTCGGCCGTGACAGCGGTCAGTCCGTCACCGCGCGGTACAGTTCCCCGTTCCCGTTCATCGGAGGCACCATGCACCAGGTCATCGAAGACGTGAGCGGCAAGCCATACCTCGATTTGGAAATGGCGGCGGCAGCGGCCTTTTCGCGAGATTGAGGCGCCGGTTCATGGCCACCGTGAACACTGCCGAGGTTCGCCGCGGCATGGTCCGGATATCCGGCGGCGATTTCGCGATGGGATCGGACGACTTCTTCCCCGAGGAGCGCCCGGTGCATCGGGTGTGGGTCGATACGTTCTGGATTGATGCGCATCCGGTGACCAACGCCGCGTTCCGGCGCTTCGTGAAACAGACAGGATATGTCACCGTCGCCGAACGGACTCCCGTGGCCGAGGACTATCCGGACGCGGAGCCAGGGAACCTGATCGCCGGTGGGCTGGTGTTCCGTCCCACACCCGGCCCGGTGCCACTGGACAATTGGCGACGATGGTGGCGGTATGTCCCGGGCGCGAGCTGGCGGCACCCGCACGGACCCGGCAGCACGCTCGACGGGCTCGACCGCCACCCCGTCACCCAGGTCGCCCACGACGACGCGGTGGCATACGCCATCTGGGCGGGCAAGCAACTACCCACGGAGGCCGAATGGGAGTACGCGGCCCGTGGCGGACTCGAGTCGGCCACCTACGCGTGGGGCGACGACTTCGAACCCACCGGTCGGCGCATGGCCAATGTCTGGGTCGGAGCCTTCCCGTGGCAATTTCATCCGGGCCGGGGACAGACACGCACGCCCGGCACCACGGCGGTCGGCACCTACTCACCCAATGGGCACGGCCTTTTCGATATGACCGGCAACGTCTGGGAGTGGACCGTCGACCACTTCCGCTCGCGCCACCCGTCACCGACCTGTTGCGCCCCGCGAAACCCGCTCATCGATGCACCTGAACAATTAGTGGCGCAGCGATTCCCGCGCCGTGTTGTCAAGGGCGGCTCGTATCTGTGCGCGGCCAACTACTGTCTGCGCTACCGTCCTGCGGCCAGGCAGGGGCAGACCGAGGACACGGCCACCTGCCACCTAGGGTTTCGTTGCGTCGTACGCGACAAGGGTTCATGATGACCGATAGCGATCGGAGGGTGTGCGCGCTCCCTGAACTTCCGGGTCCAGGGAACATCGAGTGCGACCCCGGCTGCTCCGCGACGTCACCGGCGAGCCCGCTGGGGCCTTCCTCTTCCGGCACCACGGTGCGGCCGACTCCGGTGACGATGCCACGACCGTCACCGCGCGCCCAGTGCGCACCGTGATCGGCCCCTTGATCGACGCTGGGCGCCACCGGCCCGGCGATCCGGTCCTTCGGATCGTGGCCGACGCCGGATATGAGCTTCCTGTGAGCATCGGAGGGAGGACGCCTCGGCCGCGCCGGCCGCATGCGGCGTGACGAGAAATCTATTGCTGCCCAGCGCCAGCGGTCCAAGAGGATCGGTTCGGTCCGAAGGCGCGGGAACGTGTAGGCGATTGCGGGTGCAATGGCATCAGATCGCGTGTGGTTCGAGCAGCACGGGAGGGTGAGGGGTCCGCTGGTAATGAATTGCGGGCTGTGCGGAATCAGGGCGGGGTCGCATCCTAGGGTCATGCGAGGAAACGCGTCGAACAGCGCGGACAACGCGATCCGGGTTTCGAGCCGAGCCAGCGGTGCGCCGAGGCAGAAGTGTGGTCCGTAACCGAACGCCAGTTGACCTTGATGATCGTGATCGATGTCGAAGACATCGGCGTCGGGATAACGCCGTAGATCCCGCCCTACCCCGGCGAACCACCCGACGATGGCGCCGGCGGGGATGTCGACCCCGGCGATGCTGACATCCCGCAGCGCGTAGCGGTTGAACATCACGCAGGCTGACGAACGGTAACGCAGTGCCTCCTCCACCACATCCGTCCACCTGTCCTCGGTGCGGGCCTTGGCGAGTTGCTCGGGATGAGTGCACAACGCGATGACCGCGTTGCCCAGCAGGTGCACTGTCGTCTCGTGTCCGGCGATTATCACCAGCCCCAACGTTTGCGGGGACCAGATCGACTTCGGGCTCGCGACAGCGCAGGCCGTCGAGGAGTTCGCCGGTGATCTGCCGGACTCGCGGTTCCAGCGCCGCTATGCGGCCGGGGGTGAACGCCTGGCCGATGGTTCTGCGCACCCCTGAGGCCGACGTCGTCGTGCCGGGCCCGCGCGAGGTCGTGGCGCCGCCTGCGACGCTGGTGGCTCGACAGGGGACAGCGGGCTGCGGGTGGAGGGGTTGTCGAATGAGGCCCCGACCGCGTCAGGCGGGTGTGCCGACACCGTTGAGCAAAGTGCGGACCGCGCGATCGGCGATGACGTGTGTCGGCTCGCCGCCCGTCTGCGCGGCTTCCGCGGCCACGTAGATGTGCGCGTTGAACACTCCCTCGATCCACGCGGCGGGCAGCACCGGGTCCAGGTCGCCGTCGGCTTGGGCCGCGGCGATGAGTGTGCTCAATGGCCGGTCGCCGACCGGCCGCCAGTGCGGATTCCCGGTGAACCGATCCGGGTCGGCGTACAGGAAGATCAGGCGGTCGCCGACCTCGATGAAGGAGCGCAGCATCATGGTCAACTGGTCGAAGGCTCTCGGCGCGCTGCTCGCCGCCTTGGCGACGACGGCGTCGAGGACCTCGAGCGACTCGACCAGGACCGCGTCGAGCAGGCCCTGGCGTTCCGGGAAGTAGCGATGCAGGGTGCTGCGGCTGACCTCGGCGCGCTCGGAGATATCGGCCAGCGGCGCGGAGAACTCGCGGGCCCACACCGCCAGCGCGGCGTCCAGGATCGCGGCCCGGGTCCGGGTACGGACACCACCGCTCGAGCTTGCCTTGGTGCTGGGCGCACGGTCCTGCCTTGCCATGTCCGGACGGTAACACTCGCGCTCCGAAAAACAAGTGGACATCGAAATAGGACATCGATGTACCATTTTCGATGTAGCCTGTATCACATGGAGGGGAGAGTATGCGCGAGAGAGCAGCTGGCGGTTGGTCGCACCGCGGTCGGCGCGACTCGGTGCCCACGGCCGATGCGGAGCCGAGGGCGTCCCACACTCCCCGTGGCAGGTGATCCGGGCAGGCGGCGTCGCGTTATGACGGCTGTGCTCGTCGTGCTGCTCCTGGTAGCGACGTGCATTTGGCTCGCGCTGCGGAATACTTCCCCTGTCGGCCACTTCACCTCCGCTCGCGGACATGACGAGTACTTCGCCGCTTATGAACGCGCGTTCGCCGAACTCCCGCCGCCTAGTGCGACTTCGGACCTGCGCACCGACTACGGCGTGGTCCGGGTATACCGCTTCGACGGAGGGAATCCGGAAGCCGCGCCGCTACTTTTGCTGCCAGGGCGCTCCGCCGCTGCGCCGATGTGGGCAGACAATCTGCCCTCCCTGCTGCGGTTGCGGACGGTGTACCTGATGGATCTGCTCGGTGAGCCAGGCGCGAGCGTGCAGAGCAAGCCGATCGTCGGCCACGCCGACCAAGCCCGATGGCTGCACCAGGCGATCGATCGGCTGCCCGAACCTCGTGTCGTCGTGGTCGGATCGTCGATCGGTGGTTGGACGGCGACCAACCTCGCTGTCCGGGAGCCTCAGAAGATCGCTGGGGTGATGGTGCTCGATCCGGTGATGACCTTCGCGTCGATATCGACGCGCGCGGTGCTCCGCTCGCTCCCCGCCTCGGTGCGCTGGTTTCCCAAGCGCTGGCGTGACGACTTCAACAGTTGGACCGCCGGGGGCGCACCGGTCGAACGAGTGCCGGTGGCCGACATGATCGAGGCCGGAATGCGGCACTACGCTTCGGCGTCGCCCACGCCCACCCAGTTCGACGATGCCGAATTGAGCCGTCCGGCAATGCCGTTCCTGGTGATCATGGGGGGTAGGTCGGTCATGCACGACAGCGTGGCGGCCGCCGAGCGCGCCAGGCGGATACTCCGCGACGGCACTGTGCTCGTCTACGAGGACGCGTCCCACGCTGTGAACGGCGAGTATCCCGAACGTATCGCGGCGGATGCCGCCACATTTCTGGATCGTGTCGGCTGAGCCGACCGCACCGCGCCGTGTCCCTGGAGACGTCCTTGTTGTACTGGTCGAAGACGAAAGGATCTTCGCGAATGCAGAACATGTTGCGCCGTGCCGGCCGCGGCGGTGTGCGAGTGGTCGTCGTGGGCGGTGTCGTTCTGGCCGCGACGCTGGGGCGGCAAGCCACCGCCTCGGCCGGGACCACCACGGTCTTCCAAATTCCCGCGCGCGTGCTGACCCAGTCCTGGGGCGTGCCCAGCACGGTGAGCGTCGCGGTGACCGCGACGGTCGGCGACACGCCGGGCACAACGGTGTTCTCGGTGGCCCAGCCTGTCGAGTTCGGCGGAAGCGACAGCCTGACATCTCGTACGCGGGTGCGGTGGCTCAACCTTGCGACGGGAGGTTCCGGCAGCGTGGAGGTTCCGGATCGGTATACCGCGCGGCAGCCGTGTGATTGCGCGCCCGCACCTGTGCCCGTGGTGACCGGGGCAGGGCAGGTCGTCGCGATCGTGACCGCAGGCGGGCCGTTGGCGCCGGTCACGGTCTTTCCTGGATTCGGAATGTTCTCGGTGCCATAGCCGAGGCGACGTTGCGGGTGAGCCTGCCACCCGGCTGCCGAGTCCGCACCTTCCGGTTGTTGTGCGCGGCCCGGCCGAACCACGGGCGGGACAACGTTATAGCGGCTTTGAGTTATTCGACGCCGTCGATCGAACACCACCGCATAAGACCGCCACACGCCGCACGAACCGCACACCCACCATCGAGCCATCCTCACCGACCGACCTCGACGGCGGTCATAGGGAAACCCAATTCAAGCTTCGACTCGCTTTCGCAACCCGTTGAGCGTGCTGTCCACCAGCCCCTTGATCACCCGATTGCGAATGAAGCCGGGTAGCGGCAGGTTGTGGTGGATGGTCAACTGGTAGGTGACCGAGGTGATGTCCGGCCCGGCTTCTTCGAGCTGGTATCGGCCTTCCTGACCGGTCTGCATGCGGCCTTCCACCATCGACCAGCTCATACCGTCGCCACGGTGGCGGTAGGTCAAGGTGTAGGTGTCGGTGCCGACCGTCGCCGACGCCTTGAACCGGGCGGTCACCGGCAGGCCGGTCTCCTCATCCACCTCGAGCACGTTGACTTCGAGGATCTCGGGAATCCACTCCGGCTGACTTCTCAGGTCGCGGATGGTCTCGAGCACCCGCGCCACCGGCGCGCGCAGGCGCACGGTTTCGGTGGCGCTGTCAGTGGGCATGACCGCCGTCCCCGGCGTCGTTCACTATTCTCGGTGCGGTGTCGGAATCGGTCATGAGAACGATCTCCCTCGCGGTGGAGATGTCGCTGTTCCTCGAGCCGAGGGCGTCTGCGTGTAACAGTACTCTCGCGCGCGGCGTCGCTGGCGGACCGCAGGCGATCCATGTCGCCGATCGCTGACATCTGTGGAACGTGCGCCGTGCGGGGGGATAGGCCAAGGTATGCCAGAAACCGGCAACAAGATGATCTCGAGCGGGATTTCCTGCTCATGAGGTGGGCTTGGTAGTTCCTCGAGTTTCCCCGCTTCGCCGGATGGGTGATAGCCGGCCCAGCTTCACCGCTTGCGGCCAACCCGCATGCCGCGCCGCCGCAGCATCTGACCCACCCGCGGCGACCCGTAGGTGCCACCCGAGCCGGTGTGGATGCCCACGATCTGCCCGGTCAACTCCTCGTCCGCCAGGTGCCGCTTCGGAGGGTTCTTCGCGCGTTGCAGCCACCCGTGGAAGGTGGAGGACGCGATACCGAGAACCCGTAGTACGAGCTCGACCGGGTGCTGGGGATGTTCGTCCACGAACGCCGCGATCCACCTCCGGGTCTGGCCGAGCTCGGAGGCGAAATACGCACTCGCATAAAACAATACAGCGTTGACCCGTTCCGGCTCAGCCGCCCGCTTGGAGTGATTCGCCGCGGCCTACGAGAGCGGCCGTGCGAAGGTCGCCGATGAGCGCGTAGTCTTCGATGCGCATCAGCGGACAGCTACTGTTCGGTGGGGGTCGTTCATGGAACCAAGACGATCTTGCCCCGGGACGCGGTGCTCTGCAGAACCTCGTGTGCGTGGCGGGCATCGGTCAGGGGATGCGCTCGGCGACCACCGGATGGGCTCGTCCGCGAGTTACAGCATGGTAGAGCGCGGTTTCTCCGGGCTCTGCCCTCGCCGCGCGGTGAATGAGCTGGTAGGCGGTCATGTAGGGGAAGATCACGCTCACGAGCGCCGCCGGGTCGACACAGTCGGGAACCTTGATCGCCAGGGACTCTCGCACGCAGACCATCTCCGCGTATCCGCCCCACACGACGAGCGCCGCCACATGGTCTCCGGGCTGGAGTGTCGAGCATCCCGGCCAGACCCGCTGGACTATGCCCGCGAACTCGTAGCCGGGGGTGAACGGCGGCTTCGGTCCACCCGGATAAGTCCCGGCCCGAAGCAGGCTGTCGGTGAACGAAACGCCCGAAGCCAGCACACGGACGCAAACCTCGCCGTGACCCGGCACGGGCTGGTCTTCCTCGACAAGGGTGAGAACTTCCGGAACGCCGTAACGGGGACAACGACACGCTTCATGTCCGCATGCGCCCCTCTGTCGTCGGCATCATCCACTCCTCAGGGAGCAGGAGCCGCCGGTGGCTCCATTGCTCAATACGACACCGCGGCGAGTGCACCGGGACAGGGGCGAACGGTCGGAGCCATGGAGCCGTTTGCCCCTTCGCAGTTTGACGCCATCGCCGCCGAGCGGGCCACGGCGATTCCGCCATCCGGAGGACTCTTCGATCTGGATCAGCCCCGCCGGTTGGGGAGGGCGTCGAGCAGGCGTTCGAGGCTCTGTTCGAAGTCAAGTCCAGGTAGATGGCGTATCAGAGCGGTCACCGCTGATCCGGTTGTCGGTCAGGCGGTGAATGTTTCGGGGTGGCGCCCTCTGCTCGTCAAGACCGGTGGAGAGAGTGGTGATGGCTCGTGTTCGGGCAAGGACGCTCGGCACACCGGGCGCGGTGCCGTCACTCGATCAGCGGATGTCGCTCACCCGCTCAGGGCAGGCCGGCGACCAGCAGCAGCACCGCCGCGGTGGTCAGCAGCACGGGGCAGATCCTGAACCAGACGACGCGCGTGCGGGCGCCGGTGAAGGTCGTCAGCACTGCCAGGGCGAGCAATGCTGCCGCGGTGACGCGGTAGGTCCAGTGCGCGGCGGACGTCCCGCCGCCCGCCGCGCTCACCACGATGACCAGCGTGGCGAATGACCACATGGTCACGGCTTCGGCCAGCCATTCCTGAACCAGCACCCGGCGATTGTCGGCGGAGATCCCGCCGAACCCGGCGACGACGGCTCGCGTCGGAATCGCGTGCGCGACCCCCCACAGCCCGACCAAGCCCGCGGCGACGTAGGCGAGAACCTCTTCCATAAAGCCATGGTCCGGTCGTCGCCTGATGCGCGGTAGAGGCCTTCGTCCCGATCGACATCGCCGGCGCCGACCGGGCAGCCACCACAGCGCGAGATGACCGTACTGGCTCACAGTGACCGTTCGCGGACAATTCGCGCGATATCGATGCGACGGATTTGGCGAAGCGATGGGAATTGGACGAGGAGAGCAGCAGCGAAGACGGCGGCCGCCACCAGCGGTGGCGTGGTCGCGCGCATCGCGAGTTCGAGGTGGGCACCTTGGTTCTCGTAGGTGGACAGCAGCCAGCGGGCGAGCAAAATCCCACATCCGACGCCGACAGGTATGCCGATGAGGGCGAGGGTGAGGTTCTCGGTGGCGATCAGGCGCGAGAGCATGCCCGAGCGCATACCGGCGGCGCGCAGGGCGCCGAGTTCGCCGAGTCGTTCCCCGATATTGGCCGACATCGCGTTGAACAGCAGCGCGGCGGCCATGATCGCGGCGAAGAGGAGCAGGACGCCGACTACCGCGTTGTACATGGCGAAAGCTTCTCGCATGGCCGTGGCCAGGGTGGCGGTCGATAGGTAGGCGACCGCACCGGGTATCGCGGTGAGCCGGTCTGCGACGGCTTGCTCGTCGGTCACGCCGGGCCGAAGTCTCACCAGTACCCCGGTGTCGGGAACGGGTCCGACGGTCTGCCGCAGAAAGTCGGTAGAGACGTAGGCGACCGGTGACAGTGGTTCGTCGACGAACCCGGTCACCGGCGCGGTGAAGCGCTGCCCGGTCGCGGTCTCGGAGATTTCGACCGTGTCGCCGACGGCGAGGCCCAGTGTGCTCCGCAGTCCGGAGCCCAGCAGTAGACCATGGTCGGACAGCTGGTTCGATCCGGATTTCGCGGTGAAGCGGTGCATCTGGGTCGAGGTGGGCAGGCTGATGACGAGGGTGTCGTAGTGCCGCTCTCCGGTGGACAGGACGACGTCGTAGCGGCCGACGGGTTCGGCCGTGGCGACATCGGGGTCTTGCCGAACACGTTTCAGCACAGAGTCGGTCGTGCCGGGCGCGGTGGCGATCTCGCCGTCTTGCAGCGCGACGCGGCCGTATTGGCGATCGATCAACGTGATGACGGTGTCGCGGAGTCCGGCGAACACCATGACCAGGCTCATCGAGACAGCCACGCCGATCACGGTGAAGATGGCGCGGCGGCGGTTACGCAGGACGGCTCGCAGCGTCATCCGCCAGCGTGCCGGCGCGCGATTCAGCAGCGGCAGGGCGCGTTCGACGATACTGCGGCCCCCGCGGCGCGCGGGTGGGGTGATGCGCATGGCTTCGGCGGGCGGCATACGCGCCGCGGCGCGTGCCGGTGCCCACGCCGCCACTGTGGTGGCGGCCAGTGCGGCGGCTGTGGCGGTCAGCAAGGTGGTCGGGTGCAGCGCCGTGACGTGCAGCGGTAGCCCGAGTGCCCGGGTGTAGCGGGTGGTGATCCAGCCACCGAGCAGATAGCCGCCGGCCAGCCCGGGGGCGATACTCAGAAGTGCGCAGGCCAATCCATACCCGAGGTAGTGCTTGCGCAGCAGACCGGGCGAGAAGCCGTTGGCCACCAAGGTTCCGATGATGGCGCGCTGCGCTGCCACTACGCGTGACAGCAGCACGTAGGTGCCGAGTACGGCTGCGGCCAGAAACAGCCAGGGCAGCAGGCTGGCGAAGGTGCCGAATGCGTTCACGTCATCCTGCAGGGCCCGATACGACGGCTGTTGATCACGGGGGAGCACCTGCAGCCCGCTGGCGCCGGCCGAACGTTCGGCGGAGGCCACCAGCTCGGGTGCCGCCGAGCGGTCGCCCGCGTACAGCACGATCTGTTCGGTGGGGTCCGGCAGTGTCCGGGCGAGGTCTTCGTCCGGGACGAACACGACTCCGAAGTGCTCCGGCGTTGTCATGATCTCCTGGCTGGAGCGGGCGGGCCAAAAGTATTCGGCCGACAGCGCCGAACCCGCGACACGAACCGGTTGCCAGCCGCGAGCGCTCAACAGGTCGACTGTGTCGCCCGGGTGGAGGTCGTAGTGGTCGGCGAGATGTTGTTCGACCACCAGCTCTCCGGCCGACGGCAGCGCACCCGACCGAATCGCCAGGCGGGAAACCGCAGGTTGTCCGGTGTCCGGGACACCGACCGCGCGGCCGAGAAAAGCGCGCCCGTGAATGCGGATGCCGATGTCGGCCTGGTGGCGCACCTCGACCATCGGTTCTCCAGGTAGTCGCTGAATTTCCGTGGCCAGCTCGGCGGCGCCCGGCCCGGAGACGATCGCGTCGGGAAGACGTTGGGTGTTGTAGGCGCGGGCGAAGGATTGGTCGAGATTGCGGTAAGCATCGGTCGCCGCGACGAACACCGACACTCCGATGGAGAGGATCGCGGCGATGGCGAGGAACTGCCAGCGTTGCCGCCAGAGGTCGCGCCGTAATTTGCGCGACAGTATTCGAGTCACCATCGCAGCTCCGATGCCTCGATCGGATGAGGCACCGATTCCGATCGGCTGATCGCACCCGAGCGCAGCCACAGCACCCGGTCGGCCATGCGGGCGATCTCGGAGTTGTGGGTCACCAGCACGACCGTGTGGTGGCCCTCGCGAGCCAGATCACGCAACACGGCCAGGACCTGCCTGCCGGTGGTTAGGTCGAGGCTGCCGGTGGGCTCGTCGCACAGCAGTAACGGCGGCTCCTTCACGATCGCTCGCGCGATGGCCACCCGCTGTTGCTGACCGCCCGACAGTTGTCCCGGGAATCGATCGGCGACGTCGCCGACACCGACCAGTTCCAGCGCCGCCCGGCTGCGGGCGGCGGCACCGGGCCCGGTCAGCTCCGCCAAGATCTCTACGTTCTCTTGCGCGGTCAGGGTAGGGACCAGATTGAAGAACTGGAAGACGAAGCCCACCCGCTCGCGCCGAAAGTCGGTGCGCTGCCTGTCGTCGAGAGAACCGATATCCAGGCCGGCGACCTCGATGACGCCGGTGGACGGCTCCTCGATCCCGCCGACGAGATTCAGCAACGTCGTCTTGCCCGATCCCGACGGCCCCAGCAAAACCACGAACTCACCGGGTCGCACCTGCAGGTCCACGTCTCGGAGCGCGACGACCCGCGCGGCCGCCGCGCCGTAGGTCTTACCCACCCGCACCATCCGCAACGCCGGAGCCCCCGACGCCGCGGCCGCCTCCGCAGCGATGACCGGATCGACACGACCGTATCGGCTCATTCCCTCAGCATCGCGACTCCGCCGCGACGTGAGAAGGGCCGGTTGTCACAGATGCCGACGACGATCGGATAGTGGTATCACCTGCGCGCATCGCTGGAGAACGCGCAGAGCGAAATTCCACTGCGAAGACCGAAGTCATCACAGATCAGGAGTCACCCGAACCGGGGGCAGGCCCGACGTTGAGGTCCAAGTGTCGTGTCCCGGCGTTTCCCTGTTGGCCACACCTGCAGATTTCGCGGCTACGCAATCGCACGGCCACCCATCAGGCGCGACTGCCTCGCGCTCGATTGGTTGCCCGCCAGTACCGGCGTCATCAGCCATGTGCACCAGCATTCGATGCCCGGCAATCCGCTGGCGATGCTCAGCGACACGGCGATCTCAGCATGGTTTGCCTTGGGGAGCGACCAAAAACGGGCCTTATGCGACCGTTCCGCGCCCAGAGTGAGCGCGCGGCTTGGCGCGCGATCGACCTTGCGCCGCACTGCCGTTGCGACGGCCGCTGCTCTGGCGCGGTCCGCCGCTGCCCCTGCGCGGGCCGCCACCGCTACGGTACGGTCCGCTGCTTCGTCGGTCGTCTTCACGTGCCGCCCGCTCGCTGTAGGAGGGCGCGACGAATGGGGCAATCGTGCCGACGAGCTCGGCCACCACGGGCGAATCGGCGGTGACGCGTTGCGGGGTTACCGTGATCTCGGCCTTGCGCATGAGGTCGGCCAGGTCGCGTCGTTCCCCGGGCAGCACCAGGGTGATCACTTCACCGGAGTTGCCTGCCCGCGCGGTACGGCCCGAGCGGTGCAGGTACGCCTTGTGTTCGGCGGGCGGATCAACGTGCACGACCAGCTCGACACCGTCGACGTGCACGCCGCGGGCGGCCACATCGGTCGCCACCAGCACCAGGGCATCACCGGCGGCGAAGACCGCGAGGTTGCGGTCGCGGGCGCTCTGCGACAGGTTGCCGTGCAGATCGACTGCCGGAATTCCGGCGAGGGTCAGCTGCTTGGCCAGTTTGCGAGCCTGATGTTTGGTGCGCATGAAGAGGATGCGCCGACCCGAACCCGAGGCGAGCCGGTGTACGACCTCGCGCTTGGCTTCGACGCTCGCGGTTTCGAAAACGTGATGGGTCATGGCGGCGACCGGGGAGTTCGCCTGATCGACGGAATGTAGCTCGGCATCCGGCAGGAAGCGGCTGACCAGCTTGTTGACGCCGTTGTCCAGGGTGGCCGAGAACAGCAGGCGCTGACCGTCATTCGGGGTGGCCGCGAGAATGCGGGTCACGCCTGGCAAGAACCCGAGGTCGGCCATGTGGTCGGCCTCGTCGATCACGGTGACCTCGACGGCATCCAGGGAGATCAGACGTTGGTTCATGAGATCCTCGAGCCGGCCGGGGCAGGCGACGACGATGTCGACCCCGGCGCGCAGCGCCCGGACCTGCCGGTTCTGCGGGACCCCGCCGAAAATCGTGGTGACGGTCATGCGATAGGTCGCGGCGAGGGGTTCCAGCGCGGCCTTGATCTGGGTGGCCAGTTCCCGAGTCGGCGCCAGCACCAGGCCGGTCGGGCGGCTCGGTGCGCGCCTACCGGCGAGACCGCCGCCGAGTCGGTCGACCATCGGAATGGCGAAGGCGAGCGTCTTGCCGCTGCCGGTCCGGCCACGGCCCAGCACGTCGCGTCCGGCCAGGGAGTCGGGCAGGGTGTCGGTCTGGATCGGAAAAGGTTCGGTGATCCCGGCGCGAGTCAACGCCTTCACCAGCGGTGCGCTCACGCCGAGCGCGGCGAAAGAGATGTCAGCAGAACTCATGGGTGTTGCGGTGCCTTTCGGACATCAGGTGGTGCCCGAGCCGTCTGTGGACCTTCCGGGTCCGCGTCGGGGGCACGAAGTGGCGAGATTGCCGATGGGCAAAATCGATCGCCGTAAGAAGAGCGGATGCGGCAAGCGCTAATTGCGAAGCGAATGCGATCTACGACGCTTGGCGTGACATGTCACGCACTCGATCGACAATAGCCTGTGATGGGTGGTTGGTACTCATCGGGTGAGGTTTCTCGCATCTAGGCGCTGGTGGTGGCCACTCTGCGAACCGTCCAACGCCACCGTCATCCTCGACAAGCTCCAAACCCTGCGACTGATCGCGCGGCAAACCCATCCCACTGATCGCCGGGCCGAACAGCCGACACTCGCACCCGAATGCGCCGAACTCCGGAAGTGGGGGGCCGTGGCCCCGGCGGCCCCCGACCCGGCTGCTGCTCGTGCGGGCATTCCCCGACTGGATGTCCGGCGCCTGCGAGAACTGGCGTCGCGGGCCCGGCCTTCGAAGTCGGTGCTGATCAGGCTGTCGACCTTAAGCGTTCCCCCATGCGGAACGCACGGGACCTTCACCGTCGTAGCCCTTGTCGCCGCCGCCGCCGACCTGGCGGTCGTCCCCGCCTTTCGGCTCAGCCGATTCCGAATTCCGCTCTGACCGCGGCGAACAGCGCGTCCACCTCGCGGCCGAAGACCAATCCGGTGGCGTACAGGGCCGTCATCGCGGCATCGAGGGCGTCGGGTTGGTACGCGTCGATGACGGTCGGCAGCGCGAAGGACGGGCGGTGGATCGGGCCCAGATCGAAGGGGTTCGCCGCCGCAGCGGCCGAGCCGGGGACGATCGTTGCTTGGATGGCGCCGACGTGCTCGTGGTCCGGCGGGCCGAAGTCCTCGTCGTGCAGGCGGGTCATGGCCGCGTCCATGTCATCGAACGGGGGCGGCAGCGGTCGGCCGTCCCGCAGCGCCGCCAAAGCGGGCCGCACCCACGGCCGGTCGGTGAGCCCGGCTTTCGCGCAGGCTTGGGTCGCCGACCAGCGCGCCAATCGCCGCAACTCGGGATCACCCATTGTGGCGATGGCCTCGGCGATCGCGCGGTCATGGCGTGCGAGGTCTTCCGCGCCGGGGTGATCTTCGAGCCGGGGTATGGGTTCCCCGCCCCAGCGCCGCCGCTGGAAAGCGGCCGCTTGTTCTCGCAGTTCGGCGATGCGCAGGCGACGAGAGCCTTTGTCGTCGACTACGACGACCCATTCCTCCTGGTCGTCGACCGCCGCCGTGCCGTCGGGCAGTGGAATATTTTCGGGCACACCGTATCCGGGCATGTCCCACTGCACAGCCGGTAGCGGTTCACTGCCGTCGTCCGGCCAGAGCCGGATACGCCACACATCGCCGGGTTCGGTCGACCCAGGCCAGCCGTAGGTGATGAATCCACGGCCGCTGATCTCGATCAGATACCGGCCCTCGGGAACCGGGCAGTCGACCGCGCCGTCGGTCGGCGACGACAGGCACAGTGTGCCCTCCGGTCCGACTCGCAACCTCGTCTCACACACCTGCTGCCACTCGGCGCGATCGCCGGGCGGCCGCTCGTCCCACACCTGAACCGTCACCGGCATACGAAAGTTGTTCTGATGCGGGCTCAGCACCATCACCGCCAGACCATCGGAGGCGAACGGATGCGCCGCCAGCGCGCGGTCGAGGAGTTCGAGCTCCACGACCGGACTCTCGATGCCGCCGTCGATGCGGAACTGCCCGTAATCCATGAACAGATACACGGTTTCCTCGCTGGCCGGTTGCCTCGACACGCTGCTCATCGCGTCATCCTGGCACCCGAAGCACGCCATCGCCGAGGGCGACCTTCTCGATCAGGGGGAGCTCACGTGCTGGATTGCCTCGACTCGCTATCCACGCCGGCCGATCAACGCGATTCTGGACGAACCGAACCAGGGAGTGTCTGCTCGATTGTCGGAAGCCTCGGTTCAGAACTTGCCGGTGTGGTGTTCGATTCGGTGCCCGAGTCGGGCGGCGAAATCGGTGACGAAGGCCTCGGTGAGGGGCGGCCAACCCCAGAAGTCGAAGGCGAGAGCGCCCAAGGCGAAGCCGTCTGCCCATTGCCAGGTGGTGATGGGGCTCGGTGTGGTGCAGGCGGGGCACATCGCCGCGCCGGTGCCTGTCTGCTTCCAGGCGTCGATCGCGTCCGAGAATGGCTGCCATACAGCCGCATCGGCCTCCCATCGGTGCGGGTAGTCGATGATCACGGTGGTGGCCTGGCAGCGTGGGCATACCGCGGAGGCCGGTTCGATGCCGCCTTGCCCGGGATAGTGGTCGTGGCGGCCGACGATGACGGCGACCGGACCGGGAATCCAATCGGCGCCCCATTCCTGGGTGATCTGCGGCCAGTCGGGGCCTGGCACATAGCCTTCGTCGACCTGGAGGCTGTACATCGCCTCGCGCGAAGTCTGCCGAAGCAGCCATCGTCGCGACACCATCCAGCCCACCACGTGCTCGGCCAGTGTGCTCGCGTCGGCAGAGGCTACGTCGAGATCGATTATTCGTTCGAAATGGTCACCCACACCCGCATCCTGCCATCGAGGATCGACGCTCGTATTCGAGCCTGCGTGGTGCCGAGTGACCTTCGTGTGATGGGCGAACACGCTGTCGCCGTTGCGGGCCGGACTTGTAGAAAGATGTGGCGGAACAATTCTCGCCGGAACCGATGGACTTCACGAGTGCCGTCCTATCAGGTGAACGCGCTAGGCCGATCCGCCAGATCGTCGGGGTAGAGCGCCCGGTGCCGTGCCCCCGCTGGAGCCGCAGCCCGCGCCACCGGAGCGTGTGGCACCGCCGACGTCGCCGGTGAGTGATCGTCCGGATGCCGGCTCGGCGCCTCACCGTGGGGATGACCGCTTGGCGATGAAGTGGAAGAACCTGGCCAGATGGATGTAGGGCGTGCGGGTGGCCAGCGCCAATTCGAGGCGTTCGAGCCGGCGGTAGAAATCGGGATCGGACTTGCGGTCGTCATCGCGGATGTAGTCACAAACGGTCCGGATGCCGCGATGAGCGATGACCTCGAATCCGGCAGCGGCCAGTTCGGCTTTGATGTGGTCGGGGTAGCAGGCGCGGGTGCTGGTTTCGTAGGCGACGCTGTAGCGGGAGGCAGTGTCCAGCATTCGCAAGGCCCCGTCCGGGTCCAGGCCCCGCACTGCGGTCAACACCGGGTCGGCGTCGGCGTTGGGCGCGATCACCGACAGCACTCCGCTCGCCCGCAGCGGTACCGCCAGTGCTGCGATCACACCGGCTGGGTCAGGTAGGTACTGGATTACGTTGTGGCACAGCAGAACGTCGAAACAGTCGCGACCGAATTCGGCGCCGAGGGTATCGAGGCTCGCGTGCCGGGTAGAAACACGGTCTTCCAGGCCGCGTTGTGCGGCCGCGGCGCGCGCCTCGGCGAGGGACTGATCGGAGATGTCGGCGATCGTGACGCGATGGCCCCGTGCGGCGAGTTCGAGCGCGTCAAGTCCGTTACCACCGCCGACATCCAAGATGGTCAGCGGGCCAGCGGGTAGATGGGCAGTGAGGTTCACGGCAGCGGTGGTGTATCGCAGCCGGCCCCACGGGCTGGCCTGCCACCGCTGGAACTCACCGAACTTCTCGTCGAACACATCGGCTCTCGACTCGTGCACCGCACCGTGCCCTTCGCAACAGGGGTCGATTCGAGTGTTCGATCGTACGGAACCCCCAGCGCGAGAGTCACTGAGCGTCCTTTCGCTTTCGCTCGACGCGGAGCTGACCGAGATGCTGCCGTTCGCGCCGAACGTGTCGCCGCTGATCGGGCTGGACACATGAACCCGTAGTCCAGGTGCAGCTTCTGGTGGCAGTGCAGCACCGCGCGGCGCACGCGGTCGATTCTCGACAGGCTACAGCGGCTCGACGGAGCCGACGCCAGAGACAGAGCCGCCCGACAGGCATGGCTCACTAGGCTGGCTGGGTGGAGTTCACAACGGATGTCGAGCGTGGCGGGTGGCTGCTGGCGCGCGTCGGCGAATACGGGGTCGGCGACGTCGCCGGTACCGGCTTCGAGGCTTACGCGCGGATCCTGCACCCGGTCCAGGCGACCCGCCGCGACGTCACGGTCACCGACGAGTGGGGGAATCCCGAGATCGTGGAGGAGGCGATGTGGCCGTGGGCCGAGGTCGCCGTGCGCAACGGCAGAGTGATGCATCCGCTGGTGCAGTGGCGCAACCTCACCGACGGTGAGGACGAAGCGGCGATGTTGTTCGACGACGGCTGGAGAGTCGGCCAGACGGTCGAGGGGTGGTTCGACCCGAGTCTGCTGGCCGCGCTCACTGTCCACCTCCGCGCAGCCACCGAGGCACCGGAACAGGTGACGGCCGGCGTTTGGAATGGATTCGGCGAGCTGAACACATCCTCGGGCGCGGTGTTCGTCGCTTCTACCGACGGCGATCAGCAGAACCTGGAGCGCGAGCGAGCTCGAGTCGACGCCGAGCTGGCTGCCTCGGTCGCGCCGCAGGTCCGACGGGCGATCGAGGCAGGGCCTTTCCTGCAGTGGCCGGGACGCGACTTCCTGCTGTTCGACACAAGTCTTTCCGAACTCGCCGACCCCAGCTGGGTGCATGCGGCGGGCCTGGGATGGACGACCGACTTCCCCGGAGTGACGCCCCAGCTGCTCTGGCCCGCCGACCACGCATGGGTCGTGGCCAGCGAGATCGACTTCGACTCCACGATCGTCGCCGGCTCACGGGCTCTGATCGACGCGGTTGTGGCCGACGATCGCTTCGAGGCCTTCGAGATCGCCGAGGAATCGGATCTGAGCTGGGATGGCGACACGATCAATCCCGCGCCGAAGAACTGAGATGATCCTGTCATCTCAGCCCTCGGTGACGACCGAACGCTACCCACATTCATCGGCCGCGAGCGTGTGTGACCCCGCTGGTTTCGCTATGCGTGGGCCGCTGCTTCCCGCCGACGCATCAGCAAAACGGCGCAGGTGAGATAGACCGCCGCGACAACGAGGTTCAGGATGCCCTGGGGTGTGTTGTCGCGGTCGAAGCGGTCGAGGGCGGCGACCGTGATGACGCCCGCGCCGAAGAGGAAGCCGGTGATCAGGGCGGGGACGGCTGGGCGGGTGGGTAGTGCTGCGGCGATGAGTAGTAGCAGTGAGAAGGCGGCGTCGGGTAAGGCGAAGATGTTGTCTGCGCGGTAGTCGGAGTTGACGGCGAGAGCGGCGATCAGCCAGAGACTGACCGGGACGGCGATGACGCGAGCGAGCAGGATCGGCATGTCGGCTCCCGGAGAAGTGTCGATCGGCAGTGCCCAGGGTTGTCGAATTCGGTGTCAGCGGCAACCGGGGAGGGCGGCGGCGGGTCCGCCGCGGCTCCGAGCAGCGCGTCGGCGGCAGGGCGCGGACGGTGGATAAGCTGGCCGGGTGAGCGCACCAACGGCTGGAACCGTGCCGATCGTCGACGACTTGGAGGCCGTGACGACCCGGGGCCCCGAAGACGATCCCGCGGCGTCGGGGCTCAGCCGCGCCGACGTGGAGTCTGTGTGGGAGTCGGTGCAGGCGTGGTACCGCCTGGGCACCACCCCCGCGATCCAGGTCTGCCTGCGCCGGAACGGCAAGATCGCGCTGAACCGCACCATCGGCCACGGCTGGGGAAACGCCCCGGGTGACGGGCCGGACGCGGCCAAGATCCTGGCCACTCCGGACACGCCGTTCTGCGGGTTCTCGACGGCGAAGGGCGTGGCCGGTGCGCTGATGTTCATGCTCGTCGAACAAGGGGCGTTCACCCTCGACGAGCCGGTGTCGCGCTACATCCCCGAGTTCGCGGCCAACGGCAAGGCGGCGATCACTATCGGCGACGTGCTCTCGCATTCGGCCGGGATACCTTTCGTCCCGCCGCCGTATCAAGGCGTCGATCTGGTGCTCGATGAGGAACTGGCCGTGCAAGCGCTGGCCGACCTGGTGCCGAGCTGGAAGCCGGGACGTTTCCGCGTGTACCACGCGCTGACGCTCGGACTGATCGTGCGCGCGCTGGTGCGGCGCGCGACGGGCAAGCCACTGCGCGAGCATCTCGCCGAGCAGGTGCTCGAGCCGTTCGGATTCCGCTGGACCAATTTCGGTGTGCGGCCCGAAGACCTGGACAAGGTGGTGCCCAGCGTGAAGACCGGTCCGGCGCCCTCCCGCACCGCGAGCTTTCTGGCGCGCAAGGCGGTGGGTGGACGGATGGACCGGGCGTCGCGTGCGGCGACCGACGGGTTCCTCACCGCCGAACTGCCGTCGGGCAATCTGATCACGACCGCGTCCGAACTGTCGCGGTTCTACGAGATTCTCACGCGCGGCGGGCCGGACGGCCGCCGCGTAATCCGCCCGGAGACGCTGGAGGACGCGGTGCGCCCGGCGCGCTGGATACCCGGCGTCGCCGGACGTGTCAGCCGAGCGGGTTTCGAACTCGGCGGGCGCCGGTCGAAATTCGGCCGCGACACCGGATCCCATTTCGGGCGCAGCGGATTGACCACCCAGTACGGCTGGGCCGACCCGGCGCGCGGGCTGTCCGGGGCGATCCTCACCAGCGGCAAGGCCACGACCGATACCGAACGGCCGTGGCGGCTGGTCGCCCAGATCTCCGCTACCGTGCCTGCCGACCGGTAGCCAGGCGCCGGCCCGGCCGTCCGCGCAGATCGCCTCCACCAGTGAGAACACCTTAGCCATCCGAACCATTTAGTCTGTTAACTCGGTCGTTGCCAACCCGTGGGGTTGTGCTAGCGCTAGCGGAACGGACTGACCCGTCGGCTCTTTGGCGGTGAAAGCGTTGGTGTTGATGAGGATTGACCTTGACGTGGCGGTGCGCGGATACCGGCACGAGATGTTCCCCGACGAGCGCGGCCGGTTCGGCGTGTTCGGCGGCAGATTCGTCCCCGAGGGCCTGATGGCCGCGCTGCTGGAACTGGAGGACGCCTACCACCTGGCCTGTGCCGACCCCGGCTTCGTGACCGAGTACCGCGAGCTGCTGCGCGATCGGGTCGGCCGGCCCACGTTGCTGCACCAGGTACCCCGATTCGGGGAGTTGCTGGGTGTGCCGGGCGCCCGGGTGTACCTCAAGCGCGAGGACATGGCCCACACAGGTGCACACAAGATCAACAACGCCCTCGGGCAGGCGTTGCTGGCCCGCCGGATGGGCAAGAAACGGATCATCGCCGAAACCGGCGCGGGCCAGCACGGCGTCGCGGTGGCGACCGTGTCGGCGATGCTCGGCTTGACCTGCGTGATCTACATGGGCACCGAGGACATGCGGCGCCAGGCGTCGAACGTGATGCGGATGAAACTGCTCGGCGCGGAGGTGCGGCCGGTCGACATCGGTTCGCGGCGGCTGAAGGAGGCGATCACCGAATCGGTCCGCGACTGGGTGGCCGCGGTGGACAGCACCTATTACCTGTTCGGCACGGCGGCCGGGCCCGCGCCGTACCCGCGGATCGTGCGGGACTTCCAGACGGTGATCGGCGCGGAGACCCGGAACCAGATGACACGCCTCGAAGGCAGGCTGCCCGACTACGTGATGGCCTGCGTGGGCGGCGGCAGCAACGCCATCGGCGTCTTCCACCCGTTCGCCGATGACCCGCGGGTGCGGCTGGTCGGAGTGGAAGCGGCCGGGCTGGGCGTGGACACCGGCGCGCACGCGGCCACCCTGTGCATGGGCAGCCCCGGTGAGATCGACGGCTCCTACAGCTATCTGCTACAGGACGAGGACGGCCAGATCGCACGCACCCACAGCATCGCGGCGGGACTGGACTATCCCGGCGTCGGCCCCGAGCTCAGCCATCTGAAAGACAGCGGCCGGGTGACCTATCGAGCCGCCACCGACGCGGTCGCCCTGCGCGGCATGCAGGCACTCAGCCACACCGAAGGCATCCTCGCCGCACTCGAATCCGCTCACGCCGTCGGCCATCTGATGGAGATGGCCGATCGGGGCGAGATTCCCGACGGGTCCCTGATCGTGCTGTGCCTGTCCGGTCGGGGCGACAAGGATCTCACCGTGGCCGCCGAGCGGCTCGGTGTGGCATGACCGCTGCTATGGTCGACATCGCCCATGGCGCCGGAGAGGGACCGCGCGCTACACCCGCGCACGAGGACGAGCCCTCTTGAAGTATGTGCCCCGCCTGATCTTGTTCCTGGCGATTCCCGCCGTCTTGTTCCTGCTGCCGTGGTGGACGCTCGTGGCGGCGCCCACCGCCGAATCCGGCCCGCTGTTCTGGCTCGGTTCGGCACTGTTCCTGCTCGGGTTCGTGAGCCTGCCCGCGTCGATGTTCCTCGGGCACGGGCCGGCCCAATCGGATGCGGCCTCGATCGTGGGCGACACCCTGCTCGGCGTGATGTGGGTGCTGTTCAGTTGGTCGGTGCTGGGCAATCTCGCGCGCGCCGGATTGACCGTCGCGGGCGTGGCCGATCCGGCGCGCTCCGGGATCGTCGCGGTCGGCGTGCTCGCGGCCACGACGGTGCTGGTGGTGTGGGGCGTGGTCGAGGCGCGCCGGGTGCCGCGGGTGCGCACGGTGGAGGTAGGCATTCCCGGGCTCGGCGCAGCGCTGGACGGACTGCGCGTGGTCGTAGTGACCGACACCCATTACGCCGCACTGGATCGGCTGCGCTGGTCGGAACGCGTGGTGGAGGTGGTGAACGCGCAGCGTCCCGATATCGCCTGTCACGCGGGCGACCTCGCGGACGGATCGGTGGCGAAGCGGCACGCGCAGGTCGACCCGCTCGGCAAGGTCGAGGCGGAACTCGGCCGGTTCTACATCACCGGCAATCACGAATATTTCGGCGATGCCCAGGGCTGGATGGATCACATGGCCTCGCTGGGCTGGCAGCCGCTGCACAACCGGCACGAGATCGTCTGCCGCGGCGAGGATCGGCTGGTGATCGCGGGCATCGACGACCCCACCGGCATCGCCTTGCCCGGCCACGGTCCCGACCTGCCCGCCGCGCTCGCCGGGGCCGATCCGCAGGCGCCGGTCGTCCTGCTCGCCCACCAGCCCAAGCAGATCGCGGAGGCCGCCGCCGCGGGTGTGGCGCTGCAGATCTCCGGCCATACCCACGGTGGCCAGATCTGGCCTTTCCACTACCTCGTCCGCCTCGATCAACCCGTCGTGGCCGGGCTGAGCCGCCACGGCGAGCGCACTCAGCTCTACACCAGCCGCGGCACCGGGTTCTGGGGGCCGCAGCTGCGGGTGTTCGCACCGAGTGAGATCACCGTGCTGATCCTGCGTTCGGAGCAGGCGGCCGCTCGCGCCTAGAGGTCAGCGGTGGCCGCGGTCGGCGTCGGCCTGGCTGGCGGCATCCGGCGCGGGCGGCGGGGCGGGCGGGTTTACGGAACGCCATGCTTCGGTCACACCCGGAATCCCGTTCTGGACGACATAACTGGCGCGCGTGTGGATGGGCGCGCCGGGGCGGCGCACATAGGGCACGACGCGGAAGTCGTTGCGCCACAGCTGATGATCGAGTTCCACCCGGACATAGCCGCGCTGGGCGTTGAAGAACTTGACGTCCGGGTTCGCTGCGAGCAGCCTGCGGCCTTTGTCGCCGAAGTCGGCCCCGTCTCCGTTGCTGGTGATCGAGGTGCCGGTGAATTCCGCCGCGACGACCGGTGAACCGGGATCGGAGTAGTCGCGCCGCAGGTCGGCGGCCTGGTTCTCGTGCCGGTCGCCGGTGATCACCACCAGGTTTCCGGCGCCGCGCGCCGCGGCGGCGGCGAGCACGGCGTTGCGGTCGGCGACATAGCCATCCCAGGCGTCGGTGGAGACGGCGACCTCGGGGCCCGGATCGGAGTCGTTCTGGCTCATGCCCACCTGGTTGCCGAGCACCTGCCAGCGGGCCGGCGAGTGGGTCAGCCCGTCGATCAGCCAATTTCGTTGTCCAGCGCCGAGGATCGTGCGCTCCGGCGCGAACCGCTCGATGCACCCGCTGACCACGCCGTCCGAACACACCTGTGGTGTGCGGTATTGGCGGGTGTCGAGCATCGTGATGTCCGCGAGGTCACCGAACCGGAAGCGGCGATGCAGCCGGACGCCCGCGGCCGACGGCAGCTGTGCCAGGCGCAGCGGCTGGTGCTCGTACATGGCCTGGAAGGCGGCGGCCCGGCGACGGCGGAACAGGGCAGGCACGCGCCAGACGTCCAGGCCGATGCCGGGGGAGTCGGCGGCCCAGTTGTTGTCGACCTCGTGATCGTCCATGGTGACCAGCCACGGGAACGCCGCGTGCGCGGCGCGCAGCGGCTGCTCCGATTTGTACAGCGCGTAACGCAGCCGGTAGCCGGGCAGGTCAACGGCCTCGTCACGGAAACGCGGCCCCATGGCGACGCCCGCTCGCCCGCGCAGCCAGGCCCGCTCGTAGATGTAGTCGCCCAGATGCACGACCAGGTCCAGATCTTCCCGGCTCATGTGTTCGTAGGCGGTGTAGTAGCCGGAACTCCACGATTGGCAGGAGGCGAACGCGAACCGCAGCCGCGCCAGAGCCCCTCCGGGTTCCGGGGCGGTGCGCGTGCGCCCCACCGGTGACAGCGTGGAGCCCGCCCGGAACCGATAGAAATACCAGCGGTCCGGCGCCAAGCCGTGTACCTCCGGATGCACGCTGTGGCCGAGTGCGCGGGTGGCCACCGCCGACCCGCGGGCCACCACCTGGCGGAACTGCTCGTCGTGCGCCACTTCGTAGTCGACGGTGACCGGATCCACCGGCATGCCGCCGAGACCGTCCGGCGCCAGCGGGTCCGGCGCCAGCCGCGTCCACAGCACCACGCCGTCGGGGGCCGGATCGCCGGATGCGACGCCGAGGGAGAAAGGGTCGCCGAGCCGCCGCGGGGCGGGAAAGCGGGCGCTGCTCGCGGCTGCGGTGCCCGCCAGGACCGCCATCGACCCTGCGGCGCCGACTCGGAACAGGTCGCGACGTGAGAGGGCCATATCTCAGCGTAAGACCGCGCTCAGCGGCGGGAAGGCGCCGCGGGCGCCGGTAGTCAGAGCAGGCCGCCGCGGCGTGCGTGGTCGAGCGCGTCGACCCGCGAATTCGTACCCAGCTTGCCGTAGATGCCGCGCAGATGGGTTTTGACGGTGTTGACGGAGACACCGAGGTCCTCGGCGATCTGCTGGGCGGTGCGGCCGGAGGGCAACTGTTTGAGCACGGTCATCTCGGTGTGGGTCAAGGCGGGATAGGCGGGCCTGCGGCGCGCGGCGGGATGCCGCCGGATCGACTCCGCGAAGCTCTCCGCCCGGCCGAGACGGCCCGCGTAGCTGTCCAGCAGCGGCATCGCGGCGGGCACGTCGAGGAACGGGCGCAGGAGCCGGTGCGGCGTGGCCGACCCGAGCGCGTGCTCGAGCGCGGTGAGCGCTTTGGCCGGAGCCCTGGACTCGTGCTGCGCCGCGGAGTACAGCAGCCAGCCGGTCACCGCGCTGACCGGACGCAGGTCGCCGGCGCGATCCAGGAGCGGTTCGAGGACGGCGCAGGTCGCCTTGCGGCGATCGGCCACCGCGTGCAGCGCCGCATCGGCCAAGCGCACCTCGGGGACTTCCCCGACGATGCCGCGGGCGCGTTCGACCAGCAGTTGCGCCGTCCTGGCATCGTGCACGCGCAGCAGCGCCCACACCACCGGCAGGATCAGACTGCCCGTGGCGGCGGGTACCGCCCGGTGCTCCAGCAGGGCCAGCAGGCTGCGGCGCAGCGCGTCGACCGCGGCGGACTGCCCCTCGGCTCGCTCGAGCTCCAGCAACCGGCCCACGACATGGCCGCGCCAACCGGCGACCGGTCCGCAGGAACCGTCGTGATCGACTCCTTCGGTGAGCAGGGATTCGACCTGAGCCGCGTCGGGCGTCTCGCCTTGCAGGTAGGCGCCGTAAGCGGCCACTGCGGTCGCCTGGACGGCGTCGGTGGTCTCCCGCAGGCCGTGTTCCTCCGCGATGGCCAGTGCACGCGCCGCGCGGTCACGCATCGCGGTGGCGGCGTCGACCGCGTCGGCGGCGAACGCCAACCGGGTCAGTGCCCGCAGTACCAAGCGGGGACGGGTCGCGTGCTCGGCGAGTGCGAGTCCGGAATGCAGCAGCTGTTCGCCGCGTTCGACGGCGCCGCCCGCTATGAAGGCGGTGCCGATCTGGATCTCGGTGTAGGCGTCCAGATCGGGGTCGCCGGTCGGCGCGACGTCGTCCGGAATCCGGGACGGGACGGCACCGGTGGTCGCCGCGACGTCGATCGTCGCGGCGAGCGTGAGCGCGTCCAGCCGTTCGGGGGAGGCGAAGGAGACCTTCGCGGCGCGGCGCGCCCGCGCGGTGTCCAGGCAGGCCACCGCGGCGGCGGTGCTGCCAGCCACCAACGCGTCGACGACGCGCACCAGCCACAGGAACGGGTCGTCGAGCAGGTCGGGCGCCGAGCGGGCGAGTTGATCGAACAACGTCGCGCCCATCCCGTCGAGGACCATGCGCAACGCGCAGGTGGACAGGAATTCGCGGAGCTGGTCCGGGTCCGCGCCCGCGAGCTCGTGCGGCAGCGCGGCAGCGGGCAGCCCCGCCGAGCACAACCAGCGGGCCGACTGGCGGTGCAGTTCCCCGCACAGCTGCGGCCCCAGGCGGCGGGCCTCGGCGAGGAAGAGAGCGCGCACCAGCGGATGACAGGAGAACCACACGTCGCCGTCGCGGACGACGGAAGCGATCGGGAAGTCGATGCGATCGAGCTCGTAGAGATGATGCCCCGCACCGTCGCCGACGAGTTCGTCGGCGAGCTGCTCGGTGAACGCGACGGGAACGCTGGTGTAGGTGAGGAACTGGCGCAGTGCGGGCGGCAGGCCCGTGACG
The DNA here is from genome assembly GCF_053602135.1 of Nocardia sp. NPDC004573. Taxonomy (NCBI): domain Bacteria; kingdom Bacillati; phylum Actinomycetota; class Actinomycetes; order Mycobacteriales; family Nocardiaceae; genus Nocardia; species Nocardia sp. NPDC004573. Next base: position 243,724 of record NZ_JBSGDA010000002.1, read on the forward strand.
AGTTCGCTCGTCAGGTAGTCGGCGATCGCGCGCGCCGGGCGCGCGAGCACGGTGAGCGCCGCGCCGCGGTCGTCGGACCTGGCGGCCACCTGGGTCGCGGCGATGCGCACGAGGGCGGCCCAGCCCTGGGTCAGGGTGCACAGGGTCTCGAGTTCGGCGCCGGTGAGTTCGCAGCCGTGATCCCGGCACAGCGTGTCGACCTCGGCCGGGGTGAAGGCGAGTTCGCCCGGACCCCACCGGGTGAGCCGGGCATGCAGGTCGAGGACGTGCCAGCGGATCGGCGGAGCGAAGCGGGCGCACAGCACCGTCGTGACCGTCGGCGGGGCGTGGTGCAGGAAGTATTCGACGCCGGCCAGCGCGAGCGGATCGGTGAGCAGATGAGCGTCGTCGAGCACGAGGACCGTCCGCGTCGTTCGTGCCGCCAGGGCTTCGACGAGCGCCGCGGCCTGGGCGATCGGCGGTCCGGGGCACGCGGTGACCACGATGTCGAAGCGCGCGTGCAGCGCGGTCCACAGAGCCGTCGCATCGTCGAGCCGGTCGGTGACGGTCAGCCAGGCGATGTCGGATCCGTTCGCGGCGCGCCGGGCGGCCCAGTCGGCCGTCAGCACGGATTTCCCGGTCCCCGCGGGCGCGCAGATCAGCAGCACGTGTCCGTCGCGAGCGGACGACAACCGGTCGGCGTCGGCGTAGAGCGTGGGCCGGGGAATCGGAGTGAACGGCAACGCCGGTATCTCGGCAGCGGATTCCGCCGCGGCGGGGATGCGGCGTAGAGCGGGGACGTGCGAGGTGGTCACCGTGCCTCCCGGGCCGTGTGCTGACAGATCACTACCGCGCCTCGGTAGCGGAACATACCCAATGGGAAGTCGGCTCGATCCCGTCGTGTGCCGTCGTTATGGAATTTTCATTTCGCAAGGCCGCGAAATATCGGAGTCACCCGAAACGGGTGAAGTGCCGGACGGTGTGACTGGTGGAGATTCGGAAGGCGTCCGTCCACTACTTCCCGAGAAAGGGGGCGACCGATGACGCACATGACCGAACCGGAGCCACACCCCGTCCGCCGTGGCATGGCGGCGGGCACGTCCATAGCGGCCGCGATCCTGCTGCTGACCGTCGGTGTGCTGTCGATCTTCGAGGGCATCTCGGCCGTCGCCGAGGACGAGCTCATCATCGTCGGCACCGAGTACGTCTACAAGTTCGACACCACGGCATGGGGCTGGATTCATATCGTGATCGGCATCCTGCTGGTCATCGCGGCGTTGGGCTTGATGACCGGCGCCACGTGGGCGCGGGTGGTGGCGATCTGCCTGGCGGCCCTGTCGATCATCGCGAACTTCATGTGGCTGCCGTACTACCCGGCGTGGTCGATCCTGGTGATCGCGTTGAACATCGTCGTGATCTGGGCGGTGGCCACTTGGCGGCCGGAAGTCGTCTGACCGGACGGACTTTCGCGCCCGCGCGCCCGCGGACGGCACACTGGAGGGCGTGCCCAACCTGAGCAAAGGGGCGAACGCGCCCGTCGCCGCGCCGGCTGTGCGCGCGGTCCTGGAGTGGTCGGCCGGCCCGGCGTGCCCGCACCCGACCTGTCGGCGCTGTTGCTGAGCGCGGCAGGTCGGGTCCGGTCGGACGCGGACTTCGTGTTCCACAACCAACCCGAACACCCTCGCGGCGCCGTCCGATACCGCGGCGGGCAGGGTGTTGCCGACGCGGTCGAGGTCGACTTGGCTCGAGTGGAGCCCGACGTCGATCGCGTCGTGGTGTGCGCGTCCGCTGACGGCGCGGGGTCCGATGACCGGCCTGTACCGGTCCGGCGTCGTACATCGCGTCGTGGAGCGCATGGCCGCCGTCGCGGCGCAACTGGACGACAACGGCGCGAGGCGCGCGTGGATTTTCGCCGGCAATCCCGCCCGCCTGCCCGATCTGCGCGTCGGTGAGCTGCCGCAGTGGCTGGAGCTGCGCGTGCGCTGCGGTCAGTCGTCCTTCGACGAGGGTGCTCCGGTGTATCACGATGGCTTGCTCCGTGGAAAACATTGCGGCGCTCGCCTACTCCGGTGCTCGGGAAATCGGAGCGTCCGCCGCGGTGTGCCTGCGATACCTGCGCGGCGAGTAGCGTTCCGGCGAGCAAACTTCGCCGATCGATCGGCGAAGTCGGCCTTTCGGCTGTCCCCATAGGCGAGGTTGTGGTATCCACCTTCCGGACCGCACTACGAAATCGAAGGGACGCCAATGCCCAGCAAGCCCCCGCTCGTTCTTCTGCACGGTGTCACGATGTCCGAACGGGTGTGGGATGACGTCACGCCCTTGCTCGCCGCCCGGCACGAGGTGATCACACCGACTGCGCTGGGCCATCGGGGCGGCCCGCCCGCCCTGCGGCGACCGGCGCGGGTCGAGCATCTGGTGGACGACATCGAACGACGGCTGGACGGGCTGGGGCTGCGCCGGGTGCACATCGCGGGCAATTCGCTGGGTGGCTGGATGGCGATCGAATTGGCCCGTCGCGGTCGAGCCGAGACCGTCTGCGCGCTCTCACCCGCCGGGCTCTGGGAGTCCGGCGACCGCAGCCGCTCGGCCGCGACCCGCCGCATCGCCCGCGAGGCGCTCACCGGGCAGCTGCTCGGCTTCCTCGCCCCGCTGGGGCTGCGCAGCGCGGTGGTGCGGCGGATCGCGTTGCGCAACATCGCCGTGCACGGTGATCGCCTCAGCCCGGCGCAAGCCATGACCTGCTTACGCGACCTGCTGGGGTGCACCGTCACCGCCGACTTGCTCGGCACCGACGAACAGATCGCTCCGCTCACCCCGTTGCCGTGCCCGGTTACCGTGGCCTGGGCGGAACACGACCGGGTGCTGCCCGAACCGATCCACGGCCCGATCGCCCGGATGCGACTGCCCGAGGCCGTGTACTCCGTACTGCCCGACACCGGTCACGTGCCGATGATCGATGACCCGCGGTTGGTCGCGCAGACGATCCTGACCACCACGAGCAGCGCCGCCGCCGAGGCGTCCTGAGCGCCCCGGACGGACATCCCGCGATGCCGCCCGGTCACACGTCGAGCAGGTGGGGCAACCCGGCGCGGTAGCGGTCGGCGTCGACGCGTTTCCACGGCTCGAACACCGGCAAGGACACCAGCGGGAAGATCGGCACGCGGGGCGCGGGGTCGTCGGCGGCATCGAGGATGGCGTTGGTCGCGGCGCGTCCGGATTCGTTGGCGCCCTCCATCGTCGCCAGGTCGATGTTGTTGCGCACATGGTCGCCGCCGAAGAACAGATTCGGAACGGCGCAGCGCGCCTGCGGTCGGTGGTCGTAGGAGCCGACCGTGTTGACCAGCAGCGGCGTCGCGTTGTGGATGCCGCTCGGACTCCAGCTGATCCCGGGGTCCAGATGCCAGGAGCGGATGTCCTCGGGACGAAGCCAGCCCGTTCCGGTGTTGAGCCATTCGCTGAGCTGTGCCCACACCTCTTCGGCGATCTCGGCGGCGGTGCACTGTTTGGCCGGACGGCGGAAGCGGATGCCGGGGGAGTCCCAGTCGGAGATGTCCACCGAAAGGCATTCCCGCACGGTGCCGTCGCCGTAGCGGGCGGCGAAATCGCCCACCCACATCGGCGCTTGTCGCAACGCGGTGAGCGCCCACGGCGAGCCGAGCGCCGCGATGTGACCCTCCGGCAGCTCGGTGGGACGGGCGAGGTAGTACTGGATGCCGACCATCCAATCGGTACGCAGCTCCCGCATGCCGGCCAGATGCGGGTCGGCGTCGAGGATGTCGTCGCTGAGCAGCGGGACGGCGTTGTCCACCGGCGTCGCGCACAGGTACCAGTCCGCGGTGACCGTGGTGGCGCGGCCGCTGGGATCGGTCACCGTCGCCGAGATGATCCGGCCGTCGCGCAACTGCAGCCGCGTCGCCCGCTTGCCCATAGCGAACTGCACGCCCCGTGACCGCAGATAAGCCACCCAGGGGTCGATCCAAGCCTCGTTGGTGGGGCGGTTGAGAATCCGGTCGATGCCGGCGGAGTACTGCGGGATCGCGCCGCTGCCCGCCAGCACCAGCGCCTCGCCGATGGTGCCGATCGTCCGGGCCGAACTCACCTGAGGTTTGGCCGCCACGGTGATCCGGGTCAGGGCGCTGACCAGGTATTCGCGATAAGCCGGTGATTTGCCCTCGGCCCCCAGGATCTGTTCCCACGTCACGTATTCCCACTGTCCGAAACGCCGTTCGGTACAGGAGGTGAACCAGACGACCATCTGTTTGGCGAAGAACGCCAGTTCGGCCGGTGGTAATTCGGGGATGAAGCCGAAGGCGCCGACCAGGGTGTTCTGCAACCGCTGTGGGTCGAGCTGGTCCAGGCCGCCGAATTCGACCGGCGCGTAGATCGGCGGCCTGCCCCGGAAGCCCGCGACGGTGCCCTCGACCCGGACCAGGTTGCCCGCGACGCCATCGGGGTTGCCCGGGAAGGGAATGCGCCGCATGGTGTCCGGAAGATTCTGGTAGCAGCCGGGGAAGAATCGGAAGCCGTGCTCGCCGGGCAGATCGGCCCGGCCGCCGGTGCCGGTGCCGGGCACGCCCATGCTGCGGGCCTTGCCGCCGAGGAACGCCGGTTCGTAGATTGTGACCGCGTAGCCGCGTTCGATCAGTTCGTGTGCCGCCGACAGCCCGGCGACTCCGCCGCCGAGGATCGCGACCGACTTGCCCCCGGTGCGCGGCCCGGGCGTTCGGCGTGCCGCGGGGGCGGCGTGCGCCGGTGCGGCGGCGACGGCCAGGCCGGCCGCGAGCGAGCCGCGCAGCAGGTCGCGGCGGGTGAGGTCGATGGTCGGCCGAGGACGCGAGTCATGCATGTCGATCTCCTGAAGATGCCGCGAGAACGCGCCGCGGCGGCCGGGACTGGATGGCGTCGGCAGGATCGGGGCGCGTGAAGGCGCAGGCCTCCCTCCGTTCGGAGACCGCGTCGCGGCATTCGCCCACCAGGTCCGCGAAAACCGGCCAGGGAGCCCGCCACGAGGCGCGCAGCGCGCCCGCCGCGAACGTCGCGGCGCGGGCGGGAGTGAAGATCTCCGCGGGAGTCACGGTGCGGGAGAAGATTTCGGTCACCGCGTCCGCCAGCGTGGGATCGGTTGCGGCCCTGCGATAGAGCTCGATCTCCAGGGGTCGCATCGCCGTGCCCCGGGCCAGCCGGTTGGTCCACTGGTAGACGCCCAGGCATTCGCGATCGCGCAGCCGTTCCCACGCGGCCGATGCGGTGTCGAGGTGCTCGGGGTCGTCGAGGGCCACCGCGGTGAGCTCGCCGAGCAGCCGGCCGTAGCGCAGAGCGTCGCGGATGCCCTGCGCGGTCACCGGATCTTTGAAATGGCCCGCGTCGCCGGGCAGCGCCCATCCCGGGCCGGTGGAGCGCCGGAAGTAGGAGGCCAGGCGGGTGGCCGAACGCACTCGCCCGACGCGGCGGCAGTCCCGCAGGCGCCGCTGCAGCCCGGGCAGCTGCTCGATCGCCTCCTGATAGCGGCGCTCGGCGCGCCCCGCGCCCGGTTCGCCGGGGTGCGCGGGCGGCTGGACGAGGCTCAGCAGCAAGCCGCCGTCGCAGGGGAAGGCGGTGCCGAGATCGGGACCGGACCGCCATTGAGCCGCGATGTGCCGCTGATCGGCCGCGCCGTCGTGCCAGTACGCGAAGTAGCAGTCCCGTCCGCTCGGCGCGGACAGCCGGGGGCGGTCGACGCCGACGAGCCGGGCCACCGTGCTGCGACGTCCGTCGGCTCCGACGACCAGGCGGGCGCGCACCTCACGAACGCCATCCCCGTCGGCATAGCGGACGCCCACGCAGCGACCGCCGGACCACAGCAGGCCGGTGACCCGGACGCCTTGGCGAACCCGCGCGCCGGCGTCCACAGCGGTGGCGACGAGCGCGGCGTCCAATCCGGTCCGCCGCACGCACATCGCGTAGTCGACGCCGTCCACCGGCGTGAACGAGGACCGGACCTGGTAGCCGCCGCCGTCGGCGAAGGCGGTGGTCAGCGGGGGCGCGCCGAGCCCGAGGACACGCGCGAGGGCGCCGACTCGGCGCAGTTCGGCCAGGCCGCCGGGCCACAGCAGGTGCGTCGAGAGTGTGTCGGAGGGGAACCGCGCGGAGTCCAGTACGAGGACGGCACGCCCGGCCCGCGCGAATGCGACGGCGGCCGCGGAGCCCGCGCAGCGTGCGCCGACCACCACCACATCGGTGTACTCGATTGCCGGAGAAGGGGATCCGCGCATGCCCGAACACCTCGGTCGCATAGTCTCGGACACTGTGTCCGATCCGATGGTGAGCGGTGGCCGCCCGAATGTCAATATCGGTGCCGTGTCGGCAGAATGGGAGCACGCACCCGACCCGGCACAGCCGAGCAACGCGGCCCCGTGCCGCAGAGAGGAGCCGGATGCCCTCGTTGACCCGCGTCCCCAGAAACGCGCGCAAACCGGTCGACGATCGGCGCGCGGAGTTCGAGCGACGCGTCCTCGCCGCCGTGGAGGACCTGCTCGCCGACGGCACGCCCTACACCGAGATCGCCGTGCACCGGATCGCCGCCGCGTCGCAGTCGGCGCGGTCGACGTTCTACCGGTACTTCCCGGACAAGAGCCGGCTGCTGATCCGCATGGCCGAATTGGCCACGGCGGATCTGTTCGAGGCCGCCGAACGCTGGTGGATCGCGGAGCACACCGGAGGGCAGGCGGGCGTGGTGGCGGCCGTTCGGACCATGATCGCGGGGTTTCGCGAGCACCGGTCGCTGCTGCTGGCGCTGAGCGAGGTGGCGGCCTACGACCGCGACGTCGGCGCGTATTGGCGCGGCCGGGTCGCCTCGTTCGTGCGGGTGGTGCGATCGCGCCTGGAGACCGACCGGGCCGAGGGCCGGATCAGCCCGGCTATCGACCCGCAAGCCACCGCCGTGGTGCTGACCTCGATGGTGGAACGCGCGATCGCCGCCGGATTCTCCTCCGGCTCGGGCGTCACCGACGACGCGCTCGCCGAGGCGCTGGGCCGGGCGATCTGGTTGACGGTCTACGGCGACGCACCGCAGCGCTGACGGAACCCACGGCCGCACAAACGGGTTCGTTGCTACAGTCGCGCCCATGACGCAACCCCTGCGGATCGGCATCCTGGGCGCCGCCCGCATCGCCCCCGCCGCTGTCGTGCGCCCCGCGCGAGCGCACCCGGACGTGGTGGTCGCCGCCGTGGCCGCGCGCGAGCGCGAACGCGGACACGCGTTCGCGCGCGAGCACGGCATCGAGCAGGTCTTCGACGGCTACGCCGCGCTGGTCGCCGCGCCGGATATCGACGCCGTCTACAACCCGCTGCCGAACGGCCTGCACGGCCGGTGGACGAAGGAGGCCATCGGGGCGGGCAAGCACGTGCTGTGCGAGAAGCCGTTCACCGCCAACGCCGCCGAGGCACAGGAGGTCGCGGCGCTGGCGGTGCGGTCGGATCGGGTGGTCATGGAGGCGTTTCATTACCGCTATCACCCGATGACCAGGCGGGCCGAGCAGATCATCGCCTCCGGGGAACTCGGTGAGCTGGTGCGGGTGGAGGCCGCGATGTGCTTTCCGTTGCCGCGATTCTCCGACATCCGCTACGACTACGCGCTCGCCGGCGGGGCGCTGATGGACGCGGGTTGTTATGCGGTGCACATGGCGAGGGTGTTCGGCGGCGAGGAACCGGAGGTCGTCGCGGCCACCGCGAAGCTGCGCGGCCCGCGCGTCGACCGCGCGATGAGCGCCGAACTCCGTTTCCCGTCCGGTCACACCGGCCGGGTGCGTTGCTCGATGTGGTCGTCGGACGTGCTGCGCATCGGCGCGCGCGTGGTGGGTGAGCGCGGTGAACTGCGGTTGCTCAACCCGGTGGCGCCGCAACTGCCGCGCAGGCTGTGGGTGCGTTCGGAGCGCGGCAGGCGCACGGAGAAGATCTCGCGCCGCAGCACCTACGCCTATCAGCTCGACGCCTTCGCCGCGGCGGTGCGCGACGGTGAACCGGTGCTCACCTCGCCGGACGACGCGGTGGCGACGATGACGGTCATCGATGCGATCTACGCGGCCGCGGGCCTGCCGCTACGGCAACCGGCCTGAGGAGGCCGCCGTGATCGCCTCGGCGTAAACCGCCACGAGGCGTTCGGTGAAGCGGGACTGCAGCGTCCGGCCGGCGTGGCGGGCGAGGACCTCCCGCATGGCGGCGAGCCGGTCCGGCTGCTCCACCAGCACGCGCAGCGCCTCGGCCAGTGCGTCGGTCGAAGAATCACGGGCACGCAATTCCCCGCCCTCCGGCACGGTTTCGGTGACGTCGGGGTCGCAGTGCAGCACCGGAATGCCCGCCGCGACCGCCTCCAGCAGCACCATGCCCTGCGTGTCGCACCCGGCGGACGGGAACAGCAGCACGTCGTGGGACCGCATGGCCGCCAGGCATTCCGCCTGGCTCACCTCGCCGTGCAACCGGACCCGCTCGCGCAGACCGAGCCGGTCGACCGCCGCGCGAAGACGCGTCTCCAGCGCTCCCGCACCGTAGATATCGAGGGTGCAGCCCGCGGCCCGGTGCACCGCCTCGACGGCGTCCAGCGGCCGCTTCTCCGCGGAGAACCGGCCGCACCAGAGCACTCTCAGCTGACGATCGCGGCCGCGGGAGTGCTCGGGAAGAGCGCGCACGAGATCGTCGTCGACCCCGTTGGACACCACGTGGATCGGCCGGTCCACGCCGTGCGCGGCCAGTCGCCGGGCGAAGTGCCGGGTCGGCACGACGACTTCGTCCGCGGCCTGCGCCTGGGCGACCAGCGGCCGCCATGCCTGCCGCGCGGTGCGGCTTTCCGGCAGGCGCGGCATCGCCTCGCGCAGACCGACGAACGCACCGTGCAGGAGACGCGTGGTCAGCGCGGCGAGGTAGGGGAACGGGGAATTGCGTTCGATGAACGAGTCGTCGCGGCTGTGCATGGACTGCACGACCGGAAGGCCGTGGCGGCGCGCGGCGCGCAACCCGGTGACACCCGCCCCGTAGGTGGTCTGCGCGTGCACGACGTCGAAGCCGCGCTCGGCGAACACCGCGTCGACGAGCCGTGCGTTGCGGCGGGTGGGCAGGGCGACCGGATAGCCGTTCACCGTCAATCCGCCCGTGGTCGCCAGCAGGACGATATCCGGGTCCGGCGGCGTGGATTGCGGTGCCGGAATGGTGAATACCGTGACGTGATGCCCCAGCCGCTGCAACGCCGCGCGCTGCGCGCGCATCGACGTCTGGATGCCACCGAGGGTGGCGGGGTGGAAGTCCGCGAACATGGCGATGCGCAGCGCACGGCCGTCGCCGTTCGGTTCGCTCACACGGTGCCCTGCGATCGGGGGACCGTCTGCCGACAGCCGTCGAGGAATTCGAGGATGTGCCCGTACACGTCCAGGGCCGCGCCGCGACCGAGGAAGGTGTCGAGATGACCGTAGGAAGGGATCTCCACGTAGCGGACGTCCAGCTGGGGATGCCGGGTGCCGAGCACGTCGTGGCACAGCTTGTTCGAATCGAGCCAGACCTCGTTGCGGCTGCCCGACAGCAGCAGCACCGGGCAGTCGATCCGATCGGCATGGTCGAGCGCGTTCTCCGGCAGCGCGCGGTAGCGGTCGTCGTTGTCGTTCCAGCGTTGCACCGCGTGCGCCAGCTCCATCCGCCGCAGCTGCGGAAGAACATGGACCGGGATCGGCCCGAACAGCTCGGCGAGCCGGTCGTGGGTACGCGGATCGAGATGGTCGTGTACGAACAGCTCCACACCCATGCCCCAGCCGCCGTGCACCATCCGGCAGGTGGGATCGGTACATTCGCCTTTCCGGGTGAGCAGGGCGTAGAGCAGCGTTTTGCGCGACCACAGCCCCACTTTGCGGAAATCGGACTCGACGTGGTGGACGCGGGAGCCGAGCAGTTCGCCGCCCACGAGTACCCTCATCCGCACCGAGCTGCTCACCTTGGGGGTGAGGAAGACACCTTGGGCGACGACCCCGGCGAGGCCCGGTACCAGTCCCGCGGCCAGGCTCATCGACAGCGCCAGGGCGCCGACGCAGTGCGCGACCACGAACAGCGGGCGGTCGCCGATGTGCGTGCGGATCTGCTCCACGGCGCCGGGTAGGTCGTAGAGGGCCACGTCGTCGAAGCTGAAGCGCGGACCGGTGGCGTTGTAGGGCAGGCGGCAGCTGCCGCGCCAATCCAGCAGCCACGGTTGGTATCCCGCGTCGAGCAGCGCGTCGACGACGTTGCGGATCTCGGGCAGCAGGAACATGTCCGAGGACACCCCGTGGCCGTGGACCAGCAGGACCGCGGGCCGGTCGGCGTCGTCGACGACGACACGTCGCAAGCCCAGCCGAATGCCGTCGGCGGCCTGGAACGGGATCTCCTCCACGGCGGGCGCGGCGCCCGGGCGGATGGGGGTGAGCATCAGCGCGACTCCTTCGCGTTCCGGCGCAGATCCAGCAGCTCGGTGCCCACCCGCAACGCCGGCTCCAGCAGGCCCTTGCCGAGCTGGGATCCGAACCAGCTCAGCCACAACAGTTTCGCGGTCCGCCGCTGCCGTTCGGACAAGCGCGGATCCACCTCGATGCCGTCGATCTGATCGCGCAGGTAGGTCTCCAGCGGGACGGCGACCTCGCCGGTGAGGCTCACCGGTTCGCCCGCGCGACCGAGTTCCACGGTGAGCGTGCGCGCCTGCCGGACGACGGTGCGGCGCGCCTCGGCGTATTTGTACCCGGACAGCCACCACGCGCCGCCTTCGGCATCGCGCAGCGACAGCCGGTAGTGCATCAGCGGATGCTTCCACCCGTGGCGCAGCGGAATGCCGTCGTGCGGGCGCACCGACAGCGCTCCGGATACGGTGAGCGGTTCGTCGTGCAGCCGGGCGCAGCGCATCTCGCCGCTGACGTCGACCGTGCGCCCGGCCACCAGCTGGTGGGTGCTCGCGATGGACAGCCGCAGCGCCAGCGTGCAGGAGGTGTCGGCGGCCGCGTCGGCGGGCCCGAGCGTGCCCACCAGCGTCTCGGTGAACCACAGATACGGCGTGTCCTCCGGCCGGGGCAGTCGCGCCAAGCCGCCGCCCGCGAGCATCTCCAGCGTCTTGCGTTGCGACTGCGCGCCGTAGCGGACCGGCTCGGGCAGCTTGTGGGCGCGCAGGAAAGCGCGGGTGCGCTCGTCACCCGCGGCGGGCGCGGAGGCCATCGTCTCCAGCGGGTGCCGGGCGACGGGGCTCTGCAGCACCTGCGCCAGCGATTCCAGCTCGGGCACCGGCTCGGTGCGGATGCGTTCCACCACCTCGTCGCACCAGGCCGCCCAGTGCTGCACCCGCATGTCCATGCCGATCGCCGCCGACTCGCCGAGCATCTGCTCCAGCGTGGTCGGCGTGCCGGTGAGATGGTAGTTGCGGCCCCACGCGTCCGGCGCGCACACGATCGCCGCGGCGACCTTGCTCACCCAATCCACCGGGGCCACATGCAGATTGCGCAGTGCGGGGACGGTGCCGAACCGCGACAGCGCCGCGATGATGCCGCTGTTGAGGTCGCGGGGATTGTGCGCGCCGGTCTCGCGATGCCCGCCGATGCCGCCGGGGCGCAGCACCGTGACGACCACCCCGTGCTCGCGTGCTCGCCGCAGCACGGCCTCGGCGGCCCATTTCGTCCGGTCGTAGCCGATCACGAGTTTGCCGACGTTCGCCACCGGGTCGTCCTCGCCCATCGCGGCGATGCCGAGCTCGTTGAACACCGCGATCGAGGAGACGTGGTGCAGCGGTTTCGGCCTGCCGGTCGCCGCCAGCCGCGCCAGGGTCAGCGGGCCGAGGACGTTGCCGCTACGCAGCGACGGGTAGCCGCGCAGGAAGTCGACCGCGGCGGCGACGTTGACGATCGCGTCGATCTCCTCCGCCAGCGTGGCCCAGCGTTCCTCGGTCAACCCGAGACTCGGCTCGCGCAGATCGCCGGTCAGCACCGTCACGCGCCTGCGCACCTCCGCCGACCACGGCAGCAGGAACCGCGTGAGCGCCGCGGCCAGCCGGTCGAGGGCGGCCGCCTCGTCCTGGGCGCGGATCAGGCAGACGACGTGCGCGTCGCTGCCGCGCAACAGGTCCAGCAACAGATGGCTGCCGAGGAAGCCGGTGGCGCCGGTGAGCAGCACACGACGCGGGACGACGCGCTGCGGCGGGTCCACGAACGGCAGCCGGTCGGCGCCGGCGACATCGGACATGATCTGCGCGAGCTGCTCGTCCACGGTCTCCGGGACCGCCACGGCGGTGGCCTGCGCGGTCGTCGGGGACCCCAGCCAGCGCTGGGCCAGCCTGCGCGGACGGGCGTCGGCGAACACGTCGTCCAGCTCGAGGTGCACGCCGAGCTCGCCGGCCAGCGTCGCGACGAACTGCACCGCGGCGACCGACGTGCCGCCGCCGTCGAAGAAATCCGTGTCCGGCCCGACGGTCTCGGCGGTGAAACGGTTCGCGACCTGGGTGACCGCCGCCGTGAGCGACTCGACGTCCCATTCCCGGGGACGCTCGGCGGCCGCCGTCGCGGTGCGCGCCGCGCCCCCGGCCCGCGCCAGCAGCGCGGCCACGTCCAGACCGCCGCCGCGTTCGATGGCCTCGGCGAGGTCGCGCCGATCCGCTCGCGGGTGCTCACCGTTCACGCTGCGCACAGGAAACTCCTTGTCGGCCATAATTATTGCGCCCACGATCGGAACGTCCGCAGGCGATCCAACGGCACTTCGGGTTCGAGCCGCTCGGCGTCGACGTCGCCGCCGCCCAGCGCGGCGGCCAACCGGCGCGCGGGCACATTGCGCGCGGTGCGATGGACGGTCATGCGCACCGTCGCGCAGCCCAGCGCCGCCGCGCGGTCCGCCAGCCAGCTCAGCAGGCGTTCCTCGACGCCGCGGCCGAGCGCGCGGCAGCTGAGATGCCAGCCGAGCACCCGCAGCGCGGTCCCGTCGGCGTGCAGGGCCAGCACGGCGATGGTTCCGTAGTCACCGAACCGGTCCCGCGCCGCGGCCGTCCACACCTCGCCGTCCGCGCGCCAGCGGTCGACATCCTGCTCGGTACCGGCGCTGAGAGCGAATTGGCTGGTGCGCCGGACCAGTTGGGCCGCGCGCGCCCGCGTGCGGTCGGTAAGACGCTCGACGGTCACCGCCAACTGCAGACTGTCTAGGAACTGCGCGAAGTCCAGTTGCTCGCGGGCCAGGTCGCGCTCGCGTTCGCGCCGGTAGAACTCCGCCCGTTCGGCGTCCTCCGCGGTCACCGCCACCGGCGTCACCGGCCACAACCGGGTCAGAAACGCCTCCAGCTCACCGACCGGCGGACAGGTCACCGCCAGCACTTCCGGCAGCCGCGAGCGCATCTTCGCGATCTCCACCGGGTTGTCGTCGAGATACACCACGTCGTCGAGCGCGAGCCCCAGAGCGCGCGCGGCCTGCGCGAGCCGTCCGGCCTTGTCCTCCCATCCGGTGGAGACGACGGTGAAATCCGCGGCGCGCAGTGGACTGTCGAGGCGGTCCAGGACCGCGTGGACGGAATCCTCGTCGTTGTTGCTGATCAGCACGAGCAAGGTCCCGGCGGCGCGCCATTGCCGCAACCGCCGCGCCAGCGCGAGGCGCGGTGCCTCGAAACCGACGCCCGCCGGCCCGATCTCGCCCACGACGCCGCTCCACAAGGTGTCGTCGCCGTCCACGGCGACGACCTTCGGCGCGGGCAGCAGGGCGACGCGGGCGACGGCGGCGAGCGTCAACGCCACCGCGGCCTGGAACTCCTCGGTGAACGGCAGGTGCGCCAGCGCGTCGGTCCGCTCGTCGAAACGATGCGCCACCCGGTGATCCCGGGTCCAGTCGGACTCGGTGAGCACCGCGACTCCGGGAATCTCCCGCATCTGCTCGGCGGTGCGCCGCTGCCACCGCGCCAACCGCTCGTCGAGGGCGGGCGCGGGGAGGAATCCGACGATGATCGGTACCCGGGCGCGCTCGGCCGCTTGCCGGACGGCGGCGGGATACTGCGCGGCCAGGTCGGTGAGCGCGTCGTCGGACAGGACGCCGAATCGCTCCAGGTCCGCCGCCCGCACCAGGACGATGCCCAGCGCGGTCGACGGCTGGGCGAACACTCCCGACGGGTCGCGCAGCCCGGCCAGGACGTGGTGGTAGGGCGCTTCGAGCACGGTCGGCCCGTCGGCGCCGTGGCCGTGCGCGGACGCCGCGCTGTACAGATCCGGCAGCTTGCCCAGCGCGAACGTGGCCCCGAACGCGACACCGCGCGGTACGTCGGGGCGCGCTGCGCTCGACTGCGGGCGCACCGGCAAGCCGGCCTGTTCGACGACTTCGCCGAGCAGCGCCAGGTAGTCGTGCCCGAGGCGGATGCACGACGCGTCGTCGATGATGTCGGCGTTGTAGGTCAACCAGATCCGACCGGTGTCGGCCAGCACGGCCACCATGAGGTCGAGATCCGAGTACCCGGTTCCCACCGGGACGATCTCCGCGCGCCGGCTCGGCGCGCCCGCCCGCAGGTAGTTGAAGTACACCTCGACCAGCGGCGCGTTGTCCCGGTACAGGCCCTCCGCGGCAAGCGCGGCGAGCACGCCGGAGAACCCGGCTCCGGGCACCAGCAGCCTGCGCAGCCGGTCGCCGGTCCGGCGCAGCAGGTCGTCGACCGACTCGCCGGGCTCGACGGTGGCCGGATAGGGCACCGGCACACCGAAATAGCCGACGGCTGTCGGCGCGTCGGCGTGGATACGAGTGTCCACGGGGACGGCGAGCGCGAAGCGATCGGTGTCCTGCCGCCGGGCGAGCAGGACGGTCAGCGTGCCGAGGAACAGCGCGGCGGGCGTGATGCCGAGTTCCCGGGCGCGCCGCGCCGCCTGATCCTGCAGCCCGGAGGGCAGTTCGAGCAGTACTTCTCCGGCACGGTGACTGCGCTGCGCGGGCCGGGGCCGGGCGAGGGTGAGGTCGAGGCGGCGGCAGCCCGCGAACTCCGCACGCCACTCGGCATCGGGCTCGGCCTGCGGCGCCTGCGCGGCGAGCAGATCGTGGATGTCCTTGTTGGACGGCATGTCCGGGTACGGCGTGCCGGACAACTCGGCGTCGATCTCCCCGGCGACCAGCACCATCGATTGGACGTCGCACATGCCGTGGTGCGCGCCGAAGATCAGCGTCTGCTCGCCGCTGTCGGAGCTCAGCAGCTCGAATCGCCACAGCGGCCCCTGCGCCAGGTCGAACGGCTCGCGCATCAGTTCGCCGAACCTGGTGCGCGCGACGGTGTGATCGAGCCGATCGACGGTCGTGCAGCGCAGCAGCGCCCCACCCGGCCGGGCGCGCACCTGCAGCCGGGTGCCGTGCTCCTCGCTGGGCACCACGACCGTGCGCAGCGCCGCATGCCGCCCGGCGAGGCGGGCGAGGATCGCGTCCAGTTCGGCGGGGTCGACGGCCCGCTGCAGGCGCATGGCCAGCCCGCCGGTCTGGGCGGCACTCGGAATCCCTTGCTGCGCGGTGCGCAGCAGCCGCATCAAGTCCCGGGTGACGGGCAGAGTGACGACCTCGGGGACGTCCTGCTCGGCCGGGCGTGCGGCGGGCTCGACGGTGTCGGTGCGCGCTGCCTCACCGACGAGGTATTCCGCCAGCGCTACGGGACTCTGATGGGCGAAGATCTCGCTCAGCGGCACCAGGATGCCGGTGTCGTCGCGCAACCGGTTGCGCAACTCCACCGCCATCAGCGAGTCCATGCCCAGCCCTTGCAACGACCGTTCGGGCGTGATGGCGTCCACGCCGGTATGTCCCAGCACGTCGGCGGCCCGGCGCGCCACCACCTCCACCGCGAGCGCGGTCGCCTCGCCCGGCGGCAATCCGCGCAGCCGCTCGGCGAACCGCGTCCGCATCGACGGATCGCCTGCCTCGCGATGGACGGCGGTGCGGCGCGACGACGGACGAATCAGCCCGCGCAGCAGCACCGGGACGGACGGCGCGCGCCGCAGCGCGTCGGCGTCGATCCGCATCGGCGCCAGCACCGGCTCGGTGCGCCGCAGCGCCGCATCGAACGCGGCCAAGCCGTCGTGCGCGGACAGCGGCCGCACGCCGGAGCGTTCCATGCGGCGAATGTCGGCCGCCGCCAGCACCTCGTGCATGTCCAGGCTCCACGGACCCCACGCCAGCGACTGCGCCGTGCGTCCCCGCGCGACCCGATGCGTGGCGAGGGCGTCGAGGTAGGCGTTGGCGGCGGCGTAGCCCGCCTGGCCGGGATTGCCGAGAACGCCCGCGACGGACGAGAACAGCACGAAGCAGGCGAGATCCATGTCCTGGGTCAGCTCGTGCAGATGGTGGGCCGCGTCGACTTTCGGGCGCAGCACTGCCGCGAGCCGTTCGGGCGTGAGCGAACCGAGCGTGCCGTCGTCGAGCACCATCGCGGCGTGCACGACGCCGCTGAGTGTGCGTCCACGCAGCACCTCGGCCAGCGCGGCGCGATCGGCGACGTCGCAGCGGGCGAAGACCACATCCGCTCCGAGACCGGTCAGTTCGGCGCGCAGTTCGCCGGCGCCGGGGCCGTCGGCCCCTCGGCGGCTGACGAGCAGCAGCTTGCCGACGCCGTAGGCCCGCACCAGATGCCGGGCCAGCAGTGACCCGAGCCGTCCCGGCGCTCCGGTGACGAGCACGTAGCCGTCACCGAAGTCCGCGCGGCCCCGCACATCGCCCGTCATCGGCGGCCGCGCCAGCCGCGGCGCGGAGAGGGCGCCGTCGCGTACGAGCACCTGCGCCGCACCGGAGGCCAGCACCGCGGCGATATCCAGGTCGGCGTCAGCACTGTCGACCAGCACGATGCGGTCCGGATTCTCCGACTGCGCCACCCGAGCCAAGCCCCAGACCGCGGCCCCCGCAGGGTTCGGGACGTCCTCGCCGGGCAGCGCCATCGCCCGGCGGGTACGCACCACGATGGTCGCCGCCGCCAGACGCGGATCGTCCACTGCCGCCTGTAAGACTTCGAGCGTGTGCCGGACAGCCGCGTGCACCGCGTCGATCGAATCGCCCTCGGCGACTTCGATGAGCACCGCTTCCGGGGTGGGGTGTTCCGGGCCGAGCGCCGACCAGGACACCGCGGTGACCGGCCGGACCGTCGCCGGTGCCGGAAGGGCCGTCCATTCCGGGCGGAACAAGGTGCGGTGCGCGACGGACAGCGCCCCGTCGAGCAGTTGAGCCACGGGCGCGGGCCGCAGCACCAGCGATCGCACCGACACGACCGGGCGGCCACTGGAATCGCTCGCCCGGACCCGCACCCCCTCGGAGCCGTCGTGCGAGATCCGCACCCGCAGGGCCGTCGCGCCGGAGGCGCGCAAGCTCACCCCAGCCCACGCGAACGGCAGCAGCGCCGAATCGCTTTCGTCCGCGCTCAGCAGCAGCGCCGCGTGGAGTGCGGAGTCGAGCAACGCGGGATGGATCTCGAACCGCGCGGCGTCACCGTGGGCGGACTGCGGAAGGGCCACCTCCGCGAAGACTTCCGCGCCGCGCCGCCACGCCGCGCGCACCGACCGGAACATCGGCCCGTACCGATGCCCCCGCCCGGACAGCCGCGCGTACATATCGTCCACGTCGACGCTCGCCGCATCGGCCGGCGGCCATACGGCGGCGTCGAGATGACCGGCGTCGGCTTCCTGTACCTGCGCCAGCACCCCGCGAGCGTGCAACGTCCACGACGTGTCCAGATCTCGTTCCAGGCGCGAGTGGATCGAGACGGGACGGCCGCCGGTCGCGTCGGCGTCCCCGACCGTCACCTGGAGCTGCACCGCCGCGTCCTCCGGAAGCATCAGCGGGGCATGCAGGACGAGTTCGCGCACGTCTCCCGCGGCCACTTCGTCACCGGCGCGGATCGCCAGTTCCACCAGACCGGTCCCGGGCAGGATCACCGCGCCGGGCGCGGCGTGCTCGGCCAGCCACGGATGGGTCCGCAGCGAGATCCGGCCGGTGAGCGTCACGCCGCCGGAATCAGGGTGCGGCACAACGGCGCCGACGAAGGGATGGCCCGCGGACTGCAACCCGAGCGCGGCGGCGTCCTCGGACGCCGATTCGGTCCAGAACCGCCGCCGGTCGAAGGCGTAGGTCGGCAGGTCCACGCTGCCCCGCGCGGGCACCAGACGCGACCAGTCGAGGTCGCGGCCCGCCACCCAGAGCGCGGCCTGGGCGCGGGCCAGGCTGCGCGGCCCGTCCTGCTCGCGCACCAGCGAACCGACCGCGACCACCTCGCGACCGGTCTGCTCCGCGACGGCCCGCACGGCGGTGGTCAGCAGCGGATGCACGCCCAGTTCGACGAAATACCGGAACCCGTCGCCGAGCATGCGCTCGATGGTGTCGGCGAACCGGACCGGTTCCCGGGCATTGCGATACCAGTAACCGCCGTCCGCGGAATCATCCGTCAGCTGCTCACCCAGCACGGTGGAGTACCACGCGGCGACCGGTGACGCGGGGGTCAACCCGGCGAGTTCGTCCAGCAGCGGCTCGCGGATCGGTTCCAGCAGCGCCGAATGTCCTGCCAGCGCCGGTCCCGCGGCCAGTACCCGCACCTCGACCTGGTCGTCTTCCAGTTCTCCTACCAGCGCCTCGACCGCGTGGCGGGCTCCGGCCACGATCGTGGAGCCGGGAATGTTGACCGCCGCGACCGACACCGCCACG
The DNA here is from genome assembly GCF_053602135.1 of Nocardia sp. NPDC004573. Lineage (NCBI taxonomy): Bacteria > Bacillati > Actinomycetota > Actinomycetes > Mycobacteriales > Nocardiaceae > Nocardia > Nocardia sp. NPDC004573. The sequence continues at coordinate 262,345 of NZ_JBSGDA010000002.1, forward strand.
TCCGCGGCCAAGCGTGGCGCGAGGTGCTGCGCGGGCAGGCCGACCATCGCCATCGCGCCTTCCTCGGCGATGCCTGCCATCAGGCGGCTGCGGGCCACGACGACCTGTGCCGCCTCGTCGAGCGTCAGTGCGCCGGCGACATAGGCGGCGGCGATCTCGCCTTGGCTGTGCCCGATCACGGCATCCGGGTCGACGCCCGCGTGCCGCCAGGTGGCCGCGAGCGCGGCCATGGTGGCGAACAGCAGCGGCTGCACGAGGGTGAAGTCGCCCAGTTGCGGCGGGGTGAGTCCGAACAGCGCGGTGGCCAGCGACCATCCGGTGCGGTGGCGGAAAGCTTCGTCACAGCGGGCGAACTCGGCGCGGAACACTTCGGACCGGGCCAGCATGTCCCGCGCCATCCCCGCCCACTGCACGCCTTGGCCGGGGAACACGAACGCCGTCTTGCCCGCGGTGAGCGCCGCTTCCGCGGCCACCACGACGTCGGGCGCCGTCCGCTGCTCGACCAGAGCGCCGAGGCCGGACAGCATGTCGTCGCGGTCGCCCGCGACGACGACGGCGCGCCATTCGAACGGGGTGCGCTGCACCGCCAAGGAGCGGGAGACGGGTGCGGGCGTCAGAGCGTGGTCATCGGTGACGCGCTCGAGCAGACGGCGCGCCTGACCATGCAGCGAGGCCCGGTTGCGGGCCGAGATCGGCAGCAGGGCCACCCGGATGTCCTCCGGCGCGTCGTCGAACTCGCCGGACGTGTCGTCGGGTGCGGGCGCCTCCTCCAGGATGAGATGGGCGTTGGTGCCGCTGAGCCCGAACGCGCTGACTCCCGCGCGGCGCGGCCGGGAGCCGTGCGGCCACGGCATCGGATCGGTTCGCACGGCCAATCCGCTGCCGTCCCAGTCGATCTGCGCGGTGGGCGGCCCGTCGTGGGCCATCCCCGGTATGCGTTCGTGGTGCAGCCCGAGAACCAGCTTGATGACCCCGCCGATGCCGGCCGCCGCCTGGGTGTGGCCGACATTGGATTTCAGCGAGCCCACCCCCAGCGGACGCTCCGGCTCCCGGCCGGGACCGAAGACGCGGGCCAGCGCGCGCGCTTCGATCGGGTCGCCGAGGGCGGTGCCGGTGCCGTGCGCTTCCACGTAGTCCACGTCCGCGGGCGTCAGTCCCGCCGAGCGCAACGCCGCGTTGATGACCTGCTCCTGCGCGAACCCGCTGGGGGCGCTGATTCCTTGGCTGCGGCCGTCCTGGTTGATCGCGGAGCCGCGGAACACCGCGAGCACTGTGTCGCCGTCGCGCCGGGCGTCCTCGAGCCGCTTCAACAACACCAGACCGGCGCCCTCGGCCCAGACCGTGCCATCCGCGCCCGCCGAGAACGGCGCGCAGCGTCCCGACGGCGACAGCACACCGAGTTTGCACAACTCCACGTGCGCGGTCGGGCCCATCAGCAGTGTCGCGCCACCGGCCAAGGCGAGATCGCAATCGCCCGCGCGCAAGCCCTGCGCGGCCAGATGCATGGCGACGATCGAGGAGGAGCACGCGGTGTCGAGGGTGACGGCGGGGCCGTGGAAGCCCAGTGTGTACGCGACCCGGCCGGAAGCCACGCTCGGCGAGAGACCGGTGCCCACCTGCCCGTTGAGCTGCTGTGGTGCGGGGTCCGCGAGATAGCCGGTGCTGTACACCCCGAAGTAGACGCCGGTCAAGCTGCCCTGCAGCTGTCTCGGGTCGCGGCCCGAGCGTTCGATCGCCTCCCAGCTCAGTTCCAGCATCAACCGTTGCTGCGGGTCCATCACCGCCGCTTCGCGCGGGCCGATGCCGAAGAACGCGGCGTCGAACTCGTCGACCTGACCGAGGTACCCACCTCGGAAGGTGTACGCCTTGCCCTCCGCCGCCGGGTCCGGGTCGTAGAGCCCGTCGACGCTCCATCGTCCCGGCGGCACCTCCGACAGTCCGTCGCGTCCCTCGTCCAGCATGCGCCACAGCGATTCCGGATCGTCGGCGCCGCCGGGGAAACGACAGGCCATCGCGATGATCGCGATGGCGTCGTCGGTGCGCTCCTGGCGCGCGACGGGCGCGGTCTCGGCTTCGGTGCGGTGCAGCGCCGCCACCACTTGCGCGATGGTGGGATGCTCGAAGAACAAGTTGGTGTCCAGCGTCCGTCCGACCTGGTCGGACAACTCCACGACGAGCTCGACGAGATCCGCTGAGCCCAGGCCGAATTCGACCAGCGGACGGTGCACATCGATGCGGGCGGGATCGAGGTAGGCCAACCGGGCGATGATCTCCACCAGCCGGTTCCGCAATTCCTCGGCGGTCATCGCGGCACCGGCCGGCGCGCCCGCCGGGGCGCCGAAGTCCTCGAACTCGCCGCCTGTGGGCAGCACCGGGGAGAACTCGCCGTCGAGATACGCCGCGCGGCAGGCTTGCCGCTGCACCTTGCCGCTGCTGGTCTTCAGGAGCGCGCCGGGCCGGATCAGGACCACCGACCGCAGCGTGAGCCCGTGCTCGGCGCCGATCGCCGCGCGGATCGCGTCTTCGGCGTCGGCGAGTTCGGCCGGATCCTCGCTGCGCACCTCGGCGACGACGACAGGCCGTTCCCCCTCGATGCCCTCGTCCACGGAGAACGCCGCCACACACCCCGCGCGGACGGCCTCGTGCGCCGTTTCGGCCGTCAGCTCCAGGTCCTGCGGGTAATGGTTCTTGCCGTCGATGATCAGCAGATCCTTACGCCTGCCCGTGACGAACAGCTCGCCGCCGGACCGGAAACCCAGATCCCCGGTGCGCAGGAAGGCGCGGTCATCAGCGTCGAGCCGGGCGTGGAAGGTCTCGGCGGTGGCCGCTTCGTTGCCGAAATACCCTGTCGCGACACTGGTGCCGGAGACCCAGATCTCGCCTTCGACGCCGTCGGCGCACTCGGTGCGGCGCTCCGGGTCCACGACGACGATCGACAGTCCGTCGGCCGCACGCCCCACGCCGACCAGTTCGGACCGGCCCGGCGGCAGGAGCACCGTCGGCCGCGCGCCGAGTTCGGCGGCGCTGACGATGAGCGTCGCCTCGGCCAGGCCGTAGACCGGCTGGAACGACTCCGCCCGGAATCCCGCGCTCGCGAAGGTGTCGGCGAACCGGCGCACGGTGGCCGCACGCACCGTCTCCGAGCCGTTGAACGCCACCCGCCAGCCACGCAGGTCGAGCCGAGCGATCTGCTCGGACGTCATCCGGCGCAGGCACAGCTCGTAGCCGAAATTGGGGCCGCCGCTGGTGTGCGCGCCGAACGCCGACACCGCTTGCGGCCAGCGCTCGGGGCGTTCCAGGAAGTGCCTTGGCGACAACAGCACCGCGTTCGCCCCGACGAACATCGTCTGCAACACCGGCGCGATGAGCCCCATGTCGTGGTACATCGGCAGCCAGCTGACGAACAACGCGTCGGGCAGCGACGCCAGCACCTCCGGCGTGTGGCCCAGCGCCGTGGCGATGGCGCCCTCGTTGTGCAGCAGGTTCGCGTGGGTGACCACGACGCCGCGCGGCGCGCTCGTCGACCCCGAGGTGTATTGCAGGAAAGCGACCGAGTCCGGGCCGACGTCGGTCCTGCGCCACGCGGCCGCCGCGTCGTCGGGGATCTCGTCGGTGGCCAGCCAAGCGGGCGCCCCCAGCTCGGGGAGTTGCTCGACCGCCGCGGCGGCGTCGGCGCGGACCCGGCCGGTGGTGAGCACCGCGTCGACGCCCGCATCGGTGACCATGTGCCGCAACCGCCGCAGGGACCGCGCGTCCAGCTGCGGCAGCGGTGCGGGCACGGCGACGACGTTCGCGGCCAGGCAGCCGAAAAAGCTCGCGATGAAATCCAATCCGGACGGATACAGCAGCAGCGCCCGGCGGATGCCGCGATCCTGCAACGCGGCGGCGATCGCCCGCGCCCGGACCGACACGGCGGCGTAGGTGATCTCGTCGACGGGACCGTCGGCGTCACCCGTCCGCAGGAAGCGGTAAGCCGTGCCGGCCGAGTGGGTTTCGCCACGGCTGAGCAGGACATCGACGAACGAACGGTATTCGGTCATGCGGTTCCACCTTCGGAACTCGACGGTCACGGTTGTCGTGCGCGCGCCGGACGACGCCGGTATCGCCCGTGGGCCGACCGGCGGCTCATGGTCGGGTGGTCGCGGCAGCGAGTTTCTCCACGGCGTCGACCGCCGCGAGCACACCGTTCTCCGCCGCGACCGTGCGGCCGATCTCCGCCGCTCGCTGCCGCACCCGCGGCGTGCGGACCTGCGCCAGCGCGCGATGCAAGCGGTCGGTGGTGATCGTCCGATACGGGAAGGTCGCTCCGATACCGAGCGCGGCGATGCGCCATCCGTAGAAGAACTGGTCGCTGTGCACCGGGATCACCACGGCCGGGATCCCCGCCCGCACGACGTCGTGGGTGTTCCCGCTGCCACCGTGGTGCACGACGGCGCTGCAGCGCGGCAGCACGCGGTCGTAGTCGAACGAATCGATGATCAACAGGGAGCGGTCGGCGCTGAATCCTTTCGGGAATCCCTCGCCTTTCACCGTGACCAGCGCCCGTGCGCCCGAGCGCGCGCAGACCGTCGCGATCATCTCGCGGCATTCCACCGGATCGAGCACGGGCATTCCGGTCATGCAGAAATAGATCGGTGGCTCCCCTTCGTCGAGCCACGCGTCGAGTTCCGGGTCGACGACTGCTTCGCCCCAGGCGTCCCGCAGCGCCGGCGGCAGAATGGACGCGCCGACGATCGTCGCCCGTTCCGGCCAATCGTGCGGCTTCGGCAACAGCACGGGACTGACCATGTGAACCAGCGGTATCTGCTCGGCACGCAGTCGACGGAACGGATTGCGCGGCCTGCCCGGCAGACCCATCTGCTGCCGCAATTGCCGGTCGACCTTGCGGTACAAGAACGTGTAGGACAACTCGAAGAGGCTGTAGGTCGCCCGCGACAGCAGCCGCGAGGAGGTCATGTTCTTCGCCATGAACGACGACGGGAACTCGTCGGTGCGTTCGAGCGGGTAGGGCAGGCAGCCGAGCACCGGCGTCCCGGTCTGCTCGCGGAACTCCATCGCCCACGGCAGCGTCGACGCGCAGGCGACGACGACATCGGCGGCCGCGCAGGTCTGCGCGAGCACTTCGTGCATGGCCACGCCCCGCTCGCCTTCGATGATCTTCACCGTGTCGAGCATGATGCGCACGAACGGCAGCGTCTTGCCGGAGGCCAAGGCGCGTTTGGCCGCGGGCGTCTCGAGCAGTTCCGCGGCGTCGAAGGGAATCACCTGGGGTTCGAAATCCGCGTTGCGCACGATGTGCGCCTGATTGCGGGTGGCGGTGATCGCCACGTCGTGCCCGCGGGCGCGGAATTCGTGCGCCAACGCGAGATACGGTTGATGATCGCCCCTGGTACCTGCGGGCAACAAGGCCACACGCATACTATCGACTTCCGCTCGTGCGCTGGGCTCGTCGGGCCGAGTCCGGTGAATCGGCCGACATCTGGTTCGTTGTGGGGTCCGCCTCCCGCGGATGTCCCACTCGCTCGACAGAGTTCGGAACGGTACTCGGCCCCCCGCCGTCCTCAACGGGCCGATTGCCTGCCTGCAGAATCGAGAGTTGATCCTTTCGTCCGAATGGTGAACCGACCGGCTACCCGCACCCGGCATGGTCGGCTCCTGCGAAACCGGCGCAGGCCAGTATTCCGGCTCGACCGGGCGCCGTCCAGACTAGGCGGGGGAGGAGTCGCGGCCTTCTCAGCGGTGGGAGCCGGAATGCCCCGAAAAACAGGGGGCCCAGGCGATTTCGGCACGCTACGGTGCCCGGGTGCGGGATCCCATTCCGCTACGTGTGGCCCGCCGAGCTGGACCTGATGGCCCAGCTGGCCGGTCTGCGGCTGCGTGAACGCTGGGACGGATGGGCCCGCGAGCCGTTCACCGGCGAAAGCCGCGGGTACGTCTCGGTGTGGCAGAAGATCGCCGACCGAATTCGACCGGCCGCAGGTGTGGACCGGCTCCGGTGAAATGCGGCTGGGTCGGTGCGGGGCCGGATTCGGCAATTCGCCGAGGGGCCGTTTGCAGTCGCGGCGGGTGCGCGGGCAATATGTGGAGGCTCGAAGGTCGCCGGTGCTGCGTCGCCGGATGCGACGCACTCCGTGCCGCGGTGGGGACCCCGCTGTCCGGTGGGCCGAACTGATCTGTTATCTACTGGCTACGAATTTTTTCGACTGCACGCGCTCGGTAACCGTGAAGGGATTATCTCTATGGCACGCAAGGTCGTCGTGACACTGGTCGATGACTACGACGGCAAGTCTCAGGCCGAGGAAACCGTGTCTTTCGCCGTGGACGGCGTGGCCTACGAGATGGACTTGTCGACGGAGAATGCCGGCCAGTTGCGCGGATTCTTCGAACAGTGGGTTCCGTATGCCCGCAAGGTCGGTCGTGCGCGCCGCGGCCGCGGCGGTGTCCTGCGGTCGGCGACCGATCGGGAACAGGCCACGGTGATCCGGGAATGGGCGCGCAAGAACGGCATCGATGTATCGGCGCGGGGACGGATCTCCGCCGAGGTCGTCGAGGCGTACAAGAAGGCGAACGGATAAGCGATAACGTCGCCGGGCCGGGGTAAGCGACCGGTATGACGGTGATGATCGACCCCCAGCAGCAGGATCTGCCCCGCCCGCGTGGCGAGCTGTCGGAGGCGGTGGTGGAACTGCTGCGCGGCAGGCCGGGCGACCCGGTGCCGGGGCTGGGTGCGGTGGACCCGTACGGCGAAGACCTGCATCTGGCCCTGCACACCTGCTACGAGCTGCACTATCACGGTTTCGGTCCGGTCGATGCCGGGTGGGAGTGGGACCCGGGTCTGCTGGGTCTGCGGGCCGCGATGGAGCAGCGGTTCCTCGGTGCGCTGCGCGACGATGTGCCGGGGGGAGCGGATCTGGACGCGGAACTCGGCCGGCTGCTGGTCACCCCGGCCGAGCCGGACGGACTGAACGGTTTCCTGCGCGACGAGGGCGAGTGGTGGCAGATGCGCGAATACTTCGTGCATCGTTCGATCTACCACCACAAGGAAGCCGACCCCTACGCCTGGGTGATCCCCCGGCTACGGGGCCAGGCCAAGGCATCGCTGGTCGCCGTCGAGTTCGACGAATTCGGCGGCGGGCGCGGTGAACGGGTGCACGCGCAGCTGTATGCCGATCTGCTGGCCGGCGCCGGTCTGAATCCGGAATACCTGCACTATCTGGACGCGGTGCCCGCGCCGATGCTCGCGCTGGTGAACATGATGTCGCTGTTCGGGCTGCATCGCTCGTGGCGCGGCGCGCTGGTCGGCCATTTCGCGACGGTGGAGATCACCTCCCCGCCCGGCGCCCAGCGTCTGGTGGAGGCGTTGGAGCGGTTGGACGCCGATCCGGCATGTGTGCTGTTCTACCGCGAACACGTCGAAGCCGACGCGGTGCACGAGCAGGTGATGCGCACCGGCGTGATCGGTGACCTGCTGCGGCGCGAACCCGCGCTGACCGGGTCGGTGGCCTTCGGCATCCAAGTGACGAATCTGCTGGAGGACCGATTCGCCGATCATGTGCTGGCGAGCTGGCGCTCCGGGGGCAGCTCGCTGCGTGAGACGAGCAGCGGCCCGCGCGGCGCGGGGGATTAAGCAGCGCTGGGCGGGCTATCCGCTGGATGTGATGTTGATTCGACCACCCGGCGTCTATCCGCCGCAGCTGGACACCTGGTTGCTCGTCCGTGCCCTGTCCGAGGCGGGCATACCACAGGGCGGGCATGCGCTGGACGTGTGTACCGGCACCGGAGCCTTGGCCGTCGCCGCCGCGTACACCGGAGCCGCGCGGGTGACGGCGGTGGACGTTTCCCGTTCCGCTGTCGTGTCGGCCTGGTTGAACTGCCGGCTGCGCGGGATCGACGCCGAGGTGCTGCGCGGGGATTTCGGGGCGGTCCTCGGCGGTCGCAGTTTCGATCTGGTGCTGGCCAACCCGCCCTATGTGCCCGCTCCCGAAGGCACCGACAGCCGCGGCCTCGCGCGCGCGTGGGACGCCGGGGCGCAGGGCAGGGCGATCCTCGACCAGTTGTGCGCGGCGCTGCCCACGCTGCTGAAGCCGCGGGGCGTCGCGTTGATCGTGCATTCGGTGTTGAGCGATCCCGACGAGACGTTGTCCCAGTTGCGTGAGCGGGAGCTGAAGGCCGCGGTCGTGGCACGGGCGACCGTGCCGTTCGGGCCGGTGCTGCGCCGCCGCGCGGAATGGCTGGAATCGGCCGGGTTGATCGAACCCGGTCAGCGAATGGAAGACCTGGTGGTGATCCGTGCCGACCGCATCCGGCAATGAGCAGTGGCGGCGGGTGACGCTCACCGCCGACGGCCCCGCGTTGATCGAGGGCCCGGTCGAATTCGTCACCGCGGACGGCCGGACCGTGCGGTCCGACCGGTTCGTGGTGGCGCTGTGTTTGTGCAAGCGCTCGAAGAACTACCCGTTCTGCGACACCAGCCACCGCAAGCGGCGCCGCTCGTCGTGACCGCGGTCACGACGGCGAGCCGTCCGGGCCCAGTGACCGGACGGTGTCGAGCAGCGTTTCGGTGGCGCAGGCGACGGTCTGCGCCACTACGTCCGCGGGTTCGCCGTCGAACTGACGGTGCCAAGCCCGCACGCCCTGCTCCCCGGCGATCGCGAACCAGACCGACCCTGGCGGCTGGCCGTCCTGTGGATCCGGCCCGCCCGCGCCAGTGACTGCCACGGCCACAACCGCTTTCAGCAGTGTCCGGACGCCCGTGGCCATCGCTTCGGCCGCGGTTTGCGACACCACCGGCACATCGGGCACCCCGAGAACGGTCCGCTTGACCTCGGTGCTGTAGGCCACGAGGCCGCCGCGAAACCACTCGGAGGAATTCGGGGCGGCGCCCAGGGTGGCCGAAAGCCGTCCGGAGGTGAGCGATTCGGCGACCGCCACGGTGATGTCCGCCTTCTGCGCCAATTCGGCCAGTTCCTGTGCGTAGTCGTCCGCGTGGGGCATCGTCGTCCTTTCCTGTGTTCGCTGCCTGTTCACCATACGGCCGGCGACGAGGTGGGCCGCGCGGCGCACACCACGGTTTCGGCGTCGCGGCGCCGGGAATGTCGGCAGAAGACTCGGCCCCCGACGCAAGGAGAAAGCGATGACCACCGACGCGATCGTGCTGCTTCGCGACGACCACAAGGCGATCCGAAAGCTGTTCCGGCAGTTCGAGAAGGCAGGCGACGACGCCGTCGCCACCAAGGGCGACGTGGTGAAGAAGATCATCGAGGCGCTCACCGTGCACACCTATCTCGAGAACGAGTGCATGTACCCGGAGGTGCGCAAACTCGTTCCCGACCTCGAGGAGGACATCCTGGAGTCCTACGAGGAGCATCACGTCGCCGACGTGCTGGTCACGGAGCTGGCCACGATGAAGCCCGACGACGAGCACTTCACCGCCAAGACCACCGTGCTGATCGAGAACGTCGACCATCACATCGACGAGGAAGAGAACGAGTGGTTCCCGAAGGTGCGCGACCAGCTGGGACGCAAGCAACTGCAGGAGATCGGCGCGCGGATGCAGGAACTCAGGAAGAAGGCGCCGACATCGCCCGCGCAGCCCTCGGCCTTGAAGAAGACCGTCGACGCCGTCCTCGCCTGACCACGCGAACGCGTCGGCACCCGGGGGGAGGTGCCGGCGCGAGCGGGTACGGGGATCATCCGGCGGGCGGGTACTGCCGGGCGCTGAGCACCCCGGCCAGGTGTGCGGCGTTGCGGGCCAGCGCCGCGGTGGCCGAGGCGACCGCCTTGGGCACCGAATCGAGATCCTGGTAGTCGGTGCCGCCCATGGCCTGATCGTTCCAGTACGTGCAGCCCTGCGCGGGGATGGTGAATCCGATGTCGTTGAGTCCTTGGTACAGATCGGCGACGATCTTGTGCGCGCCGTCCTCGTTGCCGACCACCGCCACCGTGGCCACCTTGCCGACCATCGCGGGACGCCCCTCGTCGTCGGTCTCCGACAGCTCGGCGTCCAGACGCTCCAGCACTCGCTGCGCCACCGAAGACATGTGCCCAACCCACGTGGGGGTCGAGATCAGCAGGATGTCGGCGGCGGCGATCCGCTCCCGGATCGACGGCCATTGGTCGCCGGGCCCCTCGTCGCCGGTGACGCCGGGCAGCACGTCGTAGTCCACCACGCGCAGTGCCGTGCCCGGCACGTCGTGCTGGGCCAGCTCGTCGAGCACCTGCCGGGCGATGAGGTCGCTGCTGGATTCTGCGGGTGACTTCTTCAGCGTGCACACCAGCGCGAGGGCGGTCGGTCCGGCCATGAAGGAAACCTCCTGTTCGACATCAACTTCCGCTTCGGTCGCGGGCGACGACACGGATCGTGCGCAGCCGCGAGTCCGCGGCGTCCGGCACGTTCATGCCCGCGTCCAGCCCGGTGCGCAGGTAGTCGACGACCGCGGCGTCGATGCGTTCACCGGGCACGACCACCGGTATGCCCGGTGGGTAGGGCGTGAGCTGCTCGGCGGCGATCCGGCCGACGGCCTCGTGCGCGTCCACGGTCTCCACCGGCCCGAAGAACGCGTCGCGCGGCAGCATCACCGATTCCAGCTGCAGATCCTCCGGTGCGGGCAGGTCGATGCTCGGCGGGTGGGGGTCGTCCAGTTGATCGCGCCAGGCGGCGATGCCGTCGATCAGGGTGTCGACGGTGTCCTTGTCGTCGGCCGACGACAGGGTGGCGAGCAGACGGCGGTGATCGCTCAAACCCAGGTCGAGGCGCCGGTGCTCGCGCAGCCAGTCCGCGGCCTGATAGCCGCTGGCCCCGGTGCCGGACACGTCCATGAGGACTTGGAGGCGGTCGAGGTCGTGGGAGGCTTCCGTGCCGAGCAGTTCGTTTTCCAGCACCCGGATACCGGGGATCTCCCCGAGCTGCCGCCTGGCCTGGTCGGCGACCAGCAGCGCGTCACCGAGCAGTTCCCGGCCACGTTCGACCATCTGCCTGCGCCAGCCGTCGAGCGCGGCGTAGACCAGCACGTTGGGGCTCGTGGTCATCAGCAGGTCGGCGCATTCGCTGAGCCGGATGGGGTCGATGAGATCACCTTGCAGGTGGAACACCGAACCCTGTTCGAACCCGGCGCCCATCTTGTGCACGCTGACCACGCACAGATCCGCGTCGGCGTCCATGGCCCAGGTCGGCAGGTCGTCGTGGAACGGCAGATGCGCGCCCCACGCTTCGTCCACGATGAGCGGCTTGCCCCGCTCGTGGCAGACCTCGGCGATGCCGGCGATGTCGGCGCAGGTGCCATACGGACTCGGGCTCACGATCAGCGCGCCCGCGGCATCAGGGTGGGCGTCCCAGGCTTCGCGGACCTGTTGGGGGGAGGGCGGGTGCGCGAAGTGCATCTCGGTATCCCAGCGCGGCGTGATCCACTGCGGCTGGACGCCGGAGAAGATGAGCCCGGCGACGATCGATTTGTGACTGTCCCGCGCCACGAGCAGGCCGCCGTCGTGGCCGCCCGCTACGGTCATCATGGCCGCCTTGACCGACAGGGAACTGCCGCAGGTGGAGAAGAACGCCGATTCCGCCCGCACCGCGTCGGCCATCAGTGCCTCGGCACGGGCCAGATAACCGCCGCGGGAGAGCCGGTCGTCCAGCCCGGCGACGGCCAGCACATCCGAGCCGAAGGCGTCCCGGCCGATCACATCCAGGACGCGTTCGTCGGTGCCGCGTCCTTGCCGATGTCCGGGGGGCGTGAAGCCGTAGCGGCCCAGCCGGTGATAGTCGGCAAGCGCTTCCAGCAGAGGAGCTCGTGTATGGTCCACGGCTACCGCCTACCCCGAATCAGTGGCGGCACACCTACGGCTCACGGTGGCCGTCGGATGCGGGCCGCCGCGGTCTCGAACAGCGGCTGCTCGCACGCGGGGTCGACATCGGCGCGTCAGCTCGTTCGCCGCCCGATCGTGCGCGCCGTCGCCGCGATCCCGGGAGCGTTCGCCGTCGACTCGCACCAGCGGTGTGGTCAGCCGATCCACGGAGACGTCGGCCTGCCGGCCGTAGCGGTTCTTCGGATCCAGCCGGTCGCGGTCGAGCCGGTCGCCCGCGCGCCCGCGAACGCCCACGATCCACCGGCCACGCCCCGCGATGTCGCACGCGTCGCCGTTGGAGTGCAGGACCGACGCCGAGGGAACCCACCGTTCCACGTCGTCGGCGGTGATCGCCTCGGCCAGGTGCATGTCCACGCGGGGCGGCCACTGCTCGCCGGGACTACACGGTGTGCGCGCGCCCCAGGGGTGGGCGATCCGGTCTTGCTCCCACACGGTCCGCGCCTACCCGGACGGGGGTGCGGGCAAAGCGGCGGCGGTCGTTTCGGGCACGGGCCTCCGGGTAGGACCGGGACTGTATCGACCCCGACCCGAGGAGCGCCCGGATGAAGGCAGTGACCTGGCAAGGACGACGCAAAGTCGCCGTGGAAACGGTGCCCGATCCCCGCATCGAGGCCCCGACGGACGCGATCATCGAGGTCACCTCCACCGGGATCTGCGGTTCGGACCTGCACCTGTACGAACTGCTCGGCGCCTACATGAGCACCGGCGACGTCCTCGGTCACGAAGCCATGGGACGGGTGGTGGAAACCGGCTCGGCGGTCACCGGGCTGTCGCGCGGCGACCGTGTCGTGATCCCGTTCCAGATCAGCTGCGGCGCCTGCTACATGTGCCGCACCGGCCTGCCCACCCAGTGCGAGACGACCCAGGTCCGCCGGTACGGTTGCGGCGCAGCGCTGTTCGGCTATTCGAAGCTCTACGGGCAGGTGCCCGGCGGCCAGGCGGAGTATCTGCGGGTGCCGCACGCGGACGCCACCCACATCACAGTGCCCGAGGGACCGGCCGACGACCGTTTCCTGTATTTGTCCGACGTGCTGCCCACGGCTTGGCAGGCGGTGGAATACGCCGGGGTGCCCGACGGTGGATCGGTGACCGTGCTCGGTCTGGGCCCGATCGGGGACATGGCCTGCCGGGTCGCGGCGCAGCGCGGCTATCGCGTCATCGGCGTGGACCGGGTGCCGGAGCGGCTGGCGCGGGTGGCCGAGCGCGGCGTGGAGGTGATCGACCTCGCCGCCGTCGACGAGCCGGTCGGTGACATCATCCGGGGCTGGACCGACGGCCGCGGCACCGACGCGGTGATCGACGCGGTCGGCATGGAGGCCCACGGGTCGCCGATCGCGTCGGTGGCCCAGCGTTCGGCGGCGTTCCTGCCGGACGCGGTGGCCCAGAAAGTGATGGACACCGCGGGCGTCGACCGGCTCGCGGCGCTGAACTCCGCGATCGACATCGTCCGCCGCGGCGGCACGATCTCGGTGATCGGCGTCTACGGCGGCATGCGGGATCCGCTGCCGATGCGGGTGTTGTTCGACAAGCAGATCCAGCTGCGGATGGGCCAGGCGAACGTCAAACGATGGGTGGAGGACATCATGCCGTTGCTGCGCGACGGCGACCCGCTGGGTGTGGACGGCTTCGCCACCCACCGGCTGCCGCTGAGCGCCGCGGCGCAGGGCTACGCCGACTTCCAGCAGAAGACCGACGGCACGATCAAAGTCGTGCTCGACCCGACCGCCACGAACTGACCGGCGCGGCGGGTCCCGGACCCGGTCGCGGTCGTCCGAGACCGCGGCCGCGGACGGTTTGCTCTGCTCGGGCCTGGGTAGCTGCCGTGTATGAGCTTCTTACTACGCGCAACCGTCTCGCCGTGGTGGCTCGAGGCGCCGACTTCCGTCGCCGCCGAGATGGCCCGCGCAGGGGTGGAGAAGGCCGTCGGTCTGGGCGCGAAAGCGGCACAGGCGCCGGTGCAGGCGGTGGTGGCGGGCGCGCGGGCGGGCGCGTCGCTGCTGAACCTGGGACGCGACGAGGAGTTGCGCGACGAACTCGCGGCGCTGATCGATCCGCATGCGCTGCGCACCCGCCGCCGGGTGGCCCTCTACGAGGACCGGGCCACCGTGGAGGTGCGCGGCCTGGACTCCGGCAAGAGCGGCGACGTCACCCAGGCGCTGCACCGGACCCTGGACCGGCGCCGCGATGTGCGCTGGTGGCGGGTGAACGCCGTGACCGGGCGCGTGGTCGCCGCCCTCGAGCACGGCGCGGCCGACCTGCCCGCCTTGGTGTCGGCCATCGAATCCGTCGAGGCCGATACCGCGGTCGGCGAACTGGACTGGAGCCGCGGCTGCGAGCACCCCGGCGATCGGGAGCCGTTGCTGGCGGCGGGGATCCAGGTCGCCGGCGACGTGGGCGCGATCGCGCTGTCGACGGTGGCCGCGGTGCTGCCGTTGCGCAAGCCCGCGCGCGTGCTGCGCGCGGTGGCCGCCTTCGTCGACACCCAGCCCCGCCTGCGCAAACCCCTGGAGGAACAGCTCGGCCGTCCCCGCACCGATCTGGTGCTCACCACGGCCAACGCCCTCGGCAACGCCCTGGGTAACACCGCGGCGGCGGGCACGGCGAACCTGGTGATCGACGCCGTGCACCGCGGGCTCACGCTGACCGAGTCGCTGACCCGGTACGCGCAATGGCGCGACTGGGAAGCCGACATCGACCGCCGCCCGGCCGAAGTCTGCGAACCGCTGACGCCGCCCGCCCGCGTGGTCGAGATACCGCAGGGACCGATCGAGCGGGTCGCCGACGAAACGGCCGCGGGCGCGCTGGTGGGCGCGGTCACCTCCGTGCTCGGCGGCCGTGGCCTGTTCGGCGCGGCCGACGCGCTGGAACTGGGAGCGCCCAAGGCGGCGCGGGCCAGCCGCGAAGCCTACGGGGCGCTGGTCTCGACGATCCTGGGCCGGGCGGGCGTGCTGACGCTGCACCCGCGTGTGTGGCGGCGGCTGGACCGATTGTCGGCGCTGGTCATCGACGGAGAGTCGCTGTTGACCGCACGCCGGTTGATCCTCGACGCCGAAGCCACGGATCCACGGTGGTCGGTCGCCGAAGTATGGAGCGCGAGCCAGCGGCTGCTGTGGGAGCAGGAGGCCGGGGAAGGCGACGAGGACGACTTGCTGCCCGACGACACCGACCGCTACCTGTCGGCAGGCGGCCACCGGCGGCTGGTGCACCCCGCGACCGGAAGGCCCGACGACGGTGACACCCGCCGCGCCGTATGGCGCGAACTCCACGACAACGGCACACCGGTGGGACGGGTGCTGGTCGGACGCGAACTCGACCGGCGTGCCCACGCCCTGCTGGCCCGAGCGCGCAGCGCGGGCCTGCGGGTGACCCTGGCCGCGGGCGCCGACGCCGCCGAACTGCGGTCCATGGCGGACGAATTCATCTCCCCATCGCGTTCGCTCAGCGAGCGGGTGCGCACCCTGCAACAGGACGGCCACGTCGTCGCCGTGCTGAGCCCCCGCGCGCACAAGGCCCTGGCCTTCGCCGATGTCGGCATCGGGATAGCGGTGCGGGAGGACAACGCGCTGCAGATGCCCTGGACCGCCGACGCGGTCTGCCGCGATCTCGGACAGGCCCACCGGGTGCTCGCCGCCATCGCCCCGGCCCGCCAGGTGAGCGAACGCGGCCGCTCACTGGCCCTCTCGGCGGCCGCGCTGGGCGGACTGCTGCTGGCCGTCGCTCCGAACAGCGGGGGCCGCTCCTCTCCGATGACCGCCGCCCACTACACCGGTCTGCTCACCGGCGCCTACACCGGCTGGCGGACCGCACGCACCGAGCCACCGGCCACCCTCGCGCCGTTGCTGCCCTGGCACGCCCTCGAACCCGGTGAGGTGCTGAGCCGGTTGCCGCGGCCCGTTCCGGTCGACGAGCGCGCCGCGCCCAGCCCGGCCGCCCGCATACCCGGGGCGAGCGTGCTCGCCTCGGCGGCGTCGTTCGCGGGCCAATTGCGCCGCGAGCTGGCCGATCCGCTCACCCCGATTCTCGGGGTGGGCGCGGTCGCCACCGCCGTGCTCGGCGCGCCGTCGGACGCGGTGCTGCTGTCGTCGGTGCTCGGGGTCAACGCGCTCGTGTCGGCGTGGCAGCGGCAGCGGGCCGAAGGCGCGCTGCACCGCCTGTTCGAGGGCGAACGGCTCACCGCCCGCGTGATCGATCGCGCCGACCTCGACGCGCGCGAACCGCGCGAACGGCAGGTGCCCGCCAACCTTCTCGCAGTGGGCGACGTCATCGTGCTGCGCGCCGGGGACGTGGTCCCCGCCGACGCGCGACTGCTGCGCGCCGACGATTTGGAGATGGACGAATCCGGCCTCACCGGCGAGTCGATCACCGTCGACAAGCAGGTGCACGCCACCCCGGGCACGTCGGTGGCCGACCGCGCCTGCATGGTCTTCGAGGGCAGCACCGTGGTCAACGGCACCGCGCGGGCGATCGTCGTGGCCGTCGGCCCCGATACCCAGGCAGGCCGCGCCGCGGCCGGGGCCATCCCGCCGGAGAAGGCAGGCGTGCAGGCGCAATTGCGCCGCTTGACCGACCGCGCCCTGCCGCTGACCTTGACCGGCGGCGGCGTCGTGACCGGGCTGGGCATCCTGCGCGGCAGGCCGTTGCGCACCGCGATCGCCGACGGTGTGGCAGTCGCGGTCGCCGCGGTCCCCGAGGGGCTGCCGCTGGTGGCCACGGTCGCTCAGCTGGCCGCCGCCCGCAGGCTGTCGCGGCACGGCGTGCTGGTGCGCGCCAGCCGCACCGTCGAGGCCCTGGGCCGGGTGGACACCTTGTGCTTCGACAAGACCGGCACCCTCACCGAAGGGCGGCTGCGGCTGACCACCCTCGCCGATCTCGACAACCAGTGGTCCCCGGACGCCGATTCGGAGGATGCGCGTCGCCTGCTGCGCGCCGCGGCCCGCGCCTGCCCCGATCCCGCCGAGGGCCCGATCGTGCACGCCACCGACCGCGCGGTGGTCGACGCCGCGGCCGAAGCGCTCGGCGACGACGCACGCCGCTGGGATCCGATCGAGGAGATCCCGTTCGAATCCAACCGCGGCTACGCCGCCACACTCGGCCACACCGCCCACAAACTGCGGTTGATCGTGAAGGGCGCGCCCGAAGTGGTCCTGTCGCGTTGCACCCGGGTGCGCACCGACGACACCGACCATCCCTTCGACGAGCACATGCGCGAACGCGCCGAGAAGGCGGTGCGCGCTCTCGCCGAGCAGGGCCTGCGGGTGCTGGTGGTGGCTCGCCGCGATCTGCCCAGTGAACCCGACGACGTCGAGGCGGCCGTCGAGGAACTCACCTTGCTCGGCTTCCTCGGTCTCGCCGACGCCCCGCGCCCCCAGACGCTGCCGCTGGTCACCGCGTTGCAAGGCAACGGCATCAGCGTGCGCATGATCACCGGCGACCACCCGGTGACCGCCGCGGCGGTGGCCCGCCAGCTCGGCATCGAATCCGGCCAGGTGGTCACCGGCGCGGATCTCGACCGTCTGGACGAGACCGCGCAGACCGAGCTGATCGAGCGGAGCACCGTCTTCGCCCGCGTCGACCCGGAACAGAAGGTGCGCATCGTGTCGGCGCTGCGCCGCGCGGGTCACGTGGTCGGCATGACCGGCGACGGCAGCAACGACGCCGCCGCCATCCGCACCGCCGATGTCGGAATCGGCTTGGCCGCCCAGGGTTCGATCGCCGCCCGAAACGCCGCCGACATGGTGCTCACCCACCCCGATCCGCTGGTGCTGTTGCACGCCCTCGTCGAAGGTCGCGGCATGTGGCAGCGGGTCACCGACGCCGTCGGCGTGCTGGTCGGCGGCAACGCGGGTGAAGTGGCCTTCACGCTCTACGGCACCGCCGTCAGTGGCAGGGCGCCGCTGGGCACCCGGCAATTCTTGCTGGTCAACATGCTCACCGACATGTTCCCCGCCATGGCGCTGGCGCTGTCGCGCGAGCGGGACGCGGCCGATCCCGACGACGCCGACGATCCGCGGGCGCAGGCGGAGCGGGCCGGACAGCGGCTGGCCGAACTCCCGCGCGCCGACCTGGGCACCGACCTGCTGCGCACCCTCGGCGTCCGTGGTGTCGCGACGGCCACCAGCGCGTCGGTCGCCTGGACCCTCGGCCGCATGACCGGCACGCAGCGGCGTGCGGCGACGATCGGCTTGGTCGCGCTCATCGGCACGCAGCTCGGGCAGACGCTCGTCTCCGGGTACCGCAGCCCGCTGGTGTGGCTCACCACGGCGGCCAGTGGCGCGGTGCTCGGCGCGGTGGTGATGACGCCGGGGCTGTGCGGCTACTTCGGTTGCCGCCCGCTGGATCCCGTCGGGTGGGGGATCGCGACCACGTGCGCGACGACCGCCACCGCCGCCGCCGTGCTGCTTCCGCGGCTGCTACCCGCGCAAGAGACCGCCTAGCGGCGGCCGCGCGCTGATTGGCGCCCGAGCGCCCGGGTATCCGCCGGGCGACGAACCCTGCCACCGGCACACGGACAGGAGGAACCCTATGGCTCAACAGGTCGGTGACTACGTCGTGCAACGTCTGCGGGAATGGGGCGTCGAGCAGGTCTTCGGTTATCCCGGCGACGGGATCAACGGCCTGATCGCCGCTTTCGGCCGCGCCGAGGACAAGCCGGCGTTCATCCAAGCCCGCCACGAGGAGATGTCGGCGTTCCAGGCCACCGGATACGCCAAATTCAGCGGCAAGGTGGGCGTGTGCACCGCGACCTCGGGGCCGGGGGCGATTCACCTGCTCAACGGGCTGTACGACGCGAAGCTCGATCACGTTCCGGTGGTGGCGATCGTCGGGCAGACCGCGCGCAGCGCGATGGGCGGCAGCTATCAGCAGGAAGTCGATCTGCAGAGCCTGTTCAAGGACGTCGCGTCCGACTATCTGGTCGAAGTGAACGTGGCCAGCCAGCTACCCAACGCGCTGGATCGCGCCTTCCGGATCGCGACCGCGCGCCGGGCTCCGACCGCGGTGATCATTCCCTCGGATCTGCAAGAAGAGCAATATCATCCACCGCAGCACGCCTTCAAGCAGGTGCCGTCGAGCCCACCGGGCTCGACCTCCACGCGCGTGGTGCCCGCGCACGAGGACATCCGGCGCGCGGCGGAGGTGCTCGAGGCCGGATCGAAGGTCGCCGTCCTCGTGGGTCAGGGCGCCCGCGCGGCCGCCGAGGAGGTCGTCGAGCTCGCCGAGCGCACCGGAGCGGGCGTGGCGAAGGCGCTGCTGGGCAAGGACGTGCTGCCCGACGACCTGCCTTTCGTCACGGGCGCGATCGGATTGCTCGGCAGCAGGCCCAGTTACGAGCTCATGCGTGACTGCGACACGCTGCTGATCGTCGGCTCGAATTTCCCCTACAGCCAGTTCCTGCCCGAGCCGGGGCAGGCGCGTGCGGTGCAGATCGACCTCGACGGCGCCATGATCGGCATGCGGTACCCCACCGAGGTGAACCTGGTCGGCGACGCGAAATCGACACTGGCGGAGTTGATCCCGCTGGTACGGCGCAAGGACGACCGCAGCTGGCGGGAGCGGATCGAGAAGAACGTCGCCCGCTGGTGGCAGACCGTCGAACGCCAATCCTTGCTGGACGCCGAACCGGTCAATCCGATGCGGGTGGTGTGGGAGCTGTCCGAACGCATTCCCGAGGACGCCATCGTCACCGCGGACTCCGGCTCCTCGACCAACTGGTACGCCCGCTGCCTGCGCTTCCGGGGACGGATGCGCGGATCGCTGTCGGGCACCTTGGCCACCATGGGCCCCGGTGTGCCCTACGCCATCGGAGCCAAGTTCGCCCACCCCGACCGGCCCGTGATCGCGTTGGTCGGCGACGGCGCCATGCAGATGAACGGCATGGCCGAACTGCTCACCATCGCCCGCTACCGCCCCCGCTGGCGCGACCAGCGCCTGGTGGTCTGCGTCTTCCACAACAACGATCTCAACCAGGTCACCTGGGAGCTGCGGGCCATGGGCGGCGCGCCGAAATTCGAGCAGTCGCAAACCCTTCCCGACGTCTCCTACGCCGAGGTCGCCCACAGCGCAGGCCTGACGGGCATCACCGTACGGACACCCGAGGACCTCGGGCCCGCCTGGGACAGCGCCCTGCACGCCGACGGCCCGGTCGTGCTCGACGTGCACTGCGACCCCGACGTGCCGCCCATCCCGCCGCACGCGACCTGGGATCAGATGAAGGACACCGCCGAAGCCGTGCTGCGCGGCGACCCCGACGCCTGGCACCTGGTGGCGCAGGGCGCGAAAGCGAAAGTGCAGGAATTCATTCCGTAGCGACAGAAACGAGTGTTGCGATGACCGACCAGGATGTCGTCGACCTGCTCACCGCCCAGCACGCGAAGATCCGCGAGTTGCTGGCGCGACTGCAGGCGGGTCCCGACGCGAAACAGGATCTGTTCACCGATCTGGTGCGGTTGCTGGCCGTGCACGAGAGCGCCGAGGAAGAGGTCGTGCACCCGGTGGCCGGGCGCGCCCGTTTCGGCGCCGACGCCGACATCGTGCAACCGCGATTGGAGGAGGAGAACGCGGCCAAACGCGCGCTGGCCGACCTCTACGACCTCGGTGTGGACCATCCGGAGTTCGATGCCAGGCTGGCCCGGTTCGCCGCCGCCGTCGACGAGCACGCCACGCACGAGGAAGCCGAGGAGTTCCCGCTGCTGCGCGCACAGTTCTCCAGCAGCCAGCTGAAGCGGATGGCCGGATCGGTGCGAGCCGCCGAAGCGGTGGCGCCCACCCGCCCGCATCCGCACACGGGCGAGTCCGCGCTGGCGAACCTGCTGGCCGGCCCGCCGTTGGCGTTGTTCGACCGCACGCGCGACGCGGTGCGCGACTGGCGGCAGCAGCAGGACAGCTGAATCACCCGGAGCCCCGAAGCGCACAGGAGGAAGAGGACGACATGGGTTTTCCCGAACAGCAGCAAGACGTCCCTGGCATCCAGGCCAGGATGAACCCGGTCCCGGACTGCGGTGAGGACAGCTACCGCGGCTCCGGGAAGTTGACCGGTAAAGCCGCCGTCATCACCGGCGCCGACAGCGGGATCGGACGGGCGGTGGCGATCGCCTACGCGCGCGAGGGCGCGGACGTGCTCATCTCCTATCTCAACGAGGACGAGGACGCCAAACAGGTCGCCGACCTGGTGACCCAGGCAGGACGCAAAGCCGTGCTGGTGCCCGGCGACCTGTCCGAGGCCGCGCACTGCCGCGCCGTCATCGATCGGGCGGTGGGTGAATTCGGGAAGATCGACGTCCTGGTGAGCAACGCGGCGTTCCAGATGACGCACGAGACGATCGAGGAGATCAGCGACGAGGAATTCGAGCACACCGTCAAACTGAACATCAACGCTTACTTCTACCTGGTGAAGGCGGCGCTGCCGCACATGCCCCCGGGCTCGTCGATCATCGGCAGTTCCTCGGTCAATTCCGACATGCCTTCCCCCACCCTGGCTCCGTACGCGGCGACCAAAGCGGCCATCGCGAATTTCTCCGCCAGCCTCGCGCAGTTGCTGGGCGAACGCGGGATCCGGGTCAACAGCGTCGCGCCGGGGCCGATCTGGACCCCGCTGATCCCGGCCACGATGCCGGTGGAGAAGGTCGCGAAGTTCGGGGACGACACCCCGCTGGGTCGTGCCGGTCAACCGGCCGAACTGGCGCCCACCTACGTGATGCTGGCCTCCGACGACGGCAGCTACGTCTCCGGCGCCCGCATCGCGGTCACCGGGGGCAGGCCGATCCTGTGAGGGTGGGCGCACGATGAACCCACGGTCGGCCGCACTCGGGGCGGCCGACCGTCGGGGGCGCCGGTCACAGCATCGACACCACGATGCCGACCGCCGCGGCGACGAAAAGCAGGATCACCAGCGCCCCGATGAGCATCGCCACGACCCCGGTGACGGGGAAGTGGTGTCTGGTACTCGGCTCCGGCGCCGACAGCCCCGAGGTCTGCGGCGTGTCCGGGGGCGTGGAACCGGGTGGTACGCCGCCGCCCGGTTCCAGATCGGGGGTCTTCGCGGGGTCGGGATCCATCGCGCTCATAGCCGCTCCCTACTCGCCGTCGTTGCCGGGTACCTCGGGTGCGCCGGGCCGTTTGCCGGTCCTCTTGCGATACAGGATCACCGCGCCCACGAGCACCGCGAGGCCGAGAATCACCAACAGTTCCATGCCCGGGACCTACCCGGTATCCGCGAGCCCAATCGGCGCGACCGTCGGCCGGCTCCGTACGAGGACGTAGTGACCGGCGGTCTCCTGGAACGCGACCGCCTGATGGATCGCCGCGTCGTCCAGGGCCGGATCCGCGCTCGGGACGACGACCAATCGTCGTCATCGTCGTAGAGCCGGTGGGATGATCCCGGCGCAGCGTCCCCGCGCGAAGACCATCGGTTCGGCCGGTCCGAGAAAGTAGCCGTCGAGTTCCTATCCATCCGGCGCTCGGGTGAGGGGCACGGAGCCGTAGTTCGCGAAGTAGCGGAAACCGCACCGCGGCGGTGCGCCCGGCCGGGACGAGCCGGGTAGCCGGACGGTAGCGGGGGCATTGCGTGCGGGGGCGGGCTGGAGGAAGGTGAATATGTCCGGTGGCGCCACCGGGGCGCCACCCTGACAGGCGGGAGGTGGCCCGTGTACGCACGTTCCAGCACCATCGCGGCCCAGCCGTCCTCGATCGACGACGGGATCGCGTATCTGCGGGATGAATTGATGCCGAATCTGCCTGAGATCCAAGGGTGGGTCGGTCTGTCCCTGATGGCCGACCGGTCGACGGGACGTTGCATCGCCGCGACTTCATGGGAGACCGAGGAGGCATTGCACGCCAGCAGAGGACGCGTGCAGCCGTTGCGCGAGGGCCTGGCCCGGCGGCTCGGCGGGCGGGTCGAGCGGGTGGAGGAATGGGAGATCGCCGTGATGCACCGCGACCATCCGGCCGGGGACGGCTCCTGCACCCGATGCACGTGGGTTCAGGTGGATCCGGGCCAGATCGATCGGCTGGCCGACACGTTCAAGAACGAAGTGCTGCCGCAGACGGAAATGCTCGACGGTTTCTGCAGCGCGAGCCTGTTCATCGACCGGAACAGCGGCCGAGCGGTGGGCGCGACGGTGTGGGAGAACCGGGCGGCGATGGAGGGCAGCCGCGAGCAGACCAATCGGATCAGGGCGACGGCGACCCAGCGGGTCGGGGCCAACGTCCTCGAGGTGGGGGAGTTCGATCTGGCCTTCGCGCATCTGCGCGTCCCCGAGATGGCCTGACCGCAAGCGCATCCCGGCCGGAAGCATTCCGGCCGGTGACGCGCGTGCCCGCGCGGCACGCGGTCGACGAGCGGCGCCGCGACCTGCGGGTAGCGCTGTCGATTACCCGCGAGGTAATGGCCACACCGGGTGACCGTTCGTAGGATCGGGGCGTGAGTACCCCGACGGCAGGTGACCTGCTGCGACATTGGCGCCTGGAACGCAGGCTGAGCCAGCTCGAGCTGGCCGGACGAGCCGACACCTCGGCCCGGCATCTCAGCTTCATCGAGACCGGACGCGCCACCCCCAGCCGGACGATGATCGTGCACCTGTCCGAGCATCTGGAGATCCCGTTGCGCGAACGCAACCGCCTCCTGCTGGCCGCGGGCTACGCCCCGGCCTACGCGCAACCCGGCCTGGACACCCCGGCCATGGACGCCGTCCGCGGCGCGATGCGCCAGATCCTGGCCGGCCACGAGCCCTATCCCGCGCTGGCCATCGACCAGAACTGGACGATGATCGACGCCAACAGCGGCGTGGCCGTTCTCCTCGCCGGCATCGACCCGGCACTGACACAACCCCCGGTGAACGCCCTGCGGCTGAGCCTGCACCCCGACGGCATGGCCGGGCGCATCCGCAACCTCGCCGAATGGCGCGGCCACATCTTCGCCCGCCTGGCGCGCCAGACCGAGGTCACCGGATCCCGGGACCTGGCCGACCTGCTCGAGGAACTGCGGTCCTACCCCGGCGGCGAAGTGGAACTCGCCGTCCCCGAACCCGACCAGGCGGTGGTTCCCCTGCGGATCGACCACGACGGCGCCGAGTTGTCGTTCCTCAGTGTCACCACCGTGTTCGGCACCCCGATGAACGTCACCGTCGCCGAACTGGCCATCGAATCGTTCTTCCCCGCCGACGAGGACACCATGAAACGGCTCACCGCGGGCGTCCGGTGAGCTACGCCGCCCATCTGTCGGCCCTGCTGTCGGCGCGGATTCGCACCGTCACCGATCTCGGCGCCAGCCATGCCTGGACGCTGCACCGCGCCGAACTGGCCGACGGCCGGATCGTCTTCGTGAAAGCCTCGGCCGATCCGACACCCGTCTTCGCGGCCGAGGCGGCGGGACTGACCTGGCTGCGCAGCGGCGCGCCGCGCCCCGCAGGCGACGGCGGCTTACTGCCGCGGGTGCTGGCGGCGGACGAGCGGATGCTGGTGCTGCCATGGCTGCGGGAGACCGGCCCCACGCCCGCGACCGCCGAACGGCTGGGCCGGGAACTGGCCGCGCTGCACGCAGGCGGATCCGAACAGTTCGGGGCGCCGTGGGAAGGCTGGATCGCCAGCCTGCCGTTGCCCAACACCCCGACGGACGGACCGTGGCCGCGGTGGTACGCCGAACATCGCCTCGCGCCCTACCTCTCCCGAGCGGCCGATGTGCTCGGCGCCGACGGCACCCGCCTGATCGAGCGCGTCATCGACCGCATCGACGAGCTGGCCGGACCGCCCGAACCACCGGCCCGCATCCACGGCGACCTGTGGTCGGGCAACATCCTGTGGACTCCCGAACGCGCGGTGCTCGTCGACCCGGCCGCGCACGCAGGCCACCGTGAGACCGACCTGGCCATGCTCGCCCTCTTCGGCGCCGCGCACCTGGACCGCATCCAGGCCGCCTACCACGAGACCCGTCCGCTCACCGACGGGTGGCGCACCCGCACGCCGCTGCACCAGCTGCATCCGCTGCTGGTGCACGTCGCGCTGTTCGGCGCCGGTTACCGGGCGCAGACCCTCGCCGCGGCCGCCGCGGCGCTCGCGGCGTGACCCACGGCGGTCCTCACCCGTCGACCCGCGCGATGACCTTTTCGGCGAAGCGCGACAGGTTGGCGATCTTCGTCTCCAGCGGCTCGGTGTCCTGCTCGGTGGTGTACGGCAGCCGGAAGCCGACGATCACGTCGGTGACTCCCTTGTCCTCGAGGCGTTTGATGCCGTCGACGGTGAACCCGTCCAGCGAGATGACATGCACCTCGAAGTCCTCGCGGGTGCCGTACTCCGCACGCAGCGCGTCCAGTTCGGCCAGCAGCCGGTCCAGTTCGGCTCCGTCGCCGCCGGCGTGCATCCACCCGTCACCACGCTGCGCGGCCCGCCGCAGCGCGGGTTTGCTGTGCCCGCCGACCAGGATCGGCAACGGTTCGGTCGGCACCGGACTGATCTTGATCGGCGGAATGTCGTAGAACTGCCCGTGGTATTCGAAGTACCCGCCCGCCGAGAGCCCGCGCACGATATCGATGCACTCGTCCATCCGCGCGCCACGCTTGTCGAACGGCACCCCCATGATCTCGAAGTCGTCCGGCCACGGGCTGATGCCGACACCGAGCCCGAACCGGTTGCCGCTCAGCGCGGCCACCGAGGCGGCCTGCTTGGCCACCAGCACGGGCGGCCGGATCGGCAGCTTCAGCACGAACGGCGTGAAACGCAACGTGGTGGTCACCGCCGCCATCGCCGCGCTGAGCACGAACGCCTCGACGAACGGCTTGTCCTCGAGGAATTCGCGGCTGCCGTCGGGGGTGTAGGGGTACTTCGCGTCGGATTCCTTCGGATACGCCACGCTGTCGGCCACGGCCATGGAGGTGTAGCCCGCCTCCTCGGCGGCTTTGGCCAGAGCGAGGTAATACGACGGATCGGTCATCGTCTCGGCGTAGGTGAAACGCATGATGCTCGCCTTCCCGGCGCGCCGTCACCGGAACGTGAGAGGAAAGGCCGCAAGCGGACCCGGGCCGCCTCGACAGTGCCGAGGCCGCCCGGGAGATCACCGCCTACTGCCATGGGTTGGTGAAGCCTTCCGGAATCAAGTGGTCGAACAGGGCCTTCATCTCCGGTGACAACCGCAGTAATTCGATGTGCGAGCCGATCGGGCCGCCCTCGAGGTAGGCGAACTCCATCCCGACGCCCTCGAACCTGCCGCGCGCGGCGATCTCGATCCCCGCCGCCGCGGCCTGCGCGAGCGCGGCGTCGTAGTCCTCGGGCACCCAGGCGGCGTGATGCAGTCCGGGACCGAGACGGTCCAGATGCTCGGCATACAGGCTCACTCCGCCGCGCGGCTCGATCAGTTCCAACTGCTGGCCACCGGCATAGCCGAGCGCCACGGCGATCGTGTACTCCGCCGGGGCGCCGCGCAGTTCGGCGGCGCCGGGACCGAAGTGGACCTCCGGGATGGTGAACCACTCGCCGACCCCGTACCGCGTGCTGAACGCCTGGCAGGCCGCCGCCAGATCGGCGACCACCCAGCAGAGTTGGAAGATCGGACCGCGGGCGATCATCCGCGCCCCCCGAGACGGCTCATCAGACCGGGACACCATCGGTACGCGGCGATCACCGCCCTGTTGTAGTGCGGGAACACGATGTAGGGCTTGTTCTTGCGCATGCCGCGCAAGATGTGCCGCGCGGCCCGTTCGGCACTGATCATCCCGACCGGCATCCGGCGCGCCGCCTGCCGATAGGAGTACCCGGGCAGGTCGATCCCGGAATCGACGATGTCGGTCGCCACCCCGCCGGGCACCGCGACGCTCACTTTGACCCCGGCGGCGGCCGCTTCCACGCGCAGCGCGGTGCTGAGCCCGACCACGGCGTGCTCGGTCATCGCGTAGGCGGCCGACGGCGTCACCGGCGTCAGTCCCGCGAGCGAGGCCATGTTGACGATGTGCCCGCAACCCTGCGCGCGCATCAGCGGATAGGCGTGCCGCGTGCCGTGCACCACCCCCCACAGGTTGACCTCCACGATCCGCTGCCACTGCGGCAACGGCATGTGCTCGACGGTGCCGCCGAGGCGGATGGCCGCGTTGTTGAACAGGAAGTCGATACGCCCCAGTTCGGCCACCGCGCCGTG
Source organism: Nocardia sp. NPDC004573 (assembly GCF_053602135.1). Lineage (NCBI taxonomy): Bacteria > Bacillati > Actinomycetota > Actinomycetes > Mycobacteriales > Nocardiaceae > Nocardia > Nocardia sp. NPDC004573. Next base: position 289,325 of record NZ_JBSGDA010000002.1, read on the forward strand.
GATCAGGCGGCGTACCTGTTCGTCGTCGGAGACGTCGACGACCTGGGTGTGGATCGCGGTGTCGGCGGCCAGCCCCACCAGTCCGGCGGCGTCGATATCGGCCGCCACCACCGCGACGCCGCGTGCGGCCAGCAGGCGGCACAGCGCGGCGCCCAAACCGGACGCGGCACCGGTGACCACCGCCACATCAACCACGCCGTACAATTAAGCATCTGTGTTTAACATCGTCAATACCAGTGTTTAGTACAGTGCGGATATGCCGAGCGACGCTTCGCGCACCGCCTTGCTCGATGCCGGGGAACGCCTCATCGCCGAACGCGGCGTCGACGTGCCGCTGCGCGACATCGCCGCCGCCGCCGGTCAGCGCAACAACTCCGCGGTCCACTATTACTTCGCTTCGCGCACCGGCCTGATCGAGGCCATCGTCGAGCGGCGGATGAACTGGCTCGAACATCGGCGCATGCAACTGCTGGCCGCCCACGAAGCCGACGGCCGCGCCAACGACGTGCACACCCTCGTCGCCATGCTCGCGACACCGATCCTCGAACTGCTCGGCCACGACCGGGTCACCCACCTGGGCCGGTTCCTGGAAGTCGTGCGCACCCATCCCGTGGTGGCGGACGCGCACCGTCTCGCGGACGCCGACCGCGCCGCGGTCCGCATCATCGCCACTCGCCTCGACGCGGCGCTGACCGGCCTGCCGCGACAGTTGCGCAGGCAGCGCCTGGAGACCATGGCCACCGTCATGTTCGCCTTGATCGCCGACTACGAGCGCACCCTGGAATCGGGCGTGCGCACCGCCCATCCCGGGGACGCGGCGGAAATCGTGGACATGATCGCCGCCATGCTCACCGTGCCCGTTCCCGAGCGCGCCGTCACCGCGCCCGGACGTTGAGATCAGCGCGGTTCCCGTCGCTCAACCCAGCGTCCGACATAGCCCGACGCCCTGGAGCGCCGCCGGCTCCCGATCACCCTGTGGCCCAGCGGTTTCCGGGAACCTACGGTGCAGCCGCTCGATACAGCGGCGCACGACGCACAGTTCGCTGTGCAACTGGTGCCGCACGGCGGGGTCGCCGCGGTAGGAGAATTCGATGTCCCGCGCCAAGGTCCGGGCTTGCCGGGTCAGCAACTCCACGAAGACCCGAGCCTGGGCGAGGTCGGCGTCTTGTTCCATGCGGTGGCCGATCTGTCGTTCGATACAAGTGTCGGTCGCCCAGTGCCTCCCCGTGCCGCGGTCCTCGGCCGACAGGAGCAGAACATGATGCTAACCGAGCCGCGGCCCCCCGGGTGCCGAAATGGAACCGTTTTCGGCTATCGCGTGGCGACTCGCCATTCGACTCGGCAGTGGCCGGCCCGGCGCCAGGCCGCGCGCGTATCGTGATCGTATGGGCGTCATCGGGGAGCTGTTTCCGGGCAAGAAGCTGACCCACGAAGGCAGCGAAGACAGCGACGGACAGACCCACACGCCGCGATTCGACATCGACCTCGACACCGGAGTGGCGCGGGTGCCGCGCGCGGGCCGCCGCACCGCCGACGACCACGGCGACCGGCCCGACCGAGAAGCCTAGGACCGTCTCCCGTACTTCGGAACATCCGGACATCGGTGGCTCAGCGCATTTCGCACTCCCACTCGGCAACCGCCGCGCATCGCGCCGATCGGCAGCGGATCCGGCACACCCACCCGCACATCGAATTCTGCACACGCAGAAAACATCTCGCTGATCGCAACCGGTTACCCCGCAGACGCGCGCCGGTAGCGTCGCCGCAATGGGCAACGCGGGTGGACGACAGCGGCCGCTGAAAACCGTCACGGGAGTCAGCGGCGCGGTCAGCGTATACACGGCGGCCATCGATCCGACCGCGACCACAGTCGCCTCATCGATCGAGGTCGCGAAGCTCGCCGAACAACACCGATTCGACGCCCTCTTCGCCGCCGACCTGCTCAGTTTCGGCGCACAAGGCGCGATCGGCGCACAGGAACCGTTGATCTTCCTGTCCGCGCTGAGCGCCGTCACCTCGCACGTCGGGCTCATCGCGACGGTGACCACCACCTTCCACCATCCCTACAACCTCGCCCGGCTCTTCGGCACGCTCGACCACATCAGCAACGGCCGCGCCGCCTGGAACGCGGTGACCTCCTCGGTAGGGGAGGAGAACTACGGCGACCAGGACCTGCCCAGCCCCGAAGACCGGTACGCGCGCGCCACCGAATCCCTCGAGGTGATCAACGCCCTGTTCGACAGCTGGCGGCCCGGCGCGCTGACCCCGGACGGACACGGCGGCGCGATCCTGGACCCCACTCGCGTCCGGCCCATCGACCACGCGGGCCGGTACTTCACCGTGCGCGGACCACTGAACATCCCGCCCCTGCCGCAGCGCAGACCGGTCCAGTTCCAGGCCGGGCAGTCCGCAGGCGGCATCGAACTGGGCGCGCGCTTCGCCGAAGTGGTGTTCACCTCGCTGCCCACCCTCGAAGACGCGGTGACCTACACCAAACGCATCCGCGCCCGGGCGAGCGAACTCGGCCGCGCCCGGGGCCTGCCGCTGATCATGAGCTCGTTGCACGCCACATACGGCGCCACCGAAGCCGAGGCCAGGCGCCTGGCCCGGGAACAAGCGGAAGCGACCGACTTCGACGCCGGACGCGCCGCCCTCGCCGACATGCTCGGCGGCGGCGTCGACCTGTCCGGCCTGCCGTTGGACAAGCCTCTTCCCGAAAGTCTGCTGCCCGATGTGGCGTCGGTACACCGTAGGCGCGGCCGGGTAGAGATCTTCAGCAACTTCGCCCGATCGGGAAAGACACTGCGCGAGCTGATCATCGCCGCCAAAGACACCGGCCACTGGGCGGCGGCCGGAACCCCCGAACAACTCGCCGACGCCGTCGAAGAGCGCTACCGGGCAGGCGTTCTCGACGTCATCTCCCTCGGCGGGCTCGCCGACGAACGCACCCGCGACTTCGTCGTCAACGGACTGCTGCCGGAACTGCGCCGCCGCGGCATCCTCGGCACCGACTACGTCGGCGCGACCTTCCGCGACAACCTCGAACTTCCCCCGCTCCCGGAGTGACGCGGTGCGCATCCTGAAAACCTATGCCAGAGTTTTCGTCACCGACCTCGACACCGCCCTGCCGATCTACGAACAGCTGGTCGGCGCGAAGGCGGATCTGCGTTTCGGCTTCGAGGACGCCGAACTCGCCGCGGTCGGCGATTTCCTTCTCATCGCCGGCCGGCCGCAAGACGTCGAGCGGTACCGAACCACGGTCGGCCCGGTGATAGTGGACGATCTCGACGCCCTGCTGCGGACAGTGACCGAATACGGGGCGGAACCGATCGCCGGACCGTTCACCAGCGCCACCGGGACCTTCGTGTACGTCCGGCACGCCGACGGGGCGCAGCTGGAATACGTGCAGTGGTCGCCCGAAACGCGGGCACATGTGCTGGGACCGGATCAGGCCCCAGCCGCTAGCGGCGGGTGAGGACCGGTGTCGAGGTCTTCGACCGCTCCCCGGAGGACGCGCGCCGCGGCGGTTCGGTGTTGCGCACCCACGTGACATTGGCGACCAGATCGTCGTCGAAGACCAGCTCCTCCCACAGCAGCAGCCGCTCGGCCGCGGCCGGTGCAGGCGGCGCCGCTTGGGCAGCGGCCGGACGCGGTGCCTCGGCGGCCGGGCGGGGTGCCTCGGCGGCGGCCGGACGCGGCGCCTCGGCGACGGCCGGAGATTGCGCCGACTCGGCGGGCAGCGGCGTCACCAGCCACGCGAGCGCCCGCATCGGGCTGGAACCGTAGCGCCGACTGCCCTGCGCGACGGCGGCCACCGCGGCGGCGCAGCTGAGTACACCGGCGATCAACGCGACGGGCGTCAGCCCGGCAGCGGCCATGCGCCGATCACCGTTATCCGAAGTGGCCGACGCACCCTCACCGAACAGGCGATGCATCAACCCCGCACCGAGACCTTCACCTGGATCGACCAGGATCCGCAATTCCGGCGCCCTGGCATTCAAGTACAGCAGTCCGATGAGCACCAGGATCGCCGCGGCCACACTGGAACCCATGATCACGTGGGCCAGCACGCGGGTACGCGACCGCACCTGTGCCACCACCGCGAACACGGTGACCATCATCGCGGCCGCTGCCAGCAGACCCCAGGCGCCGCTGATGTTCACGTCACGGAATTTCGACACCGACCACTCGTCGAAACCGTGGGTGACCCCGGTGACCCGCCCGAACGCGTTCGAGCCGGCCTCACCACCCGAACCCGACGCCGACAGCCACGGCTGGAACAGCAAGGCGAAGCCGGCCGCGCTCGCGGCCGCGGCGAACAAGAATCCCCAATCCAGGCCCCGTGGTGGCTTCGCGTCGCGTGCCCTGCCTCCGGAGCCGCGGCTCCGGCCGTATCGCGCTTCGCTTACCTGCCAGGGGGTTGGTTGTACCATTGCTCCAGTTTCGCCGGTGCCGCATGAATTTCCCTGACGCTCAATGCAATAACAGTGGAATTGCCAAAAGGCCGGAAATCGCGGCACATCAATGAGATGTAATTCGATCGGGCGTCATCGGCCATCGACGAAAATCACCGTAAGCAGTGCGGCGACAGCAGGCAAGCGTGATCGATCTCCCACACATCGCCGCAGCTCCCGAGGCATACCAGCGGAGAGTGACCCAACCGATGAGTAACTTTTGGCGCACTGCGTTGAACTCGGCATACGCAGTTTCGCCGCCCCGGCGCAGAACCTCTGCTCACCTCAATTGCTGTGACAGGCTTAACAAGTGCGCAGTGGGACATCGGTCACAAACCCGCACCACACCCATTCGCGCGACCGCACAATCTTCGGACCCGAAGGGCCACATCGGAATTTCCGGACACCGCACGAAGCGGCCACACTCTCAACGCCCCTCCGCCGCCGCACGCGCGTCGGCGACCACGCCGGCGATCTCCGCCAGACGCTCCGCCGGAACCTCCACCGCACCCTCGGCATCCACCAGCACCGCGGTGGGATAGATCGCCCGCGCCAGATCCGGCCCGCCCGTCGCGGTATCGTCGTCGGCCGCGTCGAACAACGCCTCCACCGCCAGCCGCAACGCCGCCTGCTCATCGATATCGCGGTGATACGTCTTCTTCAACGACGACTTCGCGAACACCGACCCGGAACCGACCGCGGTGTAACCGAAACGCTCCTCCTGCCGCCCACCCACCGCGTCATACGACACGATCCGGCCCGCCCGCTGCGGCTCGGCGGCGTCCACGTCATAACCGACCAGCACCGGAATCACCGCCATATCCTGCAACGCCGCAGGCAGATTCGCGCGCACCATCGCCGACAACTTCGTGGCCTTGCCGTCGAACGTCAGCGACGCCCCCTCGATCTTCTCGTAATGCTCCAGTTCCACCGCGAACAACCGGATCATCTCCAGCGCCATACCCACCGTGCCCGCGAAACCGGCCGCCGAGTACGTGTCGGTGACGAACACCTTCTGCATGTCCCGCGTCGCCACCAGATGCGCCATCGTGCCCCGCCGATCACCCGCCACCAGCACACCACCGCGATAAGCGATCGCCACGATCGTCGTCCCGTGCGGCGCGAAATCGAGCTCGCCACCGGCATCGAAACCCACGTCGGGCAACAACTGCGGCGCATACCGGCGCAGGAACTCCGAGAAGGACGCCGCCGGATACTGCAAGCCGAGCGGCAGGTGACTATCGATGGTCATGAATCACCTTTCCGGGCGGAGCGTGCACCACCCGCGAACGCGACACGTGCTCGCCGCCGACGTTACCCCAACTCCACCACCGCACGGCGGCAGCCGACATCGCCCGACCCGAACCCCTAAGCCGGGTCGTCCCCGGCGCACGTATCCGCCGCATCGATCTGCAGACAGGGAACCGGAGCCCGCGTCGGCCGATAAGACGGTGCCACGCCACCCGCACGGATCAACCGGGCATACGCGTCGACGGCATCGGTCGCACGGCGCGTCAACGCCGGATCGGTCAGCACATCCACCGTGTACAGCCCGAACCGCGGCGCATACGAACCCCACTCGTAATTGTCCGTCAGACTCCAGTAGTTGTAGCCGATGACGTTCATCCCATCGGCCTTCGCCCGCTGCAGCCAGTACACCGTGTCCCGCAGATGATCGGCGCGGGTATAGCCATCCGGCCGCACCTGCCCGTTCTCCGTCGGAAGACCGTTCTCCACCACATACAGCGGACGCCCCGGAAACTGGCGCGCATAATGCCGCAACGCGTAGTAGATACCCTCCGGATGCACCGGCAACTCCCACATCGCAGGACCACCCTCCGCGCCACCCTGCGCCGCCTCCCCGGTCTGCGGCAACGGAGCGAAGTAGTAATCCACCCCGATGAAATCCAGCTTCGCCGCGATCCGATCCACGATCGGCTGATTCACCTCCGTCTCCGCACCCGCCACATAACCCAGATTGCTGGTCACCTGCGCACCCGGCCGATAGTGATGGATGACGTCGTAGATCTCGTTGTGCGCCTGCGCGATCCGATCCACCATCACCGGAGCCTCCGGCACGCTGATCCCACCCGTACGCAACTCGGTGCCGACATATGCCGCGGGCTCGTTGAACGTCACCCACAACGGATCACGCGCGGCATACCGCAGCACCACCTTGCGCATGTTCGCCAGCCAATCCTCGACCATCCCGGGATCGCGCCACCCACCACGGTCCGCCGCCCACCCCGGATACACCCAATGATCCAAGGTCAACATCGGCCGCATCCCCGCCGCCACGATCCGCGCGATCACCTTGTCGTAGAACCCGAACGCCGCCTCGTCCCAGGCATGCGGCGCCGGCTGCAACCGCGCCCACTCGATCCCCACCCGATACACCCGCACACCCAGACGCGCCGCCAGATCGATATCGGAGCCATAGCGGCGGGCGAAGTCCACCGAATCGTGATACGGATCCGCCGTCTCACCCGATGCGATGAAACGCGACCAGTTGCTGTCCGGCGCATGACCTTCGGACTGAAACCCAGACGACGCCACACCCCACAGAAAATCCGCATCGAACGCAGGCAGCTCCCGGCTCGGCTGAGCAGCGGAAACGCCCGAAGCCATCAGCACGGCCGCAGCGGCAGACAACGCGGCGAACCCGCGCCGGTGAGTCCGTATACGCATCGCCGTAGCGTAGCTGCGAGATTGCTGAGCGTCGGGCAGGAATCCGCGTGTCGCCGATTGCGCCACCGTCACGATCTACGCGCACCCCAACCCCCCGTCCCGCCCCCCCTCGGAACGCCGCACAACATCACACAAGCGAGGCAATTGACCGAGCGCAACCGCCGCCGATCGACCAGACTTGCCCACGTGACCAGATACGCATTCGATGCCGACCGCGCCGCCCTCGTCGCCACCTGGGCGACCGGACGAGGCGACCTCGCCCAGACGGTGGCCACCCTGCCCCCGCAGGTGACCAGGGACCAGGCAACCGATCTCGCGTCGAACCTCACCACCCTCTCGCGATTCCAATGGCGCACCTACACCCACCCGGCCAGCGCCGCGGGCGACCCCGACGTCCCCAACAGCGAAGCATGGCGCCGCGCCGAAGAACGCCGCAACTTCAAAGAAGTCGAAACCGGCCTGCGCAGCCCCCACCTGCCCACCGACGAAGGACTGCTCGTCTCCTACAGCGGCGTCGTCGAATCCGCCCACCGCATCGGACGCACCCTCCACGACATCGACGACGCCGCCCTGCTCGACACCGTCGCCGCCGAAGTACGCACCGAACAAGAAGCCATCGAATCCGCCGAACGCGGCGACCTCTCCGGCCGCGCACGCCAAGCCGTCGAACTGTCCCGCCCCGACGTATCCCCGGCCCAGGTCCACGCCGCGGACGCACTCCTGCGCGCCGACCCGCTCGGCACCATCGAACTGTTCACCGAACTCGACCCCGCCTCCGCCTCCGTCGCCGCGGCGCACTGGCTCTACGCCGCGGCCGAAGTCGCCGGCGAAGCCGCCAACGTGCCCACCACCGATGTCGTCGCCGAAGCCGACGACCTCGAAGCCCTGCAAGTGGAAACCCCCACCCTCGTACTCGAACGACTCGCCGCGGGCGACACCCCCACCGAAGTCGTCCTCGACCTCATCGCCGAAGCGATGGCCGTACACGAAGGCCGCGTGCCCGCGCCATGGAGCCTCGTCGCCCGCGTCGCCGAAATCGAAGCCCAAGCCCACCGATTCGGCGTCGACGCCGACACCCGCGAAGCAATGCTCACCAGCTTCCGCATCAGCCGCCTCGACCCCGCCCGCCCCGCCCTCGACCTTCTCGAGGACCTCCTCGACGGCATCCGCGGCTGCCTGCTGCTCTACGCCGCCCACACCGACCACGACGACCCCGAAGCCCACTTCGCCGAAGACGTACGCCTGGAAGCCGACGCCGACCCCGAAGACCTCCTCTGAACCCACGGGCGGGACACGGCCACGCCGGTCCCGCCCCTGAACGACTCACGGAAAGACTTCGGCAACCTCCGACGTCAACCAGGTACGCAGTGCTCGATACACCGCCTCGTGATTCAGCAACGTGAAATGATGCGCCGACGCCAGATGCATTCCCTTGCCGACGTCGAACCCGATGCGACGAGTCCGAGCACGACCCGAACCGCTGGGAGTGAGAACCAGCCCGTCACCGAGCACCCGCCCCACCGGATGCCGAGCACTGCGAGTGACCGTAGCGGTGACGAAATAGTGGTCCGCGCCCACCAGTAGCGGAACCTCGCGCACCACCCGGCGACGCAAAGCGTCCACGTCCAGATCACGCCAATCCTCATCCACCAGAGAGCCGTCTCGAAGATCCCGGATGCCCGCGCTACGGCGACGCAACAATCGCCCGAACGGACGAGTCTCGGGAAACCGCGCCAACGCCGCCGACGCGAAATGCACCACCTGCTCCAGCGGCGCACCCAGATGAGGCGAACCCAGGCACACCAGCTGCCGCACCAGCCGCACCCACGGCAATCCGGCCTCACCCGCCACGAAGCACGCGCCCCGAGCGACCAGTCCGCCCATCGAATGACCCACCAGCGACACCCGCTCGATCGGCACCGGCCACCGCTCGACCAAGCACTGCATCAATTCGCTGAGCTGCGCCGCGTTCTCCGAGATATGCAGACCGGAGTTGTACCGGACCTGCAGCGCCGAACAACCGATGTCGCCCTCCAGCCGCTCGGCATAGGTCGGCCCGCCACCCAGACGCCACGCGTGCTCGCTCTCCACCAGCCCGTGCAGGAACACCACGACGTGCGCGCCGGGCCGCTGAACTCGCGCACCGACCGACTCGGCTCGTACGGGCGCGCCGTCGATCCGGAACGTCATCGGCGCGGCCAGAATCGGTCGCGTCTGCTCGAGATCGTCACCGATCAGACCCTGCAGCGCGGCCAGCAACCCCGAGCCGTACACCGTGCGTGACGGCGCTTCGCCGGGCAGGTCCGCCGTCCGCTCGGCGACCATGCCCGCCGCCACCGCCGATCCGCTGACCACACGGTAGACAGTCTCGGCGATCGCATCGTGCATCAACTCGACCGGCGCCGCCGCCGGTCCCACACCCCACCGCACCGCGGCGAACACCCGGTGCGCGATGGCCCGGTGCACGGCGGCGATCCCATCCACCGCTCCGCCCAGTTCGTCACCGGCCAGCCGGGCCAGCGCCCTGACCTCCGCTTGCCGTTGGCGCGCGCTCTCCGTCATGACTTGAGTGTACAAGTGTGCACTGAAAGTGTCCGCGAAACCCTACGGCACGCGCGAGACGGCCACCGCCCGCTCGGTGAGACTGCCGAGATACAACACGCCGCCCTGCTCCACCACGCCGGTCACCATCGAGTAATCGGCGCCTTCCACCTGCAGGTCGTGCACCACTTCGCCCGCGAAATCGACCGCCATCACCCAGACCGTCCGCGCCGGTTTCGGCTGCACCCAGCTGGGCAGCGTCCACACGATGCGCCGCAGGATGCCGGGCAGCGGAAGAAGCCGGTCCAGCAAGGGATTCCGCGGCGATGGCAACGTGATCCAGATCAGGCCGTCGCTGCCGAGGCCCAAGTTGTCCGGGAACCCGGGCAGATTCTCGATCAACCTCTCCCACGTGCCGGCCTCGGGGCCGGACAGCCAATAGCGGGTCAGCCGATAACCGCCGGTCTCCGCGACCACCACGCTGGCGCGATCGGGCGCCAGGACCAGTCCGTTGGCGAACTGCAGATCGTCCATGAGCGTGTGCACCTCGCCTGCCGGATCCCGGCGGAACAGGCGGCCGGTCCCGGAGTGCTCCAAAATGTCGCCCATGTACTCGTCAAGGGAATACCGGCGCGACGACGCCGAGAAGTAGATCGTGCCGTCGGCATCCCGCACGACATTGCTGGCGAATCGCAGGGGTTCACCATCGATCTCGTCGACCAGCACGGTCAGCGTGCCGTCGGTGTCCAACTCCAGCAGCCCACGCTCGAAATCGCAGATCAGCACGCGCCCGTCGGCGTCGGCGTGCAGACCGAGCGGGCGACCGCCGGTATTCGCCAGTTCGTGGACATCGCCGGTGGCCGGATCAATGCTGAGAATCGCGCCGTTCTCGATGCCTGCGATGACCCTGCCATCGGGGGAGAGCACGACATCCTCGGGCCCCGCGCCGGGCAATTCGAGACGCCGGACCGCGGGAAGGGGCGGCGTGCTGTGCGTGCGGCGTGCCCGAGCAGGGGAGGGCGGCGGCGTCCAGCGCTGCGGCTGCATGGTCGAGGCAAGCATGGCCTCAGAGTAGCCGGGGGAGGGCGGCGTTCCGGGACGAAACGGTTCCGGGTAGGGGACCGCCCTCGGCGGGGTGATGAACGAACGAAAGTGGTGAGTAGATTTTGAAAAAATGTCCTTACGTAGATATGCGCATCTAACTATATGATACTAAATCACTCAATATTCCCTGACAGGCCACCACGAGTGCAGCAAGGAGGGGAGGGGGTCACCGGCAAGACTCGAGTACTCCACGCAGTGGCCCCGCGCGCTGTGACGTGGCGACCGCCGGGGCGGGGTAGTGGGACGCCCCGGCGGCAGCACCGAGTTGTCAAGGCTGATGGGTGATGGTGTACCAGAGAATCCCCAGGGTGCCGAGCGTGAACAGTGGTGCCACAAGGAATGTTTCGACCTTGTTCCCGGTGCGATCGATGACCGGAATGCTGACTCGAAGACCGAAGGGCCAGAACAGGCGGCAGCCGCGCTCGGTCAGGCAGTCGCCGAGGAGGTGCGCGAGTGCACCCAATCCGACCGCGAACGGCAGCCAGACCGGCTTGTCGGCGATCCAATGCTCCATCGCGAAGGTGCCCGCGGACGCGAGCACCACGATCGGCCCCCACGCCTTGAAGTTGTTACCGGAGGGGCACAGGTGCAGGGCGCGCACGGCCAGGGCGAGAAGGAAGAAGACCAGGCTCAGGGTGAACCAGCGACCGAGCCAATGCTCACCGGCCCACGTGCCGTAGGCGACGGCCGCGACGAAGGCCAACGAGTGGGTGGCGCCGCGATGGCCACCCGAGACCCATGAGATCACCTTGCACGCGGTGTGCGTGATCGGACCGAGGGTGTGCGAGATCGTCCCGTCGGGATGGTCGGCGTCGGGCAGCAGCGCCGCCCCGGCGGTCAGGAAGACGCCCAGCAGCAGATCGACGGTGCCGAGGCGTCCCGTCGCATCCTGGAGAGCGGGAAACGTCAAGATCGTGACCGGCAGCGTCGCCGCTGCCGCCGACCAGGCCAGCGCGCCACTGGTCGCGTGTGAATGTCCAAGCACCGTTCGAACGTTAGTTCAGCTTGCTATCTGTTTGCGAATGACGTTGTCGGCCCAGGAATCCTGAAGCTGTCATGAGCCGCAAACTAGGACGCGTGGTAACGGGTCGTGGGGGCTGATCGGCAAGAACGACTGGCGGTTGGTGGGCAACAAGTCGGGAGCTACCAGGCTCGGGTTCGCTGTGTTGGAGCCGCCCACACCCGGCCGGATCGATCGCGTGGTGGGTTCGGCGCGCTCGACATTCGATCAGCGATCCCGATCCGCTGGGATCTGATCGCCCAGCAGTACGACCAGATGGTCAAGTACGCGACCGCGCTTGCGGGTAGTTCAATCGCGGTCGGTCTGCCTGTACTGCTCGACACGGATCGGTTCGCTCCCAGATCGCATCCTGGCGAGCGCCAGGCGGCAGTCGTCACCGATCCGGCGATTCAGCTACGCGTTCGGCTCTCTCGCTGCGGCGAGGGCATCGAGCACTCGCGGGTTGGTGACCTCGAGATCGGCCCAGACCAGGTGGTGGTCGGTGTCGGTGGTCTCGACCCCTTGGTTCACCGTCTGGAACTCCCGAGAAGAATAGATTTGGTCCGGCGCGCCGTCCCAGCCCGGAACTGTTCTGGCATCGGGCTCGAGTGCTGCGCTCATACCCATGTCCTCGAAGGTGCGCCCGTACACCATTCCTGGGCGGTCGGTGTTGAGGTCGGCGGCGACTACGGTCGGGCCGTCGACCATCTCGCGTACCGCAGACCCGATCTCTCGAGCGTGCTCGGCCCCGGCGCCCTCCTCGTAGCTGTGCCCGAAAAACCCCAGCGGCGTCGGATGCAGATTCACCACATTGATTCCGCCGACGCTTACACGCTGCGCATACCGGTCGTATGGTTCGACGGATCGACCGCCGACTTTCAAGTCGAGCCGGGTGGTCGGCAACCGCTGCGCCCACGCGTTGTCGATCGGTAACCGGCTGATCACGGCGAGGCTCAGCGTCTTGCCGTCGCTGATGTGTGACGGGCACATCGGGGTCTCGTAGACGTGTGGATAACCGAGCAGTTCGGCCAGTTCCCGAGCTGTCGAGCCGCTCGGACCGATCTCCGATTCCTGCACATTTATGACGTCGGGGCGCAGCCGCCGCACCTGCTCGGCGAAATACGGCAGATCCACCTCGTCGTAGTCGAAGGCGTCCGTCGACAAAGCACGGCGACCACCGGCAATATTCCACGTGACCACTCGGAACGGCCGCCGAGGATCAGCTCCGGCTCCGCCGGACAACTGCTGACTGGCGGAGGTATCTAGTGGAGGCGAAGATGGCGTGTCGCCAGCGTCGAATCTGCCGCGGAACCCTCTGTCGGCGTCGGATAGTCGACGGGCTGTATCCTCGGCTCCACGCGGGAAAGGCCTGATGCCCTGTTCGGCAACAGCCTTTGCGATTCGGGTAATACTGTTTGCCAAAACTCGGGCGGCTTGGAGTGCTACCCGCGCAAGTTCATCGGATCGGTTCAGCAAAACAACGCCCTCGGCGTGCCCGCCAAAGCTTTCTCGTCTTGTTCCGGCGCCGTCGCTGGCGGTCGAGTGGCCATGGGATCCGTGGTCGTCGGTCGTGCCCGGGACTACGACCGGGCCGAGCTCTCCCTGCCATCAAGAGGATGTTTCCTTGCGTATCTTGTCGGTGCGGGGCTGCTGTTGGATGACGGAGTCACTGTGGCTGTGTGGCGTGCTCGCGTTGAAGGATGCGGTAGATCGTGGGCCGGGAGACGCCGAACACCGCGGCGAGGTCGGCGATGGTGTACTCGCCGCTGCTGTGCATGCGCCGCAGTTCGATGCGCTGCTTGGCCGAGAGTTTGGGTTGGCGGCCGCGGAGGCGGCCTTCGGCGCGGGCCACGGCCATGCCCTCACGGGTGCGCATGCGCAGCGGGTCGACTTCGAACTCGGCGAAGGTGGCCAGGATGTCGAAGAACATCTTGCTCATCGGGTCGTGCGGGTCGTACACCTGCCCACCGAGCGACAGCTTGATACCCCGGGCGGCCAGATCGTCACCGATCGCCCGCGCGTCCGGGACCGAGCGCGCGAGCCGGTCGAGTTTCGGCACGACGAGGGTCTCACCGGCGTGGACGGCGCGAGCGCCTGATCCAATCCGGGGGGCTGACAGCTGGTGTCGGTCAATCCATGGTCGAGATAGATGCGTTCCTCGGTGACGCCGAACTCACCCAATCGGTCGCGTGCGGTGAGATCCTGGGGTGTCGGTGGAGCATCGGGCATAGCCGATCAGCGTGCCGGACATGACCGGAAGTGTAACGGATAGAACCCCTTCGTTGAGGACCTATCCGTACGGCCTATGTGAGACACATTCGTGCTCGTGGCGGCCTGCCGTCACTGTCCCGCCGGGGTGTCCGTTGAAGGTTCGGCTAACGGACACACATCCGGCCGTTGAACACGATAGCGACAACGCGCCAGGAACCGTCTGCTACCGACCCCACCTTGCCCCTGGGGCCAGCTTGGGGAGCCCCGGCTTTCCCGCGCGTCCTACTTTGCGGCTTGTGGCAGCTTCAGGATTTCCGGGCCTTGTCGGGCAGGGTAGTTGTCCACATGCGGGGTAGGGGAGGGTTGGTGGGGTCGAGGCGGTAGTCGGAATCCGCAACGGCGGGGAGAGATCGAGCCGACTGAGTGCTTCGACGTTGCGGGAGTTGTTGCGGCCCTGAGGTAACCGACCTTGGTGCAATATCATTGCAATACGCTCCTGTGCGTATATACGCATGTAAAACATCTCCACGTCACATGCAAAATCAGACCACCTACCCATCCAAAGAGCATGGACGCCGAGGGGTAATCCTCAACGGACCCAGAAGAATCGAGTAGCTCGGCGGCGGATGGCTTTCCGCTAGAGGACGTCGCCGATGGTGACGGTGGCCGCGGCCATCACCCGGCGCGCGAGCTCGGGGTAGTCGACGGGGGCGGTGGTGTCGACGGTGACGACCGGAGCGAGTGCGAGGGGTTCGGCCAATCGCGCCCACCGGTCCCAGTCCTGCGCCAGATGCGCGTCGTCCTGGTACAGGTCCGCCCGGGCGCGGCTGCGAAATCGCGCGAGAGCGACGTCGGACGGGACCGAGCACCAGACCTCCACGGCGCGTGTGGCACCGGAGATCGCGATGCCGTTCGCGGCGTACCGCGTGTCACGAGGCTTGAACCACCAGGAGTCGACCACGACGACGCCGGATAACGCGGCGGCCAGCGCCCATACCGCTTCCATCGCGATCGCTCCGACGTTCGGCAAGACAGCGGTGCTGTCCAGCCCGGAGCTCAGTGCCTCTTTGACGAGGTCTTTGCGAATCAGGTGCGCGCGTAGTTCTCGTGCCAGCGGGGGAGCCGACGTCGATTTGCCGGAGCCGGGTAGGCCGTTGACCATGATGAGTAGTTCGCAGATGTGACGAAACCTCCACAGCGCCCGGCGGTGCCGGGTCGGCGATCCTCTCGACCGTCGTGTCGTGATTCTTGTTGCTCCATAGCATGCTCGGCAAGGCGGCGAGCACGATGGGGTGGGCAAGAGGTGAGCCGAAAGTTCGGTCAGTAACTGGATCGCTGGCTATTTCCCAAGGTTGGGGATCCGGACGATGGGGCCCCGCCTACGCTGCACGCATAGCTCGGCCTGATCGATTGCCCGCGTTGGTCGGAATCTTTGGCAGAACGTGTGGCAAATATCTGGTTTCGACACCGGGCAGGCTGAACCAGCGGTAGGCCATGTGGAGGAGGTTGCGGTGGGTGCGGGTCGCGGAGTTCATTTGTGCGGCAGTGTTCCGCTGGCGGATGCGCGGACCGTCTTCTCCGAGGCGGCGATGCGCCTCGGGAAGCATGTGAAACGGATTCCGGACGGCGAGACCGGGATACGGGACAACTGGGTGGTGTGGCAGCTGCCCAAGATGCAGGCACATCCCGACCTGGAAACCGTTCCTCCGCCGAGCCCGGAGTACGGGCCGAGCGAACGGGTGCAGCCCAAGCCCGGCGTGGACGCGGCATCGATCGACTTCGGTCCGTTGGGGTACGCGGAGGCGGCGATGGAATCCTGGCAGGTATTCCAGCAGTTGCGCGCGGACGGCACGATCCCGGCGGGCATCCGGTTCCAAGTGAGTCTGCCGACTCCGATCGCGGTGATCGGGGCGTTCGTCGCGGGCCCGCAGGGGGAGTTGGAACGCCGATACGAAGCGAGCCTGCTCGACGAGCTGGCCGCCATCGTTGCGGCGATACCGGCGGAAGACCTTGCTGTGCAATGGGATGCCGCGGTCGAGTTCGCCATTTTCGAGGGGATCTTCCCGTCTTGGTTCGGTTCGGACTACGCGACGCAGCTGGAGGAAGTGGGGCAGCGTCTGGTCCGGCTGGGCGCCGCGGTGCCCCGACCGGTCGAGCTCGGCTACCACCTTTGTTACGGCGACTTCGGGCACCGGCACTTCGCCGAACCCGCCGACACCGGCCGGCTCGCGGCGGTCGCCGGCCGGATCCTGGCCGGGCTGCAGCGGCCGGTCAACTGGATCCACTTGCCGGTTCCGCGTTCGCGTACCGACACAGACTATTTCAAGCCCCTTGCCGATCTCGCCCTTCCGGCCGAGACGGATCTGCACCTCGGGTTGGTGCACGCCACCGACGGCCGTGCGGGCGCGCTGCAGCGCATCGAAGCCGCCCGTTCTGTGGTCGCCGACTTCGGCATCGCCACCGAGTGCGGCATGGGACGCCGGCCTGCGGAGCAGATTCCGGCGCTGTTCGACCTGCACGCCGAACTGGCCGACATGCTCGGTTGAGTTCCCGGACCGCGGCGCCGGGCCTGTCTTCGGGGTTGGGCCCGGCGCCGAGGCGCGGCCGCGGGCCGGTAGGGTGATGCGTCGGGGCCGGATCAGTCTGGGAATTGGGGGAGTCGGATGCAGGATCTCTATGTGGTGAGTCACCCGCATGCGGAGCACACCGAACATGATCTCGTGGGTGGGTGGTACGACTCGGAACTGACGCCGCCCGGACGGCGCGACGCCGGTCTTGTCGCCGCCGAGTTGGTACGTCGGCGTGACGGTGCGGTACGGCCGGTGCGGATCACGACGTCGGATCTGGCCCGTTGTGTGGAGACGGCGCGATTTATCGAGGCCGAGTTGGGCGTTCCGGTGACGGTTGATCAGCGGTTGCGGGAGATCAGTTTCGGGGAAGCGGGCGGCCGGCCGAATGCGTGGCTGGCCCAGCGGCAGGTTCCCGCACCGGATCACGATCGGCTCGACCATCGTGGGCCGATCCGTGGTGCGGAGACGCGGCGTGAGGTCGCGACCCGGGTGGGCGCGTGCGTGCGTGAGTTGATGGCGGACGCCGAGCACGACCATATCGTCGTCACGCACGGCTACGCGCTGACTTTCGTCATCACCACCTGGATGATGCTGCCGGTGGAGGCGGTCGGTTTCGCGTCGTTCGCGACTTCGCCCGGCGCGATCACCCATTTGCGGCACGACGATTACTGGCGCAACCGCTCGATGGTGAGCCTGGCGGACACGTCTCATCTGAGGGGCGGGGAGGGCTGATTGCTTCCCAGAGGGTCGATGCACGCTAGTTGACATAATGTCGATTATCGGCGCGATTTCGGCGTGGGTCGGCGAGGTGGCTTACGGCTGGTTTTCCCGTTGCTCCGCGGCTTGTTTCGCCGTGCGACCGAGTCGGTCTCCGGGCTCGGGCGGTCGATGTCGTCGCCGGATCGCGGGACGCTCGGCGTGTTCGTCCGGTTGGTGAAAATTTTTCGGTGTTTCTTGCCTTGCTTGCTTAATCTTGGGATTTCTCTAGATTGGCCTCCCCTGAACTAGCTCCGAATTGCATATAAACGTCACAGTGACGAATCTAAGGGTGGGTGGTTGTGCCACCAATGGGTCCAGTGGTCGGTGATTGGCTCTGGTTGTGGTGGCCAGTTGCGGGGACGCTGGGTCGGTGCTGGTTCGTCGGTTGGTCGCGTTGTACGCGGGTTTGTGGTTGTACGGGTTCTCGATGGCGGTGATGGTGCGGGCTGGGCTCGGGCTGGATCCGTGGGATGTGTTCCATCAAGGCGTGGCGCGGCATGTGCCGCTCAGTTTGGGTGCGGTGACGGCGATTACCGGTGTCGTGGTGCTGTTGGCCTGGATTCCGTTGCGGCAGATGCCCGGCTTGGGCACCGTGAGCAATGTCGTGGTGATCGCGGTATCGGTCGACGCGGGACTGGCGTGGTTGCCGTCGTGGGATGCGCTGGTGGTGCGGGTCGGCGCCATGGGTGCCGCGGTGGTGCTGAATGCGGTGGCCAGTGTGTTGTACATCGGGGCGGGTATGGGTCCGGGTCCGCGGGATGGACTGATGACTGGACTGGTTCGGCGGACCGGTCGATCGGTGTGGGTGGTGCGCACGGCGATCGAAGTGGTGGTGTCGACGACGGGGTTCGTGCTCGGCGGCAGTGTCGGCATCGGCACGTTGGTGTATGCCTTTGGGATCGGCCCGCTGATCCATCTGATGATTCCAGCGGTGAACCGATTCCTGCCGGGATTCGCGGCGCCGAAGCCGGCGCCTGTTGTCGAGGTTGCTGCGGAGGTCCCGACCGCGTAGTCGGTTGGCCAGGGCTCCCCTACTCTCTCTCCCGCGAGAGCATCCTAATCGTCACAGTGACGCTTCTAGTCCACCAGTGACCGCTTCTAGTCGCGGATCCGGGGGGAACCCTGCGCGGTGGCCGCGGTACCCACGGTGTTCGAGACGCTGTTCGTTCGGTGTCGATCGGTCATGGCCGGCGGGGTTCGTGGCGCCACGGGTGCCGTGTCCGTGTGTCAGTGGGAGATGTGGGCTTGGATGCCGTCGAGGAGGAAGTCGAGCCCGATCCGGAAGGTATGGTCGGCGTCCAGGTGTGCGGCATCGCGGATGACGGTGGCCAGCGCGGGGAATCGGCCGGTTGCGAAGGTTCGCTGTAGATAGGGTCCGAAGGATACCTGCCACTGTTGCTTGTCCATCCCGGTGGTCCGCTCGGCGCGCCGCTCGGTGATTTCGCGGCGGACCGCGCCGATCACGTACGCGTTGACGGCGTCGACCACGGGCGTGATGGTGTCCACGTCGACGCCGTCCATCGCGGCCACCACGGCCTCTCCCCTGGCCAGCGCGTGCGGCCCGAGCTGGGGCCGTCCTCCGATCAGGTCGGCGAGCCATTCGTGCTGATGGGCGGCCTGGCGGGTGGTTTCGGCGAGGGAGCGCAGCACTTCTCGCCAGTTGTCTCCGGCGGGCCGGATCTCGGCGTAGACCGCATCGACCATCAGGTCGAGCAACTCCTCCTTGGTGGCGATGTAGCCGTACAGCCGCATCGGTCCGACGTCCAGTGCGGCGGCTACCTTGCGCAGCGATACGGCCGCCAGACCGTCCGCATCGGCCAGCCGGATCGCCGCTTCTACGATCCGTTCCCGGCTCAAGGGAGCGGGTGCCGGTCGTTGCGGCGGCTCGGGCCTCTCCCACACCAACATGCCGATGACCATACATCGCACGGTGCGATACAGTGTATCGACACGTACGGTGTATCGAAGGAGGGTCATGGGCATCGCGATCGTCGGAGCCGGGCTGGGCGGGCTGACTCTCGCCCGAGTGCTGCATGTGAACGGCATCGACGCCGTCGTGTACGAACGCGAACTCGCTCGCGACGCGCGTGGTCAGGGCGGCATGCTCGACATCCATTCCGGGCAGCGTGCGCTGCGCGAGGCCGGTCTGATCGACCGGTTCCACGCGATCGCCCGCGGCGAAGGGCAGGACATGCGGCTTCTGGAGCCGGACGGCACGTTGCTGCTCCAGGAGGACACGCCCGACGACGCCCCGCTCGATCGTCCCGAGGTCGACCGCGCCGATCTGCGTGGCCTGCTGCTGGATTCGCTTCCCGTCGACATGGTGCGTTGGGGGCACGCGTTCGAGTCGGCCGACAACGGCCTGCTGCGTTTCGCCGACGGCGGCAGGGCGTCGTATGACCTGCTGGTCGGCGCGGACGGCGCGTACTCTCGGGTCCGCGCGTTGCTCACCGCCGCCCGCCCGGCGCATATCGGCCAGAACGTCGTCGAACTCGGCATTCCCGACATCGACCGTACCCACCCCGATCTCGCGGCGATGGTCGGGCGCGGCAACTATTGGGTGCTCGGTAACGGACTGTCGCTGGCGGCGCAGCGTAACGGCGACGGCCGCGTTCGCATCGGCGTCAGCTTCTATCGCACCGGCGAGGACTGGTTCGCTACCAGCGGGATCCCTTTCGATGATCCGGCCGCGGCTCGGGTGCGGCTGATCGAGTTGCTCTCCGGCTGGGATTCGCGGTTCACCGCGCTGATCGCGGCCTGCGACGACACGGTGGTGGCGCGGTCGATCACCGCTCTTCCCGCGGGTCTGACCTGGCCGTCGAGGCCGGATGTCACGCTGGTCGGCGATGCCGCGCATCTGATGCCGCCGGTGGGTGAGGGTGCCAACATGGCGATGCTCGACGGTGCCGTGCTCGGCCTCGCGCTGGCCGCGCACCCGGACGACGTGCCCACTGCCGTCGCGGAATACGAACGCGAGATGTTCGAACGCACGAGCGTCGCAGCGCGGATGTCCGCACGTATCCAGGAAATCCTGATGTCGCCGGACGCAAGCCGGAGAATGCTCGCGTTCTTCCAACCTGGCTGACCTGTCACCGTCTGTGGTTACGGCCGTCGGGTCAGGGGTTGGCCGTGTGAGCGTGGTGGCGGTTTGGCGGACCTCGCGGCGGGATGGGGTTTCTCGGTGGGTCGGTGGGCTCGCAACGGTTGGTGCGCGCGAGGGTTTGTTGTGGAGCGTTGTCGAGGATTGTGCCGGTGAATTGTGTGGCGATGGGCAGCTTGTGCGGGTGACAATCCGGGTGTGTCCGCTCTGCTGCCCGATGTGGTCGCCGCCGACGTGTTCGCAGCCGGGTCTCAGCCCGTTCTGCGGGGTGAGGCGGTGGTGTTGCGGCCGTGGGTGGAGGCAGATGCGGCGGTGATCCGGGCGGTCTATCAGGATCCGGATATTCAACGCTGGCATGTGCGCGATGTCGTGTCCGAGGGTGAGGCGCTGGAGTTGATCGCGCGCTGGCGGGCGGGGTGGGGCAATGGTGATGGTCCGCAGTGGGCGGTCGTGGTCGGTGGTGTGGTGGCGGCGCGGGTCGGGTTGCGGGGGATGTCGCCGCCGGATGGGTCGGCGGGGATCGCTTACTGGACAGCTCCGGGATGGCGGGGCCGTGGGGTGACGCCTGCGGCGGTGGAGACGGTGACCCGGTGGGCTTTCGGGGTGGGTTTTCATCGGTTGGAGGTGTCGCATTCGGTGCGCAATCCGGCGTCGTGCCGTGCGGCGGTGAAGGCGGGGTTCGCGCCGGAGAGTGTCCGGCGTAGTGCGGGGTTGCACGTGGATGGTTGGCACGACATGCATCTGCATGCCCGCATCCGTCCACCGTAGAGATCTATACGGAACGAGCTGTCCCAGATAGCCTGTGGGAAGTGATCCGGCAGAAGGTGAAAATTGATGAGCGCTACCACCATTGCCCGCCAGTGCACCCTGTGCGAGGCGCATTGCGGAATTCTTGTCACGGTCTCCGGTGATCAGGTGACGCGGATCGAGGGCAATCCGCAGGATGTGCTGTCGAAGGGGTACATCTGCCCGAAGGCGACGGCGATGGGTGGGTTGCACCACGATCCGGATCGGTTGCGTACGCCGGTGCGGCGGGTGGGTTCGTCGTTCGAGCCGATCGGCTGGGATGAGGCGTTCCGGGAGATCGGGCAGCGGTTGCGGCAGGTGCGTCGGGAGCATGGGAACAGTGCGATCGGCATGTATTTGGGGAATCCGGCCGCGCACAGTTCGTCGGTGCTGTACGCGGTGCTGCTGCGGTCGGTGCTGTTGACGCGGAATTTCTTCTCGGCTTCCTCGATCGATCAGTTCCCGCAGGAGTTCGTGGCGTGGCGGATGTTCGGCTCGAATGTGCTGATGCCGGTGACCGATATCGATCGGACCGATCGGCTGGTGATCCTGGGGGCGAATCCGGCGGTGTCGAACGGGTCGGTGACGACCATGCCGAATGCGAAGCAGCGGATTCGGGACGTGCGGCGGCGTGGTGGGAAGGTCGTGGTGATCGATCCGCGCCGGACCGAGACGGCGCGGCTGGCCGATCAGCATGTCGCGGTGGCGCCGGGCGGGGATGTGTATCTGCTGTTGGCGATGTTGCATGTGCTGGTCGCCGAGGACTTGTGTGACGAGAAGGCGATCCGCGCGTCGAGTACGGGCTGGGAGCGGTTGCGTGCGTTGGTGGCCGAGGCGTCGCCGGAGCAGATGGCGCAGTACGCGGGGGTGGACGCGGAGACGATTCGGGGGCTGGCTCGGGAGCACGCGGCAGCGCCCTCCGCGGTGCTGTACGCGCGGATCGGGGTGTGTCAGCAGGTGACCGGCACGTTGACGCATTGGCTGGTGAACACGATCAACGCGGTGACGGGCAACCTGGATCGGGCGGGTGGTCAGATGTTCGCGACGCCGCCGATCGATGCGCCGCGGTATGCGAAGTATCTGCCGATCGGGTACGGGGCGTGGACCGACAGTTCGGGAACCTACAAGTCGTTCCGCTCGGAGTTGCCGGTGGCGGCGCTGGCGGAGGAGATGCTGACCGAGGGGCCGGGCCGGATCCGCGCGATGATCACGTATGCGGGCAATCCGGTGTTGTCCACGCCGCAGCGCGGCCGGTTGGGCGCGGCGCTGGACGGGCTGGATTTCTATGTGGCCGTGGACATGTACGTCACGGAGACGACGCGGCACGCGGACATCATCCTGCCGCCGATCTCGCCGTTGGAGCGCGAGGACGTCAACATCCTGTTCCCGGTGTTCAGTGTGCGCAACAATCTGCGTTTCGACGCGCGGGTGTTCGAGCCGC
The DNA here is from genome assembly GCF_053602135.1 of Nocardia sp. NPDC004573. Taxonomy (NCBI): domain Bacteria; kingdom Bacillati; phylum Actinomycetota; class Actinomycetes; order Mycobacteriales; family Nocardiaceae; genus Nocardia; species Nocardia sp. NPDC004573. The sequence goes on from NZ_JBSGDA010000002.1 coordinate 311,979, forward strand.
CTGCCGATGGGCTGGAGGATTGGCAGATCATGGCGCGGCTGGTCACCGAGGTGGTGCCGTTGCCGGCGCGCCGGTTCACCGCGCGGGTGCTGAACGCGGTGTTCGATCGGGTCAGTCCCGTGCGGATCGCGGCGCTCGGGGTGGCGGCGGGGCCGTATGGGGTGTTGCGGCGGGGCCGCCAGGGTTTGACCGTGGGTAAGGCGCGCGCGGCGGCGGGCGGCATCGATTTGGGGCCGTTGCGGCCGAGGCTGCGGTCGTTACTCGGGACGAAGGATCGGAAGGTGCATGTGGCGCCGGAGGATTTCGTGGCGGCGGCACGTGAGGTGCTTGCGGACGCGCGGCGGGGTATGGCGGTGACCGCGCCTGCGGACGGGTACGACTTGAAGTTGATCGGTCGTCGTCATCTGCGCAGCAACAATTCGTGGCTGCACAATGTGCCGTCGATGGTGAAGGGGCGGGATCGGTGCACGGCGTTGATGCATCCGCAGGATGCGGCGGTGCGTGGGTTGCGTGACGGTGAATCGGTGACGGTGCGTTCGCGGACCGGTTCGATCGTGGTGCCGTTGGAGGTCAGCGACGATATCCGGGCCGGGACGGTGGCGATTCCGCACGGGTGGGGGCATCAGGAGCCCGGTGTCGGGTGGACGGTGGCGGCGTCACTGCCCGGCGCGAATGTGAATCTGCTGCACGATCCGGCGTTGACGGACACGTTCTCGGGCACGGCGGCGGTGAACAACACGTGGGTGACGGTGACGCGTGCGGTTGCCGCCGACGAGGAGGGCGCCGGGGTGAGCGAGAAGGTGTCCGCGGTGACCGGCTGAGGCGGTGCGGGTGATGCCGTGTTGCGTCGGCTGCCGGTGCTGCGTGTGTGCGGTGATCCGGTCGCCGACGTCGGGTGCGTTGCTTCTGTGCTGTTCCCCTCCCCTGGTGTGCGTCGTGTGCGGGTTGGAGGCGGGTGCCGTGTTGTGCGAGGGGGCGTACCGGACATCCTTTCTCGGGGGTGCCCGGGTAGAGGACAGCGCGCGAGCAGATCTCGTCGGTGGTGCGGGCAGGTGGGTGCGGAACTGTGGTGCCTCCGGGGTGGTCGGGGCACGGAGCCGTGGCCGATCAGGGTAGCGGATGGAGCAGAAATGCCGTGTGTACACCGCGGTTCGGTGCCGGATCGTCACGCGGGTTCGATGCGGGCGGGGACGTGTTTGTGCCAGGGTGTGCCTGCGATGGGGTCGCGCCAGGTGAGGTCGGTGAGGTCGTTGGGGGCGACGCCGGTGCGGCGGGTGCCGTTGCCGGTGGGCAGGTCCAGGCCGAGGCCGTTGGGCAGGGAGGCGTGGCCGGGTTGCATGCGGTCGTTGGTTTCCACGGTGGCGACGGCGCTGCCGCGGCGGGTGGTGATGCGGGCTCGGTCGCCGGTGGTGAGGCCGAGGCGGGCGGCGTCGCCGGGGTTGAGGCGTAGTGCGCCTTCGGGGTCGCGGCGCCGCCAGGTGTCGTCGCGGAAGATGGTGTTGGCGGTGAAGGAGCGGCGCTCCCCCGCTGCCAGCACGAACGGGAATTCGGGGGTGGTGTGGGTGGCTGGTGTGGTGGCGAGTTCGCGCAGGGCGTGCAGGAGTTCGGGGATGGCCAGTGGGATGCGTTTGTCGGCGTGTGGGAGGTAGTCCCAGGCGTCGTCGTAGTCGTCGAGGGTGAAGGTGACTCCGGAGCGGCCGGCGAGGATGGCGTCGAATAGTGCGTCGGCGTCGCGGTGTCCGGCGCGGCGCATCGCGGCCGGGTAGACCTTGGCGACGCGCTGGGCCAGTGCCCACAGCACGGCCGCGGGGCGCGCGCCGTCGGGCAGGGTGGGGCCGAGGGTTTCGTACAGCAGGTAGGGGGCGAGGCCGCCGAGGGATTTGTTGGTGGCCAGCAGGGCGGCGAAAGTCCAGGCGTAGGGGCGGCGTCCGAGTTTCGCGGCGGTGCGCAGCAGGGCGAGTGTGCCGCGGCCGACGGCGTGGAGTTCGCGTAGCAGTCGGGCGTAGATCTCCGGTTCGGGCAGGGTGCCCGGGAGCGGGTCGAGGACGGGGGCGCGCAGGTGGAAGGTGTTGTGCGGGAATTCGAGGTTGAAGAAGGTGGCTTCCCATTTCTCGAACTGGCTGGCGGCGGGTAGGACGTAGTCGGCGTGGCGGGCGGTTTCGGTGAGGGCGATGTCGATGACGACGACCAGGTCCAGGGTGTGCAATGCGTCGCGGAACGCGGTGGAGTCGGCCAGGGAGTGGGCGGGGTTGGCGGATTCGATGATCATCGCGCGGAAGCGGTCGGGGTGGTCGGTGTCGATTTCTTCGGCGATGGCGTTGCAGGGCAGCATGCCGCCGAACAGGGGTGCGCCGGTGACCGGGCTGCGTTCGACCTCGCGGCTGTAGCCGGCCAGTGGTGCCATCCAGGAGTGGGGTTGCATGGCGCCGGGTTTGGCGAAGTTGCCGGTCAGCAGCCACAGCAGTTTGTTCAGGTAGGAGATGAGGGTGCTGTTGGGGCTCTGCTGGACGCCGAGGTCTTCGTAGGTGGCGACGCTGGTTGCGGCGGCGATGCGGTGGGCGGTGCTGCGCAGGAGGTCTTCGGGGACACCGCAGATGTCGGCGTAGGCGGGGATGTCGATGTGTGCGAGGTCGGCGCGGACGGTGTCGGATCCGGTGGTGTGTGCGGTGAGGAAGGTGTGGTCGAGCAGGTCGTCCTGGACGAGGATCGCCAGGAGGGCGGCCAGGCACCAGGCGTCGGTGCCGGGACGTAGTTGCAGGTGGATGTCGGCGAGGTCGGCGGTTTCGGTGCGCACCGGGTCGATGACGATCATGGTGCGGGCGGGGTCTTTGGCGATCTGTTGCAGGACGGTGCGGGCGCGGGGGACGCCGTGGGACTGCCAGGGGTTCTTGCCGAGGAAGATCGATACTTCGGCGTGGTCGAAGTCGCCGGTGGTGTGGCCGCCGGTGAGGTGGGCGTCGACCCATCCTTCGCCGGTCTTCTCCTGGGCCAGGGCGCTGGAGCGGTAGCGGCTGCCGAGGGCGCGGCGCAGGGCGGTGCTGTAGGCGCCGCCGAGGTGGTTGCCCTGTCCCCCGCCGCCGTAGTAGAAGATCTTGTCGCCGCCGTAGGTGTCCTTGATCGCGGTCAAGCGGGCTGCGACCTCGGAAATGGCGGTGTCCCAGTCGATTTCGGTGAAGGTGCCGTCCGGTTCGCGGCGCAGCGGGGTGGTGAGCCTGGTTGCGCCGTTCTGATAGTGGTCCAGGCGTAGGGCCTTGTTGCAGGTGTAGCCGGCGGAGGCGACGTGGTCTTTGTCGCCGCGGATCTTGGCGAAGCGGCGGTCGTCGAGCTGGATGAGCAGTCCGCAGTTGTCTCGCACAGGATGCAGGCGGTCTTGTGCCATGGTGCGGTGGCGGCGGGGGTGGTCATCGGTTCACCTGGTCGACGCGGGTGCCGTCCAGCCAGGGTTGCGGGTCGGCGAGGAAGGGGGTGTCGGCGAGCCGGTCGAGGTCTTCGAAGAAGGCTCGGGTGGTGCGGGCGGCCGCGGCGGTGGTGCCGACGGAGACGAATCCGGCTTGTTCGGCGTCCAGGCCGCGGGAGAGGGTTCTGTCGGGTCCGAAGTAGACGGCGCGTTTGAGTTCGGCGACGGCGACGGGGTTGCGGGCGGCGAGTCGTGCCGCGGTGGCTTGGGTTTCGGCGAGGAGGTCTTCGGCGGGGACGGTGCGGTGGAGCAGGCCCAGACGCAATGCTTCCTGAGCGGTGTAGGGCTTGCCTTCGAGGGTGATCTCGATGGCTTTGGCGGCGCCGAGCAGGCGGGTGAGGCGTTGGGTGGCGCCGCCGCCGGGGATGAGGTTGGCCAGGGTCTCGATCTGGCCGAGGCGTACGTGGTCGGCGTCGGCGGCGTAGCGCAGGTCGCAGGCGAGGGCGATCTCGTGGCCGCCGCCGAGTGCGGGGCCGTTGACGGCGGCGAGGTAGGCGACGCCGGAGCGGTTCATCCGCAGGGTGGTGCGTTTCCAGCGGTGGCCCCAGACCAGGCCGGCGCCGAGGCCTCCGCCGTGGCGTTCGACCAGGCCCGCGGCGCCGGGTAGGCGCAGCGCGGCGGCGGCGGCACGCAGGAACGGGGCGGCGGCGCGGGCGGGGACGAAGGGGTGGGGCCGTTCGATCATGCCGCTGAGGGCGGCGGGGTCGGCGTGGGTGAGGAAGCGGCCGGGCAGGCCTCCGGTGAGCACGACCGCGCCGATCGTGTCGTCGGTGTCGGCCGCGGCGGTGAGGGTGTCGAGGTCGCGGACGACGGCGGTGGTGACGAAATTCAAGGGTGGTGCGACGACGCGTGCGGTCAGTACCCGCCCGGTCTGTTCGAGTTCGATAGTTTCCAGGTGCAGGTCGGCGGCGGGCATCGGCGGCTCCTTCGGTGCGCATGTCAGCGGTCGGAAGGCGAGATCGTGTCCGCGCGAGGGTGATTCGGGGGTGGCGCGGCCCTTGTTCCCGACTATGGCATTCACCATAGTCGGTGTGTCAAGGGTTGGTGCCTGCTGCGGTGGGTGGGTCAACCGGCGGCGGGTATCAGTTCGTGCAACATGGCGAGGGCGTCGTCGAGAGGCGTGATGTCGCGCTGGACCCGGCACAGCGCGATGGCGCCTTCGAATGCGGCGACCGTCACGGTGGCCAGGCGGTGCGCGCGGTCGGCGGGCACGTCGTGGCGGGTCAGCATCCCGGCGAGGGCTTGTTGCCAGCGGCGGAAGATCTCCCCGGCGATGCGGGCGAACTCCGGGGTGTCGTCGTTGGTTTCGACGGCGACCGCGAAGATCGGGCACCCGGCCCGGAAATCGCTGTCGAGCAGGGTGCGTCGCCACATCGCGGCGAAGCGGTCCAGCGCGGCGGCGGGTTCGTTGTCACCGGTGAGGCGTTCGATGAAGGTCGACATCAGCTCGCCCGCGGTGCCGAGGGCGTCGGCGATCAGTTCGGTGCGTCCGCCGGGAAAGTGGTGGTACACCGAGCCGCGTGGGGCGCCGGTGGCGGCCAGGACCCGGTCGACGCTGGTGGCGGTGGCGCCGTGCACGCGCAGGGAGTCGATCGCGCCGTCGATCATGCGCTGCCGTGCCTGGCCCCTGGGTGGGCGTGGGGCTTGGGTGTTGCGGGATCGACGTGTGGTTGCCATACCGCCATACTATGGCGTCCACCATAGATGGTGTCGTCGTCGCGGACCGGGCCGGCCGGTCCGCGACGACGAGGGTCACGCGGTGGGCTTCTGTACCCGGTTGCCGTGGAATTCCAGCAGCGCCGTGAGGGTCTGCTCGGGTGCTTCCAGTTGCGGGTAGTGGCCGATGCGGGGCAGTTCCACCACGTCGGGGGTGGTGATCAGCTCGCGGTAGCGGCGCGCCATATGGCCGCCGGAGACCGGGTCGGTGACGCCGTCGACGAACCGGATGGGGATCTGAGCCTGCTGCAGCGCGCCCACCCAGCGCTGCCGCTGCCTGCGTCGTTCGGCCATGTAGCGGATGAGCTTGTGGCCGTTGCGTTTTCCGTGCTTGCTGCACCACAGCAGCCAGAATTGGTGCAGTTCGACGTCGGTGGGTTTGGTATCGGGCCCGAACACCGCGGCCAGGCTGCGGTGGAAGGTGCGTTCGCTACCGAGGACACCGACCAGCGGGCCGAGTGGGCTCGCCAGCAGTCGCTGCACCGGGCGGGGGCGGTGCGCTTCGGGGAACAGGCCGCCGTTGAGCAGGAACACCGAGTCCAGCACCAGGGACTCGTCGCCGGCCGCGCGGCGTTCGGCGTCGCGGGCAAGCAGCTCCTGGGCGACGCTGTCGCCGTAGTCGTGGGCGAGGATGTGGTAGCGGCCGATACCCTGTTCGCGCAGCAGATTTTCGTGGATGTCGGCTTGGTCGGTGATGCGGTAGTCGTAGTGACGGGGTTTGGCCGACCAGCCGAACCCGATCATGTCGGGGGCGATGACGCGGGCGAACCGTTCGCACAGACCGGGCCAGATGCGATGCCAGTCCCAGGACGCGGTGGGAAATCCGTGGATGCACACCAGCGTCCCGTCGGCGCCTGCGCCTCCGTCGCGCCAGAAGATCTGGTGGCCGCGATGAGTGTGGCGTCGTCCGTTCGCCCGCCAGGACGCGAACTCCTCCATATCTACCTCCTTGTCGTCGACAAGCATGGCGCGTGGGTGCGCCCGGGCACAGTAGTTCGGTGGACCGCGCACGTGTCATCTACCGTGCGGTCCATTTGCCGATCGTGCGCTCTGGGAGAATTCCACCGTGCATGTCGCGATCGGCCTGGTTGTTCTCGTCGCGTCGGCGGCCGCGTTGGTGGCGCTGGCGCGTCGGTTCGGGGTGTCCGAACCGCTGGTACTGACGGTGGGCGGGGTCGCGGCGTCGTATCTGCCGTTCGTGCCGGAGATCCACCTGGAGCCGGAGATCATTCTGCTCGGTTTCCTGCCTCCTTTGTTGTATACCGCCGCGATCCGCACGTCGCTGGTGGATTTCCGGGCGAATGTGCGCACGATCGCGTTGTTGTCGGTCGGATTGGTGTTGTTCACGACGTTCGCGGTGGCGGTGGTGGTGTGGTGGCTGCTGCCGGTGCCGTTCGCGGTCGCCGTGGCGTTGGGTGCGGTGGTGGCTCCGCCGGACGCGGTGGCCGCGACGGCGGTGGCGCGGCGGATCGGGATGCCGCGGCGGATCGTGACGATCCTGGAGGACGAGTCGCTGTTCAACGACGCGACCGCGCTGGTGGCGTTGCGGACCGCGCTGGCCGCGACGGGGGGCGCGGTGTCGGTGTGGGCGGCCGGGGCCGACTTCCTGCTGGCGGCCGGTGGCGGCGCGGCGGTCGGGGTGGTGGTGGCCTATCTGCTGGCGATGCTGCGGCGACGCATCACGGATCCGGTGATGGACACGACGCTGTCGTTCCTGGCGCCGTTCACGGCGTACCTGCCCGCCGAGGGGATGCACGCCTCGGGGGTGATCGCGGTGGTGGTGTGCGGCATGATCCTCGGGCACAACGCGCCGGTCTGGCAGAGCGCCGCCTCGCGCATCGCCGAGCGCATCAACTGGCGCACGATCCAGTTCATCCTGGAAAGCGCGGTGTTCGTGCTGATCGGATTGCAGGTGCGCGGGATCGTGGAGGGTGCGTGGCACAGCGAACTCGATCACGCCACCCTGGTGGGGACGGCGCTGGCGGTGCTGGCCACCACGATGCTGGCGCGGCCGATCTGGGTCTTCGGCTCCTCGCTGGTGTCGCGCAGTCTCGGCGGCGGCGGCGCGGCGGTGGGAGTGCGTGAGCTGGTGGTGGTGTCCTGGGCGGGGATGCGCGGTGTGGTGACGTTGGCGGCGGTGCTGCTGCTGTCGCCGGACACGCCGTTGCTGGCGGTGCTCAAGCTGCTGGCGCTGGTGGTGGTGGCGGGAACGTTGCTGGTGCAGGGCACGTCGCTGCCGTGGCTGGTGCGGTGGCTGCGGTTGCGTGCGCCCAGTCCCGCCGAGGACGCGTTGCAGAAGGCGAATGTGTTGCAGCAGGCGACGGCGGCCGGTTTGGCGGCGCTCGAACAGCAGATCACACCGGATACGCCGCCCGGGGTCGTGCAGACGTTGCGTGATCGCGTCTCATGGAAGGCGAATGCGGCGTGGGAGCGGCTCGGGCGGGCGGAGTCCGAACAGGTGACACCCACCGCGGAGTACCGGCGGCTGCGGTTGGCGATGTTGCAGGCCGAACGCGAAACGGTGTTGCGGGTGCGCGATTCGGGCCATGTCGATTACGAGATCCTGCAGCACGTGCTGGCGCAGTTGGATCTGGAGGAGTCGATCATCGATCGTTTCGACGAGGCCGAGGAGGAACGCGTCGAACCGCTGGCCGCGCCTGCGGCCCAGGAGGCGTGCGCGCATCTGCGGGAGGCGCCGCTGGTGCGTGCCTACGCCGGGCCCGACGAATGCGCCGAGTGCGTCGCGGAGGGGCTGGCGTGGGTGCATCTGCGGATGTGCCTGGCGTGCGGGCACGTGGCCTGCTGCGACTCCTCGCCGGGCAATCACGCGACGAAGCATCACGGGGCCAGTGGTCATCCGGTGATGCGCAGCGTGGAGCCGGGTGAGGCGTGGCGCTGGTGTTTCGTCGACGAACTGCTCGGGTGAGGGGGCGGGTCAGCGCTGGGCGTGGGAGTAGATCAGGCGTGCGTATTCGGCCAGCAGCTGGTCCAGTGACAGGTTCTCGCCGCCCGCGGCGATCTGCTGGTAGCCGACGAGCATGGCCATGCCGAGCGAGGTGACCACGGCGGCGGTGTCGTCGTCGCGGACGACCCCTTTGATCGCTTTGTGCACGGTGCGCCTGCGGGATTCGTCGACGCGCTTGAGGGCGAGGTTGACCGATTCGTCGTTGGCCGCCCAAGCGCGGATGGCGGCTTCGGCGGCGTGATGCAGTCCGGCGGCGAGGTCGGACATGGCGCGGATGTCGTCGTCGGGATTGCCCTGGTTGAACGGCATGGTGCCCAGGATGCGCACTTGCCGGTTCTCCCAGTGCTCGAGCAGGGCGTCGACGAAGCCCTGCCAGCTGCCGAAGTGGTGATAGAACGACCCGCTGGTGACGCCGAGCTGCCGGCACAGCACGCCGATGTTCAGGCCTTTGAAGCCGAGTTCGGCGAGCACTTCCAACCCGGTGTCGAAGTACTGCTCCTTGGTGACCACTCGTGACATACGCGCGCCGTTCTCTCGTTCGGTCAAGGGGGAAGGGACCGAACAGTACCCCATCGTAGCGTCGCCCGGACCGAGCACGGGAAGTACCGATGCGTATCCCGAGAAGACTCCGCGGTACCTGTTACCTGCTGAAATATCTAGCAACCGGCGGTATCAGGGCTTCGGGTACCCACTCGTCCCATAACAGAGCGAGTGCTCTGTTATGGTGACGATATGCCCCGCCCCCGCACCCACGACCCCGCCGTCGTGCTCGACGCCGCCGAAGCACTGGCCGTTCGCTCCGGCCCCGCCGCGGTCACCACACGCGCGGTCGCCGCGGCCACCGGCATCTCCAACGGCGCGATCTACCACACCTTCGGATCCCGCGCGGAGCTGCTCGGCCGCACCTGGTTGCGCGCCGCGCGCCGCTTCCTGGACCTGCAGACAGCGCTGGTCGACGCGGCGCTGCAACAGCGCGACGGCGTCGAAGCCGTGGTCGCGGCCGCCGAGGCGCCCGCGGTGTTCGCCGAGCGTCACCCGGACTCCTCCCGGCTGCTGCTGGCCGTGCGGCGCGAGGAATTGCTGGGCGAGGTGCCCGAGGCCGTCGCCGCCGAACTGGCCGCCACCGACGCCGTGCTGGTCGAGCTGCTCGTGCGGCTGTCGCGCCGGCTGTGGCAACGCGGCGACCGCCACGCCGTCGACGTCATGACGCTGTGCTTGGTCGATCTGCCCACCGCCGTGCTGCTGCGCCGCGACCGGCTGGCCGATCCGCACGCACGGGAATACCTGCGCGGCGCGGTGCGCGCCGTCCTCGCCGTCGGCCCACCGCCGCTGTGATCCCCGATATCCGAAACCCGGAAGGACCCGCCATGCCCACCCTCGACTACCACGACAAGATCGCCGTCCTCGACCTCGGCGGCGGGGAGAACCGTTTCTCCCCCGAGTTCCTCGACGAGGTCGGCGCCCACCTCGACACCGTCCTCTCCGACGGCGCCCAGGGCCTGGTCACCACCGCAGGTGGCAAGTTCTACTCCAACGGCCTGGACCTGGACTGGCTCGGCGCCCACGCCGAGCGCGCCGAGTGGTACGTCGGGCGAGTGCAGGCACTGCTGGCCCGGATGCTCACCCTGCCCGTGCCCACGGTCGCCGCGCTGCCCGGTCACGCGTTCGGCGCAGGCGCCATGCTCGCCATCGCGCACGACTACCGGGTGATGCGCGCCGACCGCGGCTTCTTCTGCTTCCCCGAGGTCGACATCCACATCCCCTTCACCCCTGGCATGGCCGCGCTGATCCAGGCCAAACTCACCCCCAAGAGCGCCGTCGCTTCGATGACCACCGGCCGCCGCTTCGGTGGCACCGACGCCGCGGCCCTCGATATCGTCGACGCCACCGCCGCCGAGGGAGCCGTCATCGACACCGCCGTAGCGTTGCTGACCCCGCTGGGCGGCAAAGACCCCGTCACCCTCGCCGCGATCAAGAACACCATGTACGCCACCGCCGTCGCGGCATTGACCGGCTAGGAATCCCCGCTGGATTGCCGAAATGTGCTGTGTGTCAGATGGTTCGACACCGTCGAGGTGTGATGACGGCGGTGCTGCGAGCCGGTAGCGGTAGCGCCGCCCGGCCGACCCGATGCGGTCCGAGCGGCTCGTTCCCTGCAGCGCACTGCTCACCCCGGTCGCCGAGGCGAGCGGTACCCGGCGCGACATGATCCGCCGATTCTGTTGCCGGAGTTGCGGTTCCGGGCGCGGTCGAGTTGTCGGCCGCGCACGGCAAACGCGCGAAAACGCCCCACGCGGCGCGCTCGGGCGCTTACGGTCTGACAAAGCCGGGTGTACCGAACGGGGTTGTGCGATGACCGAACCGAACACGTCCTGCGCCGCATTCCAGCGCAGCGCGGCGATCGACCCGGACGCGGTGGCCGTCCGGTCCATCGGCGGGACACAGATGCTCACCTGGCGCGAGTACGCCGACCAGGTGCGGGCGGTCGCGGCGGGCCTGTCCGCGCTGGGTGTCGGCCGTGGCGACACGGTGGCGTTGATGATGGGCAACCGGATGGAGTTCTATCCCCTGGAAGTCGGTGCGCAGCACACCGGCGCCACCTCGTTCTCGGTGTACAACACCCTCGCCCCCGACCAGCTGGCCTACGTGTTCGCCAACGCGGGCAACCGAGTGGTCATCTGCGAGCAGCAGTACCTCGAGCGGATCCGCGCCTGCGGCGCCCCGATCGAGACCATCGTCTGCCTCGATGCCGCCCCCGAGGGCACGGTGGGGCTCGACGAGCTGAAAGCGATGGGCCGTCCCGATTTCGACTTCGAGGCCACTTGGCGGGCCGTGCGGCCCGAGGACGTGCTCACCCTCGTCTACACCTCCGGCACCACCGGCAACCCCAAGGGCGTGGAGATCACCCACGCCAACCTGATGGCCGAGGCGCGGGCCTTCCACGCGGTGCTGCCGGTCGAGTTCGGTGACCGCCAGACCTCCTACCTGCCCTCGGCGCACATGGCCGACCGGTTCTGCTCGCTGTATCTGCAGCAGGTGTACGGCACCCAGATCACCGTGGTGCCCGACCGGTCGCTGCTGCCCGCCGCGCTCGCCGACGTCCACCCCACCATCTGGGGTGCGGTGCCGCGGGTGTGGGAGAAGCTGAAGGCCGCCATCGAGTTCTCCGTCGCCGCCGAACCCGACCACGCCCGGCGCGTGGCCCTGGAGTGGGCGCTGGGCGTGGCGGCGCGCAAAGCCGACGCCCAGCTGCGCGGCGAACCGATCGACGCGCGGCTGGCGGCCGAATGGGCGCGGGCCGACGAACGGGTGCTGGCGGGGTTGCGCGCCAGAATCGGTCTGGACGAACTGAAGTGGGCGATGTCGGGGGCCGCGCCGATTCCCCCGCAGACCCTCGCGTTCTTCTTCGGCATCGGCATCCCGATCTCGGAGATCTGGGGCATGTCCGAACTGACCTGCGTGGCCAGCGCCTGCTCGCCGCAGCAGGCGCGACTGGGTTCGGTGGGCCGGATGCTGCCGGGGATGCAGTGGCGCATCGCCGAGGACGGGGAATTCCTGGTGCGCGGACCGCTGGTGATGAAGGGCTACCGCAAACAGCCGCAGCAGACGGCCGAAGCGCTCGACGCGGACGGATGGTTGCACACCGGTGACATCCTCTCCGTCGACGCCGACGGATATCTGCGGGTGGTCGATCGCAAGAAGGAGCTGATCATCAACTCGGCGGGCAAGAACATGTCCCCGGCCAACATCGAGAACGCGATCAAGGCCGCGACGCCGCTGGTGGGCGCCATCGCCACCATCGGGGACGCGCGCCCCTACAACACGGCGCTGATCGTCATCGATGCCGAGACCGCGGCACTGTATGCGACCGAGCACGCGCTGCCGGACGCATCGGCGGCGGCGCTGGCGGCCGACGCCGAGGTGATCGCCGAGATCGCGCGCGGGGTGGCCGCGGGCAATGCCACGCTGTCGCGGGTCGAGCAGATCAAACGGTTCACCGTGCTGCCGGTGTTCTGGGAGCCCGGCGGCGACGAGGTGACGTTGACGATGAAGTTGCGGCGCAGGCCGATCGCGGACAAATACGCCGAACAGATCGCGCTGCTCTACGCCGAGGAACTCGCCGCGACCGTGCACGAACCCCAGCCGCGGCCATCCCGCGTCGGCGGAGCGGACTCGGTCACAGCGGGAACGTGAGCCGCTGCGGCCGGATGTAGTCGGCCGGGTCGTGCAGGGGGCGCAGTTGCGGTCGGCGCGCGGCGGGGATCTTGTGCAGTTCCGCGCGCAGCGGCGCGTCGTAGGTCGCGGCGCTCGCGGTGAGCCCGGGCAGCCAGTTGTCGTGATGGCTGGGGACGAACAGTGCCGGGCGCAGCGCCTCGATGTAGGTGCGGGGATCGCGCAGGCCGTTGTTGATCTGGTTGTAGCCCTGCACGGCGCCGATCTGCACGTCGGTGGCCGGTAGCGCGGCGAAGGCGTCGAACACCTGCGGCGCGCGTTCGGTCAGCGGCGCGGTCGAGTCGTGCCACACCAGGCTGAAGCCGGGGACCCGGAATTGATACAACAGCACTCCGCCTTCGGGGTCGCGCAGTCGCGGCAGGCCTTGCAGCAGACCGCTGAGCGTCGGCGGGTGGGTGCGCACGACGCCCGGTTCGGGGCGTGGGAGCAAGCGTGGTGATCCGCCGACGGGGTCGGGTGGGGTGCGCGCGGAGTGCAGGTGCCGGATGACGGTCACCTCCACCGTGCCGACGGTGCAGTCCTCCCGGGCGCCGATCGCGGTGGCGGCGTCACCGTGGGGGGCGAGGGGGAAGGTGGGATCGGTGACCTGCGCGGCGATGCTCGCGCAGTGCTCGGCGGTGCCGTGCACGGTGGCGCCGGTGGCCTGCGCGACGCGGCCGGCGTCCCCGGCGTGGTCGAAGTGGCCGTGTCCGATGAAGATGGCCGCCGGGGCCAGGTCCGCCAGTTGTTGCGGGGTGGCCGGGACGTAGCCCGTGCTGGTCAGCCGCGGCACCCACGCGTCGAGCAGCAACACCGAACCGCCGATGGCCAGGGCGAAGGTGGTGCATCCCACCCAGGACAGCACGACGCGGTCGGCGCGCACAGCGCCGTCGGCGGGGTCGACGGTGTCGGCGCCGAAGAATCGGGTGCGCGCCGCGATCGTGCGCGCATCGGTGGGGTCGGCGGCGGGCCGCAGTCGCCCGGCCGCCAGGGTCGCCAGTTTGCCGCCGGAACCGAACAGTCCCGCGCCGGGAAGGCCGCACACGCGCCAACCTCATCACGGGTGCGGTGCTGCGGGCAAGGGGTCGTTACAGGCGGATGCCGAGCAGTGCGTCGGCGGCGGCGGCGATCGTCGCGGGCGCGTCGGTGTCCCGGCCGCCGTAGTCGAGGGCTTGGCGGGCCCAGTTGTCGAGTGCGTCGAGCGCTTTGGGAGTGTTCAAGTCGTCGGCGAGATGCGCGCGCAGCCGGGTGACGGTGTCGGTGGCCGAGGGGCCTGTCTGCAGTGCGACGGCCGCACGCCACAACTGCAGGCGCCGCTGCGCCTGCTCGAGCAGGGCGTCGGTCCACATCCGGTCCTGGCGGTAGTGCCCGGCCAGCAGGGCGAGGCGGATGGCGGCCGGGTCGACATCCTGGCGGCGCAGCGCCGACACCAGCACGAGGTTGCCGCGGGATTTCGACATCTTCTCCCCGTCCAGCCCGATCAGGCCGGCGTGCACGTAGTGGCGGGCGAAGCGGCGGCCCGCGATGAGCGACTCGGCGTGCGCGGCGGAGTATTCGTGGTGGGGGTAGATCAGATCGCTGCCGCCGCCCTGGATGTCGAATTCCGGGCCGATGCGGTTCAACGCGATCGCGCAACACTCCACGTGCCAGCCGGGACGGCCCGGGCCGAAGGGGGCGGGCCAGGACGGTTCGCCGGGCCGCGCCGCGCGCCACAGCAGCGCGTCGATGGGGTCGCGTTTGCCGGGGCGGTCCGGGTCGCCGCCGCGTTCGGCGAACAGCCGCTCCATGGTGGCGCGGTCGTAGCCGGATTCGTACCCGAACTGCTCGGTGGCGTCGGCGCGGAAGTAGACGTCGGGGTATTCGGCGTCCTCGACGACGTAGGCCGCGCCGGAAGCGAGCAGTTTCTGCACGACCTCCACGACTTCGTCGACGGATTCCACGGCGCCGATGTAGTCGCGCGGCGGCAGGATCCGCAGTGCGGCCATGTCCTCGCGGAACAGATCGGTTTCCGCCGCACCCAGCTCGCGCCAGTCGACGCCGTCGCGGGCGGCACGTTCGAACAGCGGGTCGTCGACGTCGGTGACGTTCTGCACGTAGTGCACGTCGTGGCCGGCGTCGCGCCACAGCCGGTTGACCAGGTCGAAGGTCAGGTAGGTCGCGGCGTGGCCGAGGTGGGTGGCGTCGTAGGGGGTGATGCCGCAGACGTACATGGTGGCGGTGGCGCCGGGGGTGACCGGGCGCACCTGACGGTCGGCGGTGTCGTACAACCGCAACGGCGGTCCTGCTCCGGGGACGGTGGGGAGGGCGGTGTCGGACCAGGACTGCATGCTTACGAGGGTAGAGGTGTGGGCGGGATCATCCTTCCCCGGCCCGGTGGCCGCGACCGTCCCGCCGCGGCGGCCGCCCGCCGCGACCTGCGTCTTCCAGCACATCGTGGGATGTCAATACTTACGGTTTCGTTGAATCAGCTGTCGGCGCGGCCGGTGGGGTCGGCGATCGTGTTGGGCGTGATCGCGAAGGTGCCGTCCAGTTCCGGGATGTCGGGATCGGTGTCGGCGAGCGCGATCTGGGTGAACGCGCCGCGCGCGACGTCGAACTCGAGCTCGTGATAAGCGACCGTATCGCCCCAGTCGGCGGAAGGCAACGAGATGAACCGCATCGTGAACCGCCCGGAGTCCACCGAACCCTCGGTGAGGACGTAGACGCCGAAGTGGTTCTCCCCCGCCGAACTCAGCCAGTAGACGCCGTTGTCGTAGAGGTGCAGGTCGGTGTCGGGATAGGGCTTCTTGTCGTAGAGGTGCAGGTAATGCAACGCGATGCGGTAGGTCGGTGCGCCGATGACGATCCGCACCGTCGGTGCCGCGCGGTCGGGAGTGGAGTGGGGCATCGCGTCCTCCTCGTCGCGCCGGCTGCCGGAAGCTTCAACTGTGCCAGGAAACGCCGCCCCCGGCAGTGCCCGCGGTCAGAAGGCGGGCCACGGAATCGGCCGCGACGTGCGCGGCACCGGCATCACCGGCTCGTCGAGCACCTGCTGGGTGCGTTCGATCAACGCGTCGATCTCGGCGTCGGTGATGTGCTCGCTGAGCGTGTCGGCGAACGCGCCCGGCAGCTGTTTGGCGAACGCGGTGATGTCCGCGATCGACGCCTCGTCGATGGGCTGACCGGCCCAGCCCCACAGCACGGTGCGCAGTTTGTGCTCGGCGTGCAGGCAGATGCCGTGGTCGACGCCGTAGACCTGCCCGTCCACCCCTTCCAGCGCGTGCCCGCCCTTGCGGTCGGCGTTGTTGAGCAGCACGTCCAGCACCGCCACCCGGTGCAGCCGCGGATCGTCGGCGTGGATCAGCGACACCTCGTTGCCCATGTCGTCCACTGCGCGCAGCACCTCGCGGAATCCGTCGGGTACCGCGCCCGCCGGGCACAGGTCGATCAGGTCGAGCCGGTCGCCGCGGTCGGTGTGGTTGTCCACGCCCACCACCCAGCGCTGCACCATGCCGACACCGAAAGGGCCGTCGCGCAGGATGGTTTCGGGGATCACGCCCCAGCCGATCGCCTCGGAGATCAGGTAGGAGGCCACCTCGCGGCCGGCGAGGGTGCCGTCGGGGAAGTCCCACAGTGGTCGTTCGCCGCGGATGGGTTTGTAGACCACCCGCAGCGGCGCCGCGCCGGTGCTGTCGCCGACGTCGCAGACCAGGGTCACGTTGCTGGCGGTGCTCACCCGCCCGATCACCGTGAGTTCGCCGCTGTGGAATCCGTCCCCGGCCTCGGCCACCGAATCACTCCTCTAGTTCGGCCGCGCCGAAGATGTCACCGCGTTTGTAGCCGTTGGTGCGCACGCACATGTGCCCGCGCGCCGAGAGCGGCTCCCCGCACAGCGGGCACGGCGGGCGGCCCGCCGCGATCACCCGGGTGGAGCGCAGCGCGAATTCGCGGGCCTGGATCGGGGTGAGGAACACCCGCACCGCGTCGGGGCCCTCCTCGGTGTCGTCGAGCACCACCGACTCGTCGACCTCGGTCTCGGTGATCGCGAGCAGTTCCACCACCACCGCGCCCGCGTCGGCGTCCCAGCCAAGGCCCATGGTGCCTACCCGGAATTCGGCGTCGATCGGGGTGACCAGCGGTGCGTTGTCGCTGACGTCCTCGGCCTGCGGGGGCACTTCGGCGCCGAAGCGGCGCGCGACCTCGTCCAGCAGCAGACCCATCCGGTCGGCAAGCACCTTGACCTGCTGCTTTTCCAGCAGCACGCTGACCACGCGCGGCTCCTGCACCGCCTGCAGATAGAACGCGCGATCGCCCGGCTCACCGACGGTCCCGGCGACGAAACGATCGGGGGTGCGGAATACATGGATTGCGCGTGACACATGCACCTCCTGATACGTGACCCTGAACGACTACCCGCGGTGCGGGTATTCCATAGGACGACCGTCCGGTCGTCTACAAGGAATCTCGGCGCTCCGCATTCCCATTATCCGCACTCCCGGTATTGCCGAGTTCGCCACCGGGGACTGGTCCGGAGGTCTCGGGTTCCGGCGACGCAGACCCCGCCGCCCGGGGTTGCCCGCCGGACGCGGCGAGGGCCGACAGGTCGGCGCCGGTGTCGTTGAGCCGCCAGACGTACGGTGCGGTCGGGGTGTAGCGCACGACGCTGATCGAGGCGGGTTCGACGACGATGCGCTGGAAGCCGTCGAGGTGGATGCCCAGCGCGTCGGCCAGCACCGACTTGATCACGTCGCCGTGGGTGCACGCCACCCACAGTGCGTCGCGGCCGTGCTGCTCGGCGAGGGCGCGGTCGTGTTCGCGGATCGCGGCGACCGCGCGTGCCTGCACCTGCGCCAGGCCCTCACCGCCGGGGAACACCGCGCCGGAGGCGTGCCGCTGCACGACCTTCCACAGCGGTTCGGCCACCAGTTCGGCGATGGGGCGGCCGGTCCACGCGCCGTAGTCCACTTCGAGCAGCCGGTCGTCGAATACCGGTTCGAGCCCGAACTTTTCCGCCAGCGGCGCGACCGTGCGCTGGCAGCGCAGCAGCGGGGAGTGCACGATTCGTTCGATGGGCAGCCCGGCCAGCCGTTCGGCCACGGTTCTCGCCTGCTCCTCGCCGCGCTCGGTGAGCTCGACGCCGGTGCTGCGACCGGCGAGGGTGCGGGCGGTGTTCGAGGTCGACACACCGTGCCGCAACAGGATCACCGTCATGCGGCCAGCCTAGCGATCATGTCGCCGAGACCACCCCGCCCGCCAGCAGACCGAGCAGGATCGCGCCGAGCACGATGCGGTAGCCGACGAACCAGTACAGCGAATGGCGTGCCACGAAACGCAGCAGCCATGCCACCGAGGCGTAGCCGACCGCGAAGGCCAGCACGGTGGCCACCAGCAGTTGCGGGCCGCTGGCGTTGAGTCCCTCTCCGGCGGGTTCGAACGCGTCCGGCAGGCTGAACAGGCCCGAGGCGGTCACGGCGGGGATGGCCAGCAGGAACGAGAATCGTACGGCCGCTTCGCGTTCCAAGCCCAGGAACAGGCCCGCGGTGGAGGTCGCGCCCGAGCGGGAGACACCGGGGATCAGCGCCAGGCACTGGGCGAAACCCATGACCAGCCCGTCGCGGGTGGTCAGTTGCTCGATCGGGCGTTCCTTGCGGCCGAAGTGCTCACCGGCGGCGATGACCAGCGCGAAGAAGATCAGCATGAACGACACCAGCCACAGATTGCGGGCGCCGGTGCGGATCTCGTCTTTGAACAAGAAGCCGAGCACACCGATGGGGACGGTGGCGATGATCACATACCAGCCGATGCGGTAGTCGAGTTCGCGCTGGGCCTGCTCGTCGAGCACGCGCCGGTGGTCGGCGGTGAGGACCGGCAGTTTCGTGGTGGGCTGATCGTGCAGTGGCAGCTGTTGGCGACCGCGCGCGGTCGCCCGCTCGCGCAGACCCGCGAACCAGGCCAACACGATCCGCCAGATGTCCTTGGCGAAGTACACCAGTACCGCGGCCTCGGTGCCCAGCTGGGTGACCGCGGTGAACGAGGCGCCCGCGTCGTCGCCGAAGAAGACCGACGACACGATGCGCAGATGCGCCGAGGAGGAGATCGGCAGGAACTCCGTCAGCCCCTGCACCAGCCCCAGCACCAGTGCCTGCACCCAGGTCATCGACTCGCCAACCACGAACCATCCTCCACTTCCGCCCGAAATACGGGTTGCTACCTGGGCATTGACGCGGCGGCCGGTCGCGTCGCCGGGCCTGCCGCCCCAATCACGCAGCGACAGTACAGTGTCGAGGCCGCCGCAGCGTGCCCGGCTGTTGCGCCGGCCGGCGCGCAGGTACCCAGGTTTCCGGCGCACCGGGGCGCGACCCACTGTGCTGGTGGGCGGCCGGTCGCGTCTCCACACTCTAGGCTTGGCGCCGTGACGAATGCGCGGACACGGTGATGGAACAGCGGACGGTGGGCCGTAGCGGCCTGCGGGTGTCGCGGATGGGCCTGGCGACCCATACCTGGGGTTCGCACACCGACGCCGAGGACGCCGCGGGGCAGCTGGTGGCGTTCGTCGAGGCGGGTGGCACGCTGGTGGACACCTCCCCCGCCTACGCGGGCGGGGCTTCCCAGCGGATGCTGGCCGAGTTGCTCGGTGATCTGGTCTCGCGTGACGAGCTGGTGCTCAGCGGGTGCGCGGGGACCGCGGCGTGGGGGTATACCGATGCCGGGGTGCCCGGGGCGGCGCAGGTCACGGTGGATACCTCGCGGCGGGCGCTGCTGCGGCAGCTGGATCGCACGCTGCTGGAGTTCGGCACCGATCACCTCGACGTGTGGAATGTCGCGGTGTGGGATCCGCGGACTCCGCTCGAGGAGGTGGCCTCGACGTTGGAGCAGGCGGTGCGGTCGGGGCGGGTGCGGTACGCGGGCGTGCGCGGGTTCGGGGCCTGGCAGCTGGCCAGCCTGGCCGCGGTCGCGCCGGTGACGGCGGCGCAGACGCCGTATTCGCTGCTGGCGCGGGGTGCGGAGGCCGATGTGGTGCCCGCGGCGCAGTTCCACGGGGTGGGGGTGATCGCCTCGGCGCCGTTGGCGGGCGGCATCCTGACCGGCAAGTATCGCGACGGTGTGCCCGCCGATTCGCGCGGCGCCGACGAGGCGACCGCGGCGGAGATCCGCAGTGGTCTCGACGAGCGCGCCACCCGGGTGGTGGATGCGCTGGTGACCGCGGCGGACGGGTTGGGCACCTCGCCGTTGGCGGTGGCGCTGGCCTGGATCCGGGACCGGCCGGGTATCGCGAGCATGGTCGTCGGCGCCCGCGACATCGGGCAGCTCACCGGTGTGCTGGCCGCGGAGACGCTGGAGCTGCCGCGGGCGATCGCCGCGGCCCTGGACGACGTCAGTGCGCCCGCCGAGTGACACAGATTAGCCTTGCCCGCATGAGCACTGCAGCGACCGGGGGTGGGCGTGGGAACGGAGTCCGAGCCGGGTGGTGGCGTGCCGTCGCGGCGTTGTTCGCGGTGGGCCTGCTGGCGGGGACGGTCGCGTGTGGCGCCGACGCCGGGTCCTCGCACGGCGGGCACGGGCCGACGACGGCGACGCTGACCGATCTGGATCCGGTGCCCATCGGGCCGGAGCCCACCCCGGCGCTGCCGGTGACGGTGCGCTCGTACGACGGCACGCAGGTCACCGTCACCGACGCCTCCCGCATCATCGCCGTGGACCGCTACGGCACCCTCGCCCAGATCGTGTACGCGCTGGGGTTGGGGCCCAAGCTGGTGGGGCGCAGCACCTCGGCGGCGTTTCCGGCGGTGCGGGATGTGCCGAATGTGGCCGGGGGCAACGGGTCGCTGAATGTGGAGTCGGTGCTGGCGATGCGGCCGTCGGTGTTTCTCACCGACACCACCAGCGCCGCGCCCGCGGTGCGTGAGCAGTTGCGCGCGGCCGGGGTGACGGTGGTGTATTTCGATCCGGAGCGGACGATGGACGGGGTGGTGCCGCAGATCGAGGCGGTGGCGGGCGCGTTGGGGGTGCCGGAGCGGGGGCAGGCGCTGGCGCAGCGCACCCGCGACGAGATCGCCGCGGCCGCCGCCGCGGTGCCCACGCAGGATCCGCAGCTGACCATCGCGTTCCTGTATCTGCGGTCCACCGCGATCACGATGCTGGCCGGGCCGGGGTCGGGGGCGGACGCGTTGATCGCGGCGTTGCGTGCGCGGGACGCGGGTACCGTCGCGGGGTTGAAGGAGCCGTTCACCGCGATCACCAGTGAGGCCATGATCGGTGCGGCGCCGGATGTGCTGCTGGTGATGTCGGACGGGTTGAAGTCCGTCGGCGGTGTGGAGGGGTTGCAGAAGGTGCCGGGGATCGCGCAGACCCCGGCGGGGCGCGACCGGCGGGTGGTGGACATGTCGGATGCGGTGTTGCTGAGTTTCGGGCCCAACACCGGCCGGGTGATCGCGGCGTTGAGTGCGGCGGTGTACGGCACCGGTCACGCATGAGTGTTTCGGGGACGCAGACGGCGCGGCCGCCGCTGCCGAAATCGCGGGGCCGTTCGCGGGTGCTGCTGGTGTTCGTGGTCGCGGTGGCCGGGCTGGTCGCGCTGGCGGTGGCGTCGGCGGCGATCGGGCAGGTGCCGACGACACCCGCCGAGGTGGCCGGCAGTGTGCTGCATCGTATCGGGCTGGATCTGGGGCCGATGCCCGCGCATCCCGCGGGTGAGGTGACGCTGTGGGAGGTGCGGTTCCCGCGGGTGGTGCTGGCGATGCTGGTGGGTGCGGCGCTGGCGACAGCGGGTGCGTTGTTGCAGGGTGTGTTCGCCAACCCGCTGGCCGAGCCCGGTGTGATCGGGGTGTCGGCGGGGGCGGCGGTCGGTGCGGGCACGGTCATCGTGGTGGGCGGGGCGTTCGTGGCGGCGTGGTCGGTGGCCGCGGCGGCGTTCGTGGCGGGGTTGGCGACCACGTTGCTGGTGTATCTGCTGGCGCGCTCGGGCGGCCGCACCGAGGTCGTCACCCTGGTGTTGACCGGTGTCGCGATCAACGCGTTCGCGGGCGGGTTGATCGCGTTGCTGCTGTTCGTGGCCTCCCCCGCCGCGCGCGATCAGATCGTGTTCTGGCAGTTGGGGTCGCTCAATGGGGCCACGTGGGAGTCGGTGGGTGTGGTGGCGCCGCTGAGCGCGGTCGGTGTCGCGGCGGCGGTGCTGCTGGCGCCGCGACTGGATCTGCTGGCGCTCGGGGAGTCGGCGGCTCGGCATCTGGGTGTCGATGTGGAGCGGTTGCGTCGCAACGTGATCGTCGTGGTGGCGGTGCTGGCCACCGCCGGTGTCGCGTTCACCGGCATCATCCTGTTCGTCGGGCTCATCGTTCCGCACCTGGTGCGGATGCTGGTCGGTCCCGCGCATCGGATCCTGATCCCGCTCAGCGCCGTCGTCGGCGCGGTGGTGCTGCTGGCCGCCGATGTCGCCGCCCGCTCGCTGGTCGACAACGCCGACCTGCCGTTGGGCATGCTCACCTCCCTCATCGGCGGTCCCGTCTTCTTCTGGCTGTTGCGCCGCACTCGAGCTCGCTCCGGGGGCTGGGCGTGATCGGGCATCGTCGAGTGGCGCATGGCGGCGGTGACTGCCGAGAAGTGCTCGCGGCGGTGTGCCACTCGACCGGAGGTGTGGGGTGAGGGTGCGGAGGGTGCACGAGGTGCCGGGGTGGCCGGTGCGGGGGGATGTGACCGTGCGGGCGTCGGGGGTGAGCGTGCAGCGGCGCGGAGGCGGGCAGGCGCGGCGGGTGCTCGACGGTGTGGATTTCGAGGCGGTCGCGGGGCAGGTCGTGGCGCTCGTCGGGCCCAACGGCGCCGGTAAGTCGACGCTGCTGGCCGTGCTGGCCGGGGAGCTGGCGCCGAGCGCGGGGACGGTGGAACTCGATGGGCAGCCGTTGGCGCACTGGACGACGCTGGACATGGCCCGGCGGCGGGCGGTGCTGCCGCAGACCCACACCGTCGGGTTCCCGTTCACCGCGCGGGAAGTGGTGGCGATGGGCCGCGCGCCGTGGGTGCGCACCGAACGCCGCGAACACGACGAGCAACAGATCGCCGCCGCGATGGCCGTCACCGACGTCGCGCATCTGGCCACCCGCTCGTTCCCCACCCTGTCCGGCGGTGAACGCGCCCGGGTCGCGTTGGCGCGTGTGCTGGCGCAGGACACCGCGACCCTGCTGCTGGACGAGCCGACCGCCGCCTTGGACCTCGGCCACCAAGAGGCAGTGCTGCGTCTGGCCGCCGAGCGTGCCGCGGTGGGTGCGGCCGTGGTCGTCGTCCTGCACGACCTCGGTGTCGCGGCCGCCTACGCCGATCGGGTGGCCGTCCTGGATGCCGGTTGTATCGCCGCGGACGGCCCGCCCCGGGAAGTGCTGACCACCGAGCTGCTCACGAAGGTCTACCAGCACCCGGTGGAAGTGCTCGACCATCCGGTCACCGGCGCCCAACTGGTGCTGCCGGTCCGCCGCTGATCGAGTCGACCCGCCGGTCCTCTCTTCCGTGCCGGGGACCTGTGCCGAACGGTGGTGTGGATGCCACGGCTCGAGCATCAGGCCTATGCCCGAAGCCGCGGCGACCGTCCGGTGTGGGGCGGCCCGGGGTGGTCGGGCATACCGGGCGCACCGGCGATCGTCAGCGTCGCCCGGTCGCGGCGCGGCGCACCCGACGCTTCGGCTGCCGGTCTTCCAGCGGCCGACGCCGGTGGCGCAGGGGGAAGCGGACCGGCGCGACCTACCGCCAGACCAGTTTCAGCACCGCGGGGGTCAGCAGCATGCGGATCACGGTGGCGTCGAGGATCAGCGCGGCGATCATGCCGTAGGCGATGTATTTCATCAGCACCAGATCGGAGAAGCCGAACGCGCCGGTGACCACGATGAGGATCGCGGCGGCGGAAGTGATCACGCTGCCGGTGTGGGCGATGCCGTAGCGGATGGCCTCGGGCGCGTCCGCGCCGGCGGCGCGCGCTTCGGACACGCGCGACAGCAGGAAAACCTCGTAGTCGGTGGACAGCCCGAACACCACCGTCACGATCAGCGCCAGCACAGCGAACATCAGCGGTCCCGGCGTGAAGTGGAAGATGCCCGCGCCGTGCCCTTCGACGAACACCCAGGTCAACACGCCGAGGGTGGACACGAGGCTGAGCGCGCTCATCGCGACCGCCTTCACTGCCAGGACCACCGAGCGGAAGGCCGCGTACATCAGCGCCAGCGCCGCGGCGACGAGGATGGCCAGCAGCACGGGCAGGCCGTCGAGCAGGCCGTTGATGCTGTCGCGTTCCAGGGCCGGTACCCCGGCGACCATCACCTGCACGCCGGGCGGTTCGGGGATGGCGCGCAGCGCGGCGATCACGCGGTCGGCGTCGCGTTTGTCGGTCAGCCCGGCGGCGAGCACGTTGAGGCCGTCTTTGGTGGGTGCGGCGGGTTCGAAACGTCCGGTCAGGCCGGGGACCTGGTTGGCGGCGTAGCGGATGTCGCCGAGCTGCTGCGGGTCGGCGCCGAGGACCACCAGTTTCAGCGGTTCGGTGCGGAAGCTGGGGAACAGGGCGTCGAAACGTTCCTGCGCGACTCGCGCCGGATTGTCGTCGGACAGATAGCGTTCGCTCAGCCCGCCGAATTCGATGTGGCGGATCGGGATGCTCAGTGCCAGCAGGGCCAGCACGATCGGCACCGCGACCGCCCAGGGGCGGCGCATCGCCCACAGTGCGAGGCGGGAGAAGAATCCGGCGTCGATCTGCGCTTCGGTCCTGGTGCGGGAGAACCGCTTCCAGCCCAGGAAGTCGATGCGGTGTCCGACGATGCTCAACGCCGCGGGCAGCGCGGTCACCGACAGCAGCGCGGCCAGCAGCACCGAGCTGATGCCGCCCAGCGGCACCGAGCGCAGCACGCCGTTGGGGAAGATGAACAGCGCGCCGAGGCTGAGGGCGATGATCGCCGCGGAGAACAGCACGGTGCGCCCGGCGGTGGCGACGGTGCGGGCGGTGGCTTCCTCGACGGAGTGACCGGCGGCGAGTTCCTCCCGGAAACGGGTGACGGTGAACAGGCCGTAGTCGATCGCCAAGCCCAGGCTGACCAAGGTCAGCACGGCGCTGGCGAAGACGTTGACCTCGATGTGGTCGGTCAGCGCCCGCAGTCCGCCCTGGGTGCCCAGGATCGTCATGCCGCCGATGAGCACCGGCAGCAGCGCGCCGACGACGCCGCCGAACACGAAATACAGCAGGATCGCCACCAGCGGCAGCGCGATCATCTCCGCGCGTCTGATGTCGCGCTGCATGCCGGTGTTGATGCCCTCCACGATCGGTTGCAGTCCCGCCAGTTGCACCGTGGTGCCGCCGGGGCCGCCGCCGGCGCGCCCGGCGCCGAGGTGGTCCTTGATCGCCAGGTAGTTCTCCACCGTCGCGGTGCCCGAGCCGCGCAACCCGACGCTGGCGAAGGCATGGGTGTGGGTGGCGTCGGTGGCCTGGGCGGAGAACGGGCTGTCCCAATAGCTGTCGATCTTCTGGATGCGATCGGGATAGGTGGTCAGCAACCCGGCCAGGTGCCGGGTGACCGGGCCGCGGACGGCCGGGTCGTCGACGGTGGCGCCGTCGGGGGCGGTGTAGAGCAGGATCAGGTCGCTGTCGGTGTCGCGGCCGAAGGTGTGGTCGGCCAGTTCGGCGGCGGCCACCGATTCGCTGCTCTCGTCGAACCAGCCCTCCTGGGTGAGCCGTCCGGCCAGGTCGCGGCCGTACCAACCGGAGACCAGGACGAACAGGACGAAGAAGCCCAGGACGAGGACACGGTGGCGGTGCACGAACCGCCCCCACCGCAGGGATCCGGAACGGTGCATCGCGTCGCGGCGCCCGGTCAGCCGCAGGCCGGGGTGCGGTAGTCGGCCGAGCGCAGGATGCCGCACAGGTCGGTGCGGGAGATCTTCCACGTGCCGTCGATGAGCACGAAGTGCACGACGGTGGTGCGGACCGCGGCGCCGGTGCCGTCCTTGTCCAGCCGCATGGTGGCGGTCAGCGTGCCGTCGTGGTTGTCGAATACCGGGTCGGTCACCCCGTAGACGGCGCGGGGATTGTCCTGCAGCGCCTTGTACATGTCGGGGATGGCTTGGCGGAAGGAGTCGCCGTCCTCGATGAGGGCGGTGCGTTCGCTGTCGGGCAGCGCCGGGTCCAGCGCCCGCTTGATCTGGGCGTCGAGGTCGGCGGCGGTGGGCAGCGGCGGGTGGGCGGCGCTGGAGGAGGCGGCGATCGAGGACGACAGCGAGGCGTTGGCCGAGGAGCGGGCGGCGTCGACGGCGGCGTCGTCGGTGCCTCTGTCGCAGGCGGCGGCGGCGGCCACTGCCGTCAGCAGGCCCGCGACGGCGAGCGCGGTGCGGGCGAGTCGTGTGTGGGTCATCGCTTCCTACATACCTTCGATGACGGAGCTGATCCGTCCCAGCAGGGCACGCACGGTCGTGACGTCCCGTTTCGCGGCGGCGTCGATCGTCGCGGCGTCGGGGATCATATCCCGCACCAGGGCCGCGATACTGCGTTCGTCGTCCAGGTCGATGTCGGCGACCGTGGCTTCGGCGACTGCCAGTACGTCCTCGGGACCGGGGACGGCGTCGGCGAGATCGCGGCGGTAGATCTCGAGCGTCAGGGTGGCGCGCACGGTGCGGAAGGTGAAGGGATGGCCGTCGGCGGTGGTGCCGAAGCCGTGCGCGTACGCGCCGACGGTGATGTCGTCGATGACAAATCCCGACGTATGGTCGGCTTTCAACCCGGATCTCCCTGTATCGGACGGTGTGGTCTCCACCGTAACTCCGGTTACCGACATTCCGCTCGAGCCGACACCCCGGTCGGTCGGTTGGTTGCGTCATCATGGTCAGATGGGGAGGTTGCGGAAGATTCGTCGGTAGAAGGAGTTCGGTCGATGCGCCCTCGCGCCTGGCTCGTCTCGGCATTCGCGGGTGTGGCGGTGCTGGTGCTGTCGGCCGGATGCTCCTCCGGCGCCGGCGGTCCCGACCTGCCGACCCGGGAACCGGCCACCGCGGCGCTCGCGCCTGCGGTGTCGACGCCGCCGGCCGGGCGGGTGCTGCCCGCAGGTCCGGTCGCCGAGCTGGCCGCCGATTCCGCCGGTGGGTTGCTGGCCGCCCTGGACGGGGCCACCCTCACCGTCGTCGACCCGGAGGCGGCCCGGCCGGTGGTGCGCACGGTGACGTTGCCCGAGCGCGCCAGCGGTCTGACCGCGGGCAGGCCGGGTGAGATGCTGGCGGCCGCGCCGGGACGGGTGCTGCGGGTGGAGCTGGCCTCCGGGGCGGTCACCGCGGTGGCCGTGGACGGCGAGGTGCGGTCGGTGCTGGCCCGCGCGGACGGCGGGCTGCTGGTCGGCACCGCCGACGGCCGGGTGCTGGATGTGGCGGCCGACGGTGCGGTCACCGCCACGGTGTCGGGGCTGGTGTCGGCCGACGAACTGGCCGAAGCCGGCGGCGAGCTGACCGTGCTCGACCGGCGTCAGACCGCGATCTTCGAGCTCGACTCGGGTGAGCAGCGGCCCGGATTGGCGTTGCGGGCCGGTGACGGGGCCACGCGGCTGATCGGCGACACGCGCGGCCGGTTCGTGGTCACCGACACCGCGGGCGGCGAACTGCTGGTCTACACCGCGGGACCGCTCGTGTTGCGCCAGCGTTTCCCGGTAGGATCTTCGCCTTACGCACTCGCCTACGATCAGCGGTCCGACACCGTGTGGGTGACGTGCACGCAGCGCAACGAAGTCGTCGGATTCGACTTGTCGACTGGTATACCGAAGGAAGTGGGCCGCTACGCCACCGTCCGGCAACCGAACTCGGTGGCCGTCGAGCAACGCACCGGTGATCTGTTCGTGGGGTCCGCGACCGGCGACGGTCTGCAACGGATCGGTGCGGAGGATCGGAAGAGAGGGCACTGATGGCTCGGACACCACGCGCGGGCGAGGATTCCGCGGGAGCTGCCGATCCGGCAGCACACCGGGGGCGCGGGCGCGCACTGCCCGCGGGCTGGGAGACCACCAGCGACGACTACGAATACGTGCCGCTGCGGCTGCCACCGGATGTCACGCGGGTGACCGCGTCCATGCGGCTGGCGATCCAGGCCGAGTTCGGCGGCTGGGAACTCTCGCGGGTGCGCGCCTACACCGACGGCAGCAGGCGGGTGCTGCTGCGGCGGCGAAAATCCGCCCTACTACCCCAGCCCGAACCCGGAATGTGAGCCGATGTACGCCCTGCTACTCCGACTGATGTTCCTGGTCGCGCCGGAACGCATCCATCATGTCGTCTTCGCTGTCATGCGGTTCGCCGCCTGGTTCGCGCCGTTGCGCTGGACCATGAGCAAACTTCTCGTCACCCGTGATCCGATCCTGCGCGCCGAGGCGTTCGGGGTCGAGTTCCCCGCGCCGCTGGGGTTGGCCGCCGGTTTCGACAAGAACGCCGATGGCGTCGACGCCTGGGCGCCGCTGGGGTTCGGTTTCGCCGAGATCGGCACCGTGACCGCGCAACCGCAGCCGGGCAATCCCGCGCCGCGGCTGTTCCGGCTGCCCGCCGACCGTGCCCTGATCAATCGGATGGGTTTCAACAATCACGGCGCGGCCGCGGCCGCCGAACGACTGCGCGCGCGCCGCGGCGGGGTGCCGATCGGCGCGAACATCGGCAAGACCAAGATCGTCGAGCCGCAGGCCGCGGCCGCGGACTACGCCGTCAGCGCCGCCTTGCTGGGGCCGCTGGCCGATTTCGTGGTGGTCAACGTCAGTTCCCCGAACACGCCGGGCCTGCGGGATCTGCAGGCGGTGGAGTCGCTGCGCCCGCTGCTGCGGGCGGTGCTGGACAGTGTGCGGGTGCCGGTGCTGGTGAAGATCGCCCCGGATCTGTCCGACGAGGACATCGACGCGGTCGCCGATCTGGCTGTGGAACTCGGTTTGGCGGGCATCGTGGCCACCAACACCACCATCCGCCGCGACGGTCTGCGCACCGATCCGGCGGAGGTGGCCGCCATGGGCGCGGGCGGGTTGTCCGGCCCGCCGGTCGCCGATCGTTCGCTCGAGGTGTTGCGGCGGCTGTACCGGCGGGTGGGTGATCGGCTGGTGCTGATCTCGGTCGGCGGCATCGAGACCGTCGATCAGGCGTGGGAACGCATTCTCGCCGGGGCGACGCTGTTGCAGGGCTACACCGGGTTCATCTACGGCGGCCCGTTCTGGATGCGCCGCATCCATCGGGGCCTGGCGCAGCGGTTGCGCGCCGAGGGGTATCACAGCATCGGTGAGGCCGTCGGAGCGGAGCACACGGCGCACGCCTGAACCACGGTGCTCAGCCGTGCACGAACGGTGGTTCGGGAGTGCGCACTCGACGGGTCCACGGGCTGTGCCCCGGCGGTGCGGGATCTCCCTTGGGTCGCAGTTCCCGGCCCAGCCGCGCCGCCATGGCCTTGGCGAGCAGGATCACCGCGTGATCGCGCAGGATGCCCAGTTGGTCGGCGTAGACCTCGACGCGGGCCTGGGTCATGCGGTCGTGCACGACGTCGGGGTCGCTGAGCAGTTCGTCCAGCGACATCCCGGCCAGGGCCTGGATGCGGGTCAGCCGCCGGTCCGGTAGCCAGCTCAGCCGCCAGCTGTCGGGCGCGTCGGTGTCGCGGTAGGCCGATTCCGGGGTTATGTCACTGGTCATCGTCCATTCGGTGGTGTGGATGGTCATCGCGGTCTCCGGTGCGACAGGTGGAGTGAGGCCGGCTCCAGGGCGCTGAGTCTGATGGTCACGAATGCCTCGCGTCGTGCCTGCGCTGGTGCGGCGCGGTGGGGCCGCCGCTTCGGGTATTCCGCCGTGGCCGGCGGTGTGGTCGGCCGGGCGGAGCAGTCCGCTGCCCGGCCTGGTGGTCCAGGGGGCGGCTCGCAGGTGTGCGGCGGTCGGGGGAATCGCGGCGCGGGGCGAGCGGGGTGGAGAGGGGCGACCGGGGTGTGCGCGGTCGGCTCCGTGTGGTGGCCGGCGCCGCGCGGGTGGCCGGATTCGTGGCTCCGGCCGCGTGGCGGGCGCGACGCCCAGGGTGCGAGCCCGAGACGGTGCTTGCTTGCGCACCGGCGGGGTGCGGGCGATGACGGGTGCGTTGCCGTGCGGGGTGTGCGCCGGCTCGTTTAGTCCATCACCGGCTTCGGCACCAGCTCGGTATCGGATCCGGCGGGGCGGTGTCGCCGCCGCCGTCGCGGCTGCCGTATCTGAAGAATCATCCTGCTCACCAGCCCTCCCGATGTGTCTGGTGGTGCGATGGGGATCGCCACATCCAGTGTGGCATTTGCCGTTCCCCGCGCGCAATTGCCGTTGTAGTTTGGTAATTGACTATTTGCCCGCTGGCTAAACCCGATTTGCGTGGCCAACATGTGCGCGATGCCCCGGTGTCGCGCCGATAGAGGAGGGTGGCATCGCCATGGTCCCGCAGGATTCGGGGATGGTTGCCGTTCGCAATATCCTCACCCGGTTGTGCAAACGGTCGGGGCTGAGCTCGGATCGGTTGCGCAGCACCGAAATCGACGTGCTGCCCCTGCTGGATCTGCTGGCCGTGCGGCAGTACGCGCGGCGCGCGGGCATCGATCGGGAAGAGGCGGTGCTGCCGCTGGTGCGTGATCTGGCCCTGCGGCTCGACCCCACCGACCGGCTCGTCGTCGACGCGGAATTGTCGCTGGGTTTGCTGCGTGAAAACCCGCCCGCCGGTGTCGATCCCGGCCTGCTCTACGCCGCGGATCTGGGTGAGCGGCGCGAGTACCTCGCCGAGCAGTGGGCGGTGCTGCACGAAGCTATTGGGGCGCAACCGGTTCCGGACACGCTGACGGTGCGCTCGCTGCGCGGGGCTCCCGAGCGCCGGGCGTTCACCGAGCTGGCCGCGCAGCTGGCCACGGCTTCGGTGTTCGACGGCGCGCACGTCGTCGACTTCGGTGCGTCCGCGCAAACCGTTGTGAGCGAACCGGTTGCGTCGGAATCCCGCGGTGTGGTCACGGTGATCGGTGACGCGGTGATCGACCACCTGTATGTGGTCGACCGGATTCCCGGGCCCGGAGGCACCACACGCGGCAGCTATCGGGAACATCCCGGCGGTAAAGGGCTCGCCCGTGCGGTCGCGGCGGCCCGGCTCGGACTGCGGGTGCGGCTGATCTCGGCGGTCGGCGACGACGACGCAGGCGGCCGCATCCTGGAATACCTGCGCAGCGAACGCGTCGACACCGAACTGGTCAAAGTGGTGCCCTACGCCCCGACGCCGGTGACCGCGGTGATCGTGGCCGGCACCGGAGCGGCGAGCACGATCGGCTGCAAGGACGAGCGAATCCGGTTGAGCGCGCAGGATCTCCGCAGCGACGCGATCCGCTCGGCGATCGCGGCGTCGGAGGCGGTGTTGCTGACCTTCGAACAACCCACCGGGGTGATCGAGCAGGTCATGGGGCAGTTGCGCGGCCTGCCGCAGCGGCCGCTGGTGATCGTGCATCCGGCGCCGCGGTTGGAGCGGCCGCAGTACCTGTATCAGCATCTGGGTGTGGTCGATTACCTCGTCGGTGGCGACAAGGACCTGCGCGCGCTGGCGATGGCCTCCGACGACGCGCCCTCGGACGGGGAGCAGACCGCCACCCGGCTGCGCGCCCTCGGTGTCGGCGCGGTCTGCGCGATCCAGGATTTCCGGTGCGTCGTGTGGTCGGACCAGCTCAGCGAGCGATTCCAGCCGTTCCCGACGGCGCTGGAGGACTCGGTCGGCGCTCACGCTGCCTTCTCCGCCGCCCTGGTATATCGTCTCGTTTCGACGCGCCGCCCCGCCGCACGCAAGGACTACGTCTGGGCGACCGCCGCAATGGTGGCGACGCAATCGATCGGG
The DNA here is from genome assembly GCF_053602135.1 of Nocardia sp. NPDC004573. NCBI lineage: Bacteria > Bacillati > Actinomycetota > Actinomycetes > Mycobacteriales > Nocardiaceae > Nocardia > Nocardia sp. NPDC004573. Next base: position 343,143 of record NZ_JBSGDA010000002.1, read on the forward strand.
GATGTCCCCGGGGCAATGCCACTGGTGAGTGAGGTCGAGCGAATTTACAAACTCGCTACGGAGGAGCATTGACCAACGTTGTGGATCCTGCCGACACCGAACATCGGTTCCGTCGCAACGGGCAAGATCTGCGAGTTCGGGTGGTGGAGTTGCGCGGGGGCGGTGAGCAGGGGCATCTGTTGCTGTTCGGCGCGGTCGCCGACGGCTGCCTGGTGCGGGTGCATTCGCGTTGCCTGTATGGGGAAGCGCTGCGGTCGCAGGACTGCGACTGCGGGCCGGAACTGGACAAGGCGCTGGATCTCATCCAGGCCGCCGGCTCCGGAGTGCTGGTCTATCTCGAGCAGGAGGGACGTGGCGCGGGGCTGATCGCCAAGGCGCTGGGTTACCGGGAAAGCGAGCGCTCCGGCGCGGACACCTTCACCAGTTACGAGACGCTGGGCTACCCCGCCGACGCCCGCACCTATGTGACCACCGCCCGGGCTCTGGCCGACCTCGGCCTGCGTTCGGTGCAGCTGCTGACCAACAATCCCGCCAAGGTCGACGCGCTGCGGCAGGAGGGGTTGCAGGTCACCGCGGTACCGCTGCGCACCAGGGCGCTCAGCGAGCGGGCCCGCGACTATCTGGAGGCCAAGCGCACCCGGCGCAAGCACTGGATCCCGACCGATTCCGCGCCGTGGGCACTGGACGACGACGGCGACCGCGCCGCCGCCGAGCAGCCCACGGCCGTCGATCCGGTTGTGATCACCCCGGGTGACCACGTTCGTCCGCGGCCGGGGCCGGGCTCCGCGCCGGATCTGATCGGTGCCTGAAGGTTTGTTGAAGTTTGCCCCACCCCGTCTGCCGCATGTGGCTACCATGAGTGAGCCGCGCCACATGTGGCGCGCCGACTCGTGAGAGGCTGACAGCGCCATCGCCGCGCCGTGTCAGGGCTTCGAGTCCGGATCGGGCGCCGGCGCGGACCGGCCCCGGTTCACGCCAGCGCTACCGGGAACAGGGATATGACGACAACAGAAATCGGATACGCGCACCAGTCGGGCAAAACGGTCTACACCGTGCCGGCCGCATTCCAGGAGACCGCGCGGCTGCGCCCCGACCAGATCGCCTTGCGCAAGGTGGGCGGCACCCAGGAATACACCTGGCGCGAGTACGCCGAACGGGTGCGCTCGATCGCCGCGGGCCTGGCCGGCCTCGGCGTCGGCCACGGCGACACCGTCGGCATCATGCTCACCAACCGCCCCGAATTCAATCTCGTCGACACCGCCGCGCTGCACCTGGGCGCCACCCCGTTCTCCATCTACAACACCAGCTCCCCCGACCAGATCTCCCACCTGTTCACCAACGCGGGCAACAAAGTCGTGGTGACCGAACAGGTGTTCCTCGACCGCATCACCGCGGCCGGAGCGCCGGTGGAGCACATCATCATGGTCGACGGACCCGCCGAGGGCGCCGTCACCCTGGAACAGGTCGAGGCCGCACCCGCCGGCGACTTCGATTTCGACGCCGCCTGGCAGGCCGTCGGCGCCGACGACCTGGCCACCCTCATCTACACCTCCGGCACCACCGGGCCGTCCAAGGGTGTGGAGATCACCCACCGCAACGTGCTGGCCCAGATCATCGTCCTGGTCAACGGCCCGCTGCAGGTCGGCATCGACGACCGCGTGGTGTCCTACCTGCCCGCCGCCCACGTCGCCGACCGGATCTCCGCCCACGCGCTGAACCTGCTCACCGGCATCCAGATCACCACCGTGCCCGACCCGCGCGAAGTCGCCGCCGCCCTGCCCGACGCGCGCCCGACCACCTTCTTCGGCGTCCCGCGCGTCTGGCAGAAGATCAAGGCCGGTGTCGAGGGCAAACTCGCCGAAGAACCGAGCCCGGTCAAGAAAGCGCTGGCCAACTGGGCGATCGCCACCGGCGTCGCCGCCGCGCGCGCCGATCTGGCGGGCAAGGGCCGCGGTCCGCTGCTGAGCGCGCAGCACAAGATCGCCGAGACGCTGGTGCTGGCCAAACTGCGCCACGCCCTGGGCTTGGAGCAACTGAAAGTCGCCTCCTCCGGCGCCGCCCCCATCCCGCCGGAGACCCTGGAGTACTTCCTCGGCCTCGGCTTCACCGTCAGCGAGGTGTGGGGCATGTCGGAAACCACCGGCGTGGGCACCTACACCGAGCTCGACAAGCCGCGCCCCGGTTCGGTCGGGCGCGCGGCCGACGGCGTGGAGCTGCGGCTGGACGCCGACGGCGAGGTGCTGGTGCGCGGCGCGATCGTCACCCGCGGCTACCGCAACATGCCCGACAAGACCGCCGAGGCCATCGACTCCGACGGCTGGCTGCACACCGGTGACATCGGCACCCTCGACGCCGACGGTTACCTGCGGATCGTGGACCGCAAGAAGGAACTGATCATCAACGAAGCGGGCAAGAACATCGCCCCCAGCAATATCGAGAACTCGGTGAAGGCCGTCTCCTCGCTGATCGGCCAGGTCGTCGCCCTCGGCGACGCCAAGCCCTACATCGCGGCCCTGATCGTGCTCGACCCCGACGTCGCCGCGCTGCGGGCGAAGGAACTCGACGCCACCGGCGAGGACATCGCCACTCTGGCCACCCGCAAGCAGATCGTCGACGAGGTACTCGCCGCGGTCCAGGCGGGCAACGCCAAACTCTCCCGCGTGGAGCAGATCAAGCGGTTCACCATCCTGGGCGCGGTCTGGGAACCCGGCGGGGACGAGCTGACCCCGAAGATGTCGCTCAAGCGCGCCCCCATCGCGGCCAAGTACCAGGCCGAGATCGAAGCGCTGTACGCCAAGGAACCGTCCGAACGGGTGATCAGCGTCAAGTAGGTTCGCGGGAAGCGCTGTGGCCTCGGGTTTCCCGGGGCCACAGCGCTGTCTCACGGCTCCAAATACAACCGCTCGCACGGCAGTCGCGGATACCCGTCGGTGCCATGCATCGACACCTCGACCGCATCGTGCCAGTGCCGGGCACGCCACTCCTGGACGAACAAGCACGCGGCGGTGACGCAGGCGACGAAGTCCATCCGCACGCCGTGCCAGAACACCGACAGATGGACATCCGGCTCGGACGGCCGCGGAGAGCCACGGCGCTCGGCACGATTCGCCGCCGCTTCGTCATCGCGCATGAGCACCGTCCTCCTGGCGTCCGAATGCCACCATTCGGCAGTGCGGCAGCATCTTCCGGATCTCGGTGGCACTCTCAGCCATACGCCAGTCCCCGCCTGCGCCGCTGGACGCACTCGGCAACGCATCCACGGATCGCCGCCACCACAACACTGCCGGAAGGACGGAAAGCGCTGTCGGGCCGCTCGACCCACGCACGGAACGTCGTCCCACGATCGGCCGGACTCGGCAACGCCACGGTGCCACCCGCCCGCACCACCGACACGTTGAGCCGGAACATCTCCGCGAACAAGGCCCTGTCGTCCGGTAGATCGGGTCGCGTGAGATAGGTCCATCGCTTGGACCGAGGATGGGACATGATCGGCCCGACCGCGTAGCCCTTCCGCTGCATCCAGATTTTCACATCCTGGCCCAGCGTGGCGGGCATGATCACCGCCCACGCCACTCCCATGCGTAGAACTATGCGCCCCAGCTGAGGTGGATCTACCTCAGTGGGCAGGTCGCACACCCGCCGGTAGTAGGCGCACCGTGACAGTGGCGTGTCGCCAAAAGGTACATGGACCATCGAACCCCCTACTCGATCGCGCAAATGGTTGAGGTGCGCCAGCTTCGTGTGTCAGGCGAGATGCCTACCGACACTTGATGTTTCCGCTCACGTGGCTGGCCGCTTTCTCAGTAGACCCCCGAGCGCGGCATTTTGGAATATTCCATGGCGCGAGTAGCCTGACTTTCTCCTCATCTTCCAGGCTTACTGCAAAGACGATTCCAAATTCACACAGCACCGTGAGGTGGGCTAATGACTGAGAGTCCGGGCTCCGCAGTTCCTCGCCGCATGCTGGGGCGCCGACTGCGTCAGCTACGTGAGGCGTCCGGCGCGACCGTCGCGCAGGCGTGCAAGGTCATCGAGGTGTCCCCGCAGACGATGTGGCGGCTGGAGGGCGGCCAGGGCGTAAAACTCAAAGACATCTACATCAAAGCCCTCTGTGAACTGTACGGAGCAACGGAGGACGACACGGCAGCGCTGATGGGCCTGGTGCGGGAAACCAAGAGGACCGGATGGTGGCACGCCTACGGCGATGCGGTACCGACCTACTTCGATCTGTATCTCGGTCTCGAAGAAGCCGCCCGGAGGCTGACCACCTTCCATCTCACCTTGCTGCCCGGCTTGCTCCAGACTCCTGCTTACCGGCGCGCAGTGATCTGGGGTGCTTATCCAGGTATGCCCACCGCCGATGTCGAGCGTCGGATCGAGATCGCCACCAAGCGTCAGGAGCGCCTACAGGAAGCGCGCAACCGCTTCGCCATGAACGTATTCCTCGGAGAGGCGGGACTGAGGTATCAGGTTGGCGGACCACCGGTCATGACGGAACAACTGCACCACCTCTTGGCCGTTTCGCGGCTACCAACCGTCACGCTGCGTGTGGTGCCGTTCCGCACCGAGCGCGTATTGCCGCTGGTAGCAGGGTCTTTCACGCTGATGGAGTTCCCAGCGCTGCAGTCGTTTACCGAGCCTCCGGTGGTGTACGTTGAGGGCTACACGGGTGCCCTCTACCTGGACAAGCCCAGTGAAATCGATCAATACACGACAGCATGTAAGGCGGTTCATGCCGCCGCGCTGGATGAGCAGGAAACCAGGGAACTGGTGTCGAAGATCGCTAAGGAGTACGGCGAGTGAGTACCGACCTGGCCAAAGCGGCGTGGTTCAAGAGCAGTCGCAGTGGGCCGAACCAGGATTGCGTCGAGGTGGCATACCTGGAGGACGGGACGATCGGTATGAGGGACTCCAAGAATCCGGCGGGCCCGGCGCTGGTGTTCACCCCCCGGGCGTGGGACGCGTTCACGGCTCGGCTGGCGCGAGGCGTGTTCGATCAGCCTTAGACGAATCAGAAGCTCGAGAATCAGTTCGCCGACGGATGTCGAGAACGTCGTGGCGGCTCCGTCCCAGGGGTGAGCGACCAACCGGGGTCGCGGGTTCGGGAAGGATGAATGTCATGGCGAAGTACCTGCTTCTCAAGCACTACCGCGGCGCTCCGGCGGCGGTCAACGATGTGCCTATGGACCAGTGGACGCCCGCCGAGATCGAGGCGCACATCCAGTACATGAACGATTTCGCCGCCCGCCTGGAGAGCACCGGCGAGTTCGTCGACGGCCAAGCCCTGGCGCCGGAGGGAGCGTGGGTGCGCTACGACGGCGAGGGCAAGCCTCCGGTGACCGACGGCCCGTTCGCGGAGACCAAGGACCTGATCGCGGGGTGGATGATCATCGACGTCGACTCCTACGAGCGCGCCGTCGAACTGGCCGGCGAGTTGTCCGCCGCGCCGGGGGCGGGCGGCAAGCCGATCCACGAGTGGCTCGAGGTGCGGCCGTTGCTGACCGCCGCGCCGACCGTCACCGAATGACGGATGCCGACGCGGTGGACGAAGCCCAGCTGCGGGACCTGATCCCGGGCGTCCTGGCGGCCGTCGTCCACCGCGGGGCGGATTTCGCGACCGCCGAAGACGCGGTGCAGGAAGCGCTGATCCGGGCTGTCGAGGCGTGGCCGAAGCAGCGCCCCGGTGATCCGAAGGGGTGGCTGATCACCACGGCGTGGCGGTGTTTCCTCGATCTGGCCCGCTCCGACCTCGCCCGGTACCGCCGGGAGCTGCGGGACTGCGAGGAGCCACCGCCCGGACCCACCACCTCGGTGGACGAAACGCTGCAGCTCTACTTTCTGTGCGCGCACCCGAGCCTCACCCCCGCCTCGGCTGTCGCCCTGACATTGCGGGCCGTCGGCGGTCTCACCACCCGCCAGATCGCGCAGGCCTACCTCGTGCCCGAAGCGACCATGGCCCAGCGGATCAGCCGCGCCAAACGCACCGTCGCCGAGGTCCGGCTGGACCGTCCCGGAAACCTGAGCACCGTGCTGCGGGTGCTGTATCTGGTGTTCAACGAGGGATACAGCGGCGATGTCGACCTCGCCGCCGAGGCGATCCGGCTTGCCAGGCAGCTGGCCGCGACCACCGGGGACCCGGAGGTCGCGGGCCTGCTGGCCCTGTTCCTGCTCCACCACGCCAGACGCCCGGCCCGCACGCGCGCCGACGGTAGCCTGGTGCCGCTGTCCGAGCAGAACCGCAGCCTATGGCGGCGCGACCTGATCGCCGAAGGCGTGCTGGTGTTGCAAGCGGCGCTGGCCCGCGACCGGCTCGGGGAATACCAAGCGCAGGCCGCGATCGCGGCCCTGCACGCCGACGCGCAGACCGCCGAGGAAACCGACTGGGTGCAGATCGTCGAGTGGTACGACGAACTGCTCCGGTTCACCGACAGCCCGGTGGTGCGGCTCAATCGCGCCGTCGCCGTGGGTGAGGCGGACGGACCGCGGGCGGGGCTGGCCGCGCTCACCGAGCTCGACCCAGCGCTGCCGCGGTACACCGCCTCGTCCGCTTACTTGCATGAGCGGGCCGGAGACCTCGCCACGGCGGCGCAGCTCTACGCGCGGGCCGCCGCACAGGCGCACAACCTGGCCGAACGCAACCACCTGACCCTCCGGGCGGCAACCCTGCGCCAGCGCATGTCGAGTGAAGGAGGATGAGCGACCGATCGCGCCCCACTATTGCCGAAGAGGGCCGGTCGGCGGTTGTCCCCGCGCACCCCTGGTGTGCGCTCTCGGGCGCCGCCCTCGCGGTCGCCCTGCTTCGACGCGGCACCGCATGCACTCCGAGGCGGGGCTACCCCAGTTGCTCCACGGCGAAGCCGACCAGCAGCACGGCGAATCCGCCGATCTCGCCGATGATCAACGCGGCGAGAACGAACCGCATCGACGGCGGTGGATTGCGCATCTGGTTGTCGGTCTCCCGCTGCAGGCCGAGCCGGATGTAGTTCGCGATCGTTACGACGAACAGCAGGATGACGGCCCCCGCCGCGACGGCGTTCACCGCGGTCGGCCAGCCGGACAACTCGACGAACCACGCGATCAATCCGGTCGCGAAGGAGTACAGCAGTGCGGCTCGGTGGGCGATGTCCACGTAGGGGTGGGCCAGGCCGTCCGGCGAGGTGGTCATCGCCTGCCACTTCCATACGCCCAGTACCAGCGCCCACAGGAAGATGAGCCCGGCGAAGAAGAGCACCCAGGCCGTTTCCGTGCGAATGATCAAGTTCGTACCCTCATCAGTCCTCACACGCCCTCTTGGGCGGCTGTCCAGCGGCAGCGTAGTCCCCCCGGTCGGGTCGCGGCTCGGCGAGAATCGAACCAACGCTGGGAAGACCAACCGGTCGGATCGGGTTGCGGTCTACACACCCGTCGTTCACCGCTCCGGAGGCCGCCTCGCAACCGCGCTGCGGAAAGCATTGTGGCCCCGAGCTTTTCGATCGGGGCCACAATCATCTCACGGGCTACTTCTGCTCGTAGGTCGCGATCAGGGTGGCGCGCGCGAGCGTGTGGGAGAACAAGTTGAAGCCCAGATAGGCGGGAGTGGCGTTCTCATCGATGCCGAGGCTCTCGACGTCGACGGCGTGCACGACGATGAAGTAGCGATGCGGGCCGTGGCCGGGCGGCGGAGCCGCGCCGACGAAACCGTGGAAGCCGCCGTCGTTGCGCAGGGTGATCGCACCGGTCGGCAGCGCGCCGCCCTCCTCGCCGCTGCCCGCGCCCGCGGGCAGGGAGGTCGCGCTCACGGGAATGTCGGCGACGGCCCAGTGCCAGAAACCGGAGGCGGTGGGCGCGTCGGGGTCGTACACCGTCACCGCGAAGCTCTTGGTCTCCGCAGGGAAACCCGACCAGGACAGCTGCGGGGAGATGTCCTGGCCTCCCGCCCCGAAGACACCGCTGACCTGCTCGTTCTTGAACGGCTGCCCGTCGGTGACATCGTCGGAGGTGAGCGTGAACGACGGCACCTGCGGCAGCGCGTCGTAGGGGTTGTAGGTCATGGAACCTCTCTTCGGTGATCGGATCAGCTGTGCAGTAGGAAGTGTTCCAGCACGCGGGTGCCGAATTCGAGCGCCTCCACCGGCACCCGCTCGTCGACGCCGTGGAACAGGGCGGTGAAATCCAGCTCCGGCGGCAGCTGCAGCGGTGCGAAGCCGAAGCAGCGAATACCCAAGCGGGCGAACGCTTTCGCGTCGGTGCCGCCGGAGAGCATGTAGGGCACGGTACGTCCGCGCGGATCGTGGGCCAGCACGGCGTTGTTCATCGCGTCGACCAGATCGCCGTCGAAGGTCGTCTCGTAGGAGTCGAGCTTGGTGATCCACTCCCGTTCGACGTCGGGACCGATCAGCTCGTCCACCTCCCGCTCGAACGCCGCCTGCCGCCCGGGCACCACGCGGCAGTCCACCACCGCCTCGGCGGTCTGCGGGATCACGTTGGCCTTGTAACCGGCCTGCAGCATGGTGGGGTTGGCGGTGTCGCGCAGCGTGGCGCCGATGATGCGGGAAATGGTGCCCAGCTTCGCCAGCTGGCCCTCGATGTCGGGACTCGCCGGATCGAACGCCAGACCCGTCTCCTCGGCGACGGCGGCGAGGAACGCGGCCACCGAATCCGAGAGCACCAACGGGAAGGTGTGTTTGCCCAGCCGGGCCACCGCGTCGGCGAGGATGGTGACCGCGTTGTCCTCGTGCAGGAAGGAACCGTGACCGGCGCGGGCCTTGGCGCGCAACCGCATCCAGCCCAGGCCCTTCTCGGCGGTCTCCACCAGGTACAGCCTGCGCTCGCTGCCGTCGGGCCGCGGGACGGTCAGCGAGAACCCGCCGACCTCCCCCACCGCCTCGGTGACGCCGTCGAACAGATCCGGGCGGTTGTCCACCAGCCACTGCGACCCCCACTTGCCGCCGTTCTCCTCGTCGGCGAGGAAGGCGAAGACCAGATCACGCGGCGGCACCGTGCCCTCGAGCTTGAACTGGCGGGCCACCGCCAGCGTCATCCCGACCATGTCCTTCATGTCGATCGCGCCGCGACCCCACACATAACCGTCGCGCACCGCGCCGGAGAACGGGTGCACGCTCCAGTCCGCGGCCTCGGCGGGCACCACGTCCAGGTGCCCGTGGATCATCAGCGCGCCACGGCTGCGGTCGGCGCCCTCCAACCGTGCGAAGACATTGCCGCGCCCGTCGGCGCCGGACTCGACGTATTCGGTGACATATCCCGCTTGATGCAGCTGATCGGCCACCCACTGGGCGCATTCGCGCTCACCCTTGGTGGTGGCCAGCTCGCCGGTGTTGGAGGTGTCGAAGCGGATCAGCGTACTGACCAGCTCCACCACTTCCGACACCGCGCGGGAGCTTCTGTTCGGGTCGATTCCTTCGCCAGTTGCGGACACGCTCCCTTTCCTACCACCCGCGCGGCCGGGCAAACGTCCGGCCGGGGTGTCGAGGCGAGGCGATTCGGCCCGCACGGTGCGCCATCACGCACGACAGGTTTGTCGTCAGGGTGAGCGGAACTCACCCGCCGCGCCGGGGGGCTGCACCTGATCGGGGAACACCACCCGCACGAAGGCCCAGAACCGGAACACCATGCCCAGCGCTGTGCCGATCAGCTGCGCGGCGACGAAGTCGGCCAGGTTCTGGGTGAAGCGGGAGACCTCGGGCACCTCGAGATGCAGCACATACCGCGACACCCACAGTGGTGCGGTGTTGATCGCGACGGCCAGGAAACTGACCAGATAGAACAGCGCGGCCTCGTGATGACCGCGCCGCCCGCCGCGCCCGTCGAAGGACCACTGCTTGTTGAGCACATACGACAGCGTGATCGCCGCCAGCACCGCGGCCACCTTCGCCGTGACCGGATGCGCCTCGAGCACAGTGCTCTTCAAGGTCAGGAACACCGCGGTGTCCAGCGTGAACGCGGCGACACCGACAGAGGCGAAACGCAATAGTTCTCGACGCCGTGCCTCGCCCCCCAGCGCGGACGTCACCCGAGCGAAAACGGGACGTTCGGAAAACAGCACAGGTAAAGTCTCCGGCACATGTCCCTCCCCCACAACAAGATCGGCGGATTCACCGCGTCACCCGCTGCGCGGGTGTACGACCGGTGGATCGCGGGCAGGTGAATAGCGTGAAGAAGGCCAAGCGGCGCATCCGTCCGCAGCCGGAGGTCGACGTCGCGGCGCGTGCCGCGGAGCCCATCGCCGTGATCGGCATGAGTTGCCGATTCGCCGGAGGCGCCGATTCGCCGGAAGCGTTGTGGCGGTTGCTGATCGAGGAGACCGACGCGATCGCCGACGCACCACCGCCCGGCCGCTGGCCGGGGAACCATCTCGGCTCGGACCGAGCGGCCGCGGGCAAGACGGTGTCGGTCGCGGGTGGGTATCTGGCGGATGTCGCCGGCTTCGACGCCGATTTCTTCGGCATCACCCCGCGCGAGGCCGCCGACATGGATCCGCAGCAACGCTTGGCACTGGAATTGGCGTGGGAGGCATGCGAAGATGCGGGGGTCCGGCCCGATCGGGCGCCGCGCACCGGCGTGTACTTCGCCAACAAGTTCAACGATTATCGCGCCGTCAAACTCGCCAGGGGCGCCACCGCGATCACGCCGTTCACCAGCACCGGAGATGTCGAAGGTGTGATCGCCAATCGGGTGTCGTACGTCCTGGGTTTCGACGGACCCAGCATGACGGTGAACGCCTCCTGCGCCGGATCGCTGGTCACCGTGCATCTGGCCTGCCAGGCCCTGCGAGCGGGTGAGAGCGCGCTGGCCCTCGCGGGTGGCGTGCAACTGAACCTGATACCGGAGACCGCGATCGGATTGTCCGCGCTGGGTGTGCTGTCCGCCGGTGGCCGATCCCGCACCTTCGACGCCTCCGCCGACGGCTACGTGCGCGGTGAAGGCGGCGCGGTGGTCGTGCTCAAACCATTGCGCCAGGCCCTGCGCGACGGCGACCGCGTCTACTGCACCCTGCTCGGCAGCGCCACCAACAACAACGGCAGGCACCACTCCATGCCCGCCAGCAGCGCCGACGGGCAGCGGCAACTGCTGCGGCGGGCGTGCGAGCGGGCGGGAGTGGACCCGTCGACGATCGACTACGTCGAGGCGCACGGCACCGGCACCGCCGTCGGTGACCGTGCCGAACTGTCCGCGTTGGCAGCGGTTTACGGCGCGGGCAGGGCTCCCGGCGCACCGCTGATCGTCGGCTCCGTCAAGACGAACATCGGGCACACCGAGGCGGCCGCGGGCATGGCCGGACTGGTGAAAGTCGCGCTGGCCGTGTGGCGTCGGCGGATCCCGCGCAGTCTCCATTTCGACCGGGTGCCCCCCGAATTCGATCCCGCCGCGACGGGAGTGCGGGTGGCCGACACCGCGATGGCGTGGCCGCGTCACGACGGCCCCGTGCGCGCCGCGGTGAGCGCGTTCGGTTTCGGCGGCTCCAACGCCCATGTCATCGTCGAAGCAGCGCCCGCGTCCGAACCGGTCGGCGACGGCAGCGTCGCGGAGCGGCTGGTGGTGCTGTCCGCTCGCAGCGAAGCCGCGCTGCGGGAACACGCGCGTCGGCTGCGCGAGTATCTCGTGGACCATCCGGACACCCGCCTGGGGGACCTCGCGCACACCTTGGCTTCGAGAGCCGCTCTCCGACAACGCCTCTCGACGGTGGCCGACAACGTAGACCAAGTCGTCCAATTCCTCGGCACCTATCTCGATCAGGCCGCCGAGGATACCGACGCAGACGACAGCGAGGTACTGGGCCTCCTGCTGTGCGCGGCCCTGCGCCCCGGCGCCGTGGCTCATCGCGACCTACTGCGCGCGGCGGGCACGCTGTTCGAGCGTGGCGTGGAACCCGACTGGGCGGCGGTGAACCCGCCGGGACGCACGATCTCGCTGCCCACCTATCCGTTTCAGCGCGAACGGCACTGGGCGGACCCGCATACCCCGGACGAGGCACCCGGCGTCGCCGCACCCGCCACGCCTGCGCGGGATGAATCGCTCGCCGCAATCGCGTCGCCCGACGAAGCGGTTCGAAGGTCGCCGGCGGTGCCGTCGGCGACGACTCCAGGAGGAATCGGACCCGCCGCGACCGATGCGGACTCGTCACCGGGCCCGGCAGCGGTCGCGCTGCCCTCCGGATCCGGCGACCACGCATCCACCCCCGCGCCCGGCGTCGCGGCGCTTGCCGCACTGGTCACCACCGAACTGGCCGAAGTCGTCGGCATCGCGCCCGACCGAGTGGCCGCGCGGCAGAACTTCGAACAGCTCGGGATCGGCTCGGTGCACGCCGTGGAGCTGTCGGCCCGCCTCGGAGCCCGCCTCGGTATCGACCTCCCCGCCGCCGTCATCTGGGGCTGCCCCACCGTCGAGCTGTTGGCGGCCGAACTCGACGTCCGACTCACCCCGGCGAAGGAGACGGCGTCCCCGACCCCTCCCGCGGCGGAGGCGGATCGGCGACCGCCGGTGGAGGAAGAAGTCCTGTCCACCGCTGAACTGCTGGCGTTGAGCCGGGAACTGCTCGGCTGAGCCGGACCCGCGAGCGTCGCCGCACTCGACGGGGACGACAGTGGGCATTCCTACCGGGTGGTTACGTGACAGCCGGGCAGGGTCGAATGCGGCTGGACGCGAGGAGTCGTGCTCGGTGCCGCGAAAAGGGTGACAACCCGAAGGGATCGCCGTTCGCACTGTCGTGCACGCGTAGTGTCGCGTGCATGGCTTGCAGGATCACCGAACTCGTCATCGACTGTGCCGATCCGCAGCGGCTGGCGGACTTCTGGTGCGAAGTTCTCGGTTACGTCGAACTCGGCTGGGAGGGTGACGACGCTCTGGAGATCGGCCCGCCCGCAACCGGCTTCGGCGGGCCGCAACCCACGATGGTGTTCCTTCGCAGCACCGAGCCCAAACGCGGGAAACTGCCCGTGCATTTCGACGTGAATCCCACCGACCGCGATCAGAACGCCGAACTGGAGCGGCTGCTCGCCGCCGGCGCGCGCAAGGCCGACATCGGCCAGCCCGCAGGCGTACCGTGGCACGTGCTGGCCGACCCGGAGGGAAACGAATTCTGCCTGCTTCGCCGTCGTGTCGAGGCGTTGGAAGGCGATCCGGGCACGCGGTGACGAACCCGACCCGGGTGCCGGTAGCGATCGATCGAGACCGAGCCGGTCTGCCGGGAAGGTCCACAGGACGGATCGGCCGCGTGATCGCAATGTGAACGCCGCTGGTCCGGAAACGGGGGGTTATGCTGCCTGCGGTCCGGGTGGGCTGGGATCTGGAAGGGGGCCATGGGTGTTGAGGCAGCACGAGTCGTTCGCCGGGTATCTGATCGAGGGCGTGCTCGGGCAAGGCGGCATGGGGACCGTCTATCTGGCCCGGCACCCGCGCCTGCCACGACTGGTGGCGCTCAAACTGCTCAATCGCGCGGTGTCCGAGGACGAGGAGTTGCGCAGACGTTTCGAGCAGGAAGCCAATGTCGTTGCCCGCCTGGACCATCCGGGCATCGTGGGCGTCTACGATCGCGGCACCCACGACGGGCACCTGTGGATTTCCATGCAGTATGTCCGCGGCACCGACGCCGCCCGGCTCGGTCCCCGGTCCACCCGCCCGCAGCAGGTCCTGCAGATCGTCGGCGATACGGCGAAGGCGCTGGACTACGCCCACAGCCGAGGTGTGCTGCACCGTGACATCAAACCGGCCAACATCCTGATCGCCGAGCCGGAGGCCGTTCGCGAAACACGCGCTGTGCTCACGGATTTCGGCATCGCGCGATTGCTCGACGCCGACACGAAATTGACCGCCACCGGAACGTTCACCGCCACCCTCGCCTATGCCTCACCGGAACAACTGTCCGGTGAGCCGGTCGATCACCGCGCCGATCAATACTCCCTCGGCTGCACCCTCTACACGATGCTGGCCGGGCAACCACCGTTCCCCTCGACCAATCCCGGTCAAATCGTCGCCGGGCACATCGCCAAACCGGTGCCGCGCCTCAGCGATACCCGCCCGGAGTTGCCACGGCGGCTCGACGAGGTCATCGCTCGCGCGCTGGCCAAGCATCGGGACGAACGATTCGCCAGTTGCGGCGATTTCGCGGCAGCCGCGGCGGCGGCCCTGCGCGGCGACGCTCCCGCCGCGGCGCCCGCGCCGAGCTTCGTCGACCAGCGCTCCGCCCACCCGGCCACGGCGGTCGACCCGCGGCCGCGTTCGGCCCCGACCCGGCTGAACCAGCCTTCGGAGCCCCGGTGGCGGGCCGAACACCTACCGCCGCTGCAACCTCTCACGCCCATTCACGATCCGGTCCGGCCCTCCGGCGCCGTTGCCAGGATCGGCGCCGTCGTCGCGTTCGGCTTCGGTCTGGTCTTCTGTCTGATCGTCGCCAACGGGGTGATGGAACTGACGACCCCGCACATCGAATACGGTCGCCGCCAGACGCTGCGTGAGGTCGCCCTCGAACTCCTCGCCCCCATGGCGATCTCCACCGCGATGGCATTGTTGCTGCTCGGCGGCTCGATCGGACTGTTCCGGCGCAAGCGAGCGGGGCGCGTCGCCGTGGCGCTGGGTACGGGGATCATCACGCTGGTCGGCTTGGTCGGAGTCGGAGCCGGCCTGAGTGGCGACAGCCGCGTCAGCGACTTGGTCTTCGTCGGCACGGTCCTGCTGTTCTCCTGCACAGGGCTGCTGTGCACCGTGTCCCCCGCGACCAGGCGCTGGCTCGCCGACAAACGTCCCAGCTCACCGGTTCGGTGACCCGGGGATCCGATGAACGAGAAGCGCGCAGCGCGCCGTTGCGAGGGCTCGGGACGCGCAGGCGCGGTGGCGGTTTCGGCGGTGGCGATGGTCCGCAGCCGTAGCGCGGGGGTTCGGCGGCGGCTCGCGAAACACCCGTGCGGAACCTTGTCGAGCTGAGCCGATACGGGCCGCCGGCAGCACGCCGCGGTTCACCGGCTCGCTGCTGGGCAGCATGCTCGAAGCTCCTGAGGTGTGCGGGCCACGGCAGGCGAGCTCAGGTCGTCACGGGCTCGGTGACGCGGCGGACCGGGCGGACGCGGATGCCGAACTCCGGGCGCAGGTTCACCGAGGCCAGCGGCACCACCGGATGGGTGGCGTCGAGTTCGAGCCGGAAGCGCTGCACCGTCATGGCCAGGATCAGCACCATTTCCGTCATCGACATGTCCTTGCCCAGGCAGATGCGCGGGCCGCCGGAGAACGGGAAGAACGCGAACTTGTGCCGCTCGGCCACCGCGGCGTCGGTGAAACGCTCCGGACGGAATTCCTCGGGGTCCTCCCACAGCCGCTTGTCGCGGTGAATGTAGTACATGCACAACGTGACTCGCGCACCCGCCGGTACGTGGTAGCCGCCGATCTCGTCATCGGCGATGGGCGTGCGCTCGACGATCCAGGCGGGCGGATACAGCCGCATGGTTTCCTCGATCACCATGCGGCAATAGCTCAGCTGTCCGAGATCCGCGAAGGACGGTGTGCGGTCGCCCAGTACGGTGCGCACCTCTTCGGCCAGTTTCTCCTGGATCTCGGGGTGGGTGGCCAGTAGGTAGCACGCCCACGACAGGGCGTTGGCCGGAGATTCGTGCCCGGCCACGAGCAAGGTTTTGATCTCGTTGAGCAGGTCCTCTTCGCGCATGCCCTGGCCGCCTTCGTCGCGGGCGCGCACCAGGGCGGTGAGCACGTCGGTGGTGTCGCCGCCGCGGCGGCGTTCCTCGATGAGATGGCGCACCACATCGTCGAGTTCGCCCACCTTGCGCGCGACTCGGCGGGCCTGCGGGGTGGGGAACGACTGCGGCAGTTTCACCGGCGCGTTCACCCGCTTCATGATGAACGCGAACGCCGCGCGCATCGCGTCGGTCACCTGGGTGGTGCCGGTGGACAGGTCGATACTGAACAGGATTCGGCCGGTCACCGCGAGCAGCAGTTGGACGAAGTCGTCGTAGATGTCGCGGAACTGCCCGGCCGTGGCGTCCCAGCCGTCGAGCATCGCCGCGGCGCTGTCGGTGATGTCGTCGGCGAAACCCTTGACGTGCGAGTGGGAGAACGCCGGGGAGATGAGTTTGCGCTGTTTGCGCCAGTACTCCAGGTTGTTGGTGGTCAGCTGCCCGTCGCCGAGCAGGATGCTGAACTCGTCGTAGATCGGGCTCTTGCGGTAGTTGGTGTAGTTGTCCTTGAGGACGTATTCCGTCATCGCCGGGTCGGCGACGAGGTAGACCAGCATCGGGCCCGCCTTGACCCGCACGACGTCACCGTAGCCGTCCAGCAGCGCGCCCACTGTTGTCAGGGGGTTCTTCGCCAGTTTCGGGAGCATACGTCCGGTTTCCACCAGACCGGGCCCGGGTGCTTTCATGGTCCGACCTTTCACTTCAAGAGCTTGGCGTGCTTGCGCAGCTGATTCACGTAGTCCTGTTTCTCCACCACCAGCGGGTACTGGTCGGCGTGATAGAGCCGCAGCCCGGCATACAGGTCGGGCTGGCGGCCCTGGGTGGCGCGATCGAAACGCTCGACCCGACGGGGATCGCTCGCTTTGGCACGCAGGTACTCGGCGACCAGTCCGGCTTGTTTCTCGTAGACGTCCCAGTGCGAGCCGATCGGGCGCACCATTCCGACCACGAAAAGATTCCGAGTGTGCGGCGGAAAGATGTTGAGATACAGGCCCGGTCGCAAGCTGCCCTCCGACCAGTTCAGCTCGGCTCGGTCGACGACGGGATAGTTCGGCACGAATCCCGTCGCCAGCACCACCAGGTCGACTTTCTCTTCGGTGCCGTCGGCGAAGGTCACCCGGTCGTCGTCGATCGCGGTGACATCCGGTTTGGGCGTGATGTCGCCGTGGGTGTAGTGATGATGCAACTGGTCGCCGAGCATCGGGATGACGATGCCCGCACCGAAATCGGGCACCGGCAGCCCGAACGAGCGGGAGCGGCTGCGCAGATACGAGAACAGCCGCTCGAAGGCCCGCTTGCGCAGCGGCCGCCACATCCGGCCTTGGAGCATGCTGTCGGTCGGGCGGCCCAGCATGTACTTGGGCATGCAATAGAACCCACGCCTGCTGCTGTGCAGGGTCAGCGCGGCGTTCACTGCGCAGTCGGACAGGATGTCGGCCGCCGACTGGCCGGCCCCGATCACCAGGACCCGCTTGCCGAGCACCTGTTCGGGCTCGCGGTACTCGCTCGAATGCAGCACGGGCACCGTGCCCGAGCCGGGGATGTCGATGCGACGCGGGGTGCGGTCGTGGCCGGTGGCGATGACGACACCCGCGTAGCGTCGCTGCGACCCGTCGGCCAGCGTGACCGACCAGCCGTCCGCGCCCGGCTCGACGCGCTGCACCGCGGTGTTCAACCGGATGCGTGGCCACAGATCGAAGGCGTCGGCGTAGGAGTGCAGATAGCGCAGCACCAGTTCGTGTCCGGGATAGTCGGGATAGTCCTCGGGCATCGGGAAACCCGAGAACGCCTGCACTCCTTTCGAAGCGATCACGTGGGTGTTGCGGCTGACCGGTGAGTCCGGGCGCCGGGCGTCCCAGATCCCGCCGATGCCGTCGGCCGCCTCGAGCACCTCGAAATCCAGACCGGCCGCCGCGAACTCACGTGCGGTGGCCAAACCGGCCGCGCCCGCGCCGATCACGCAATAGGTGCTCATCTGTTCCCTCTCCGCTGCCCGCAAGCCTGACCGCTCATGCTGTGTCCGATTTCGGCATGAGCGGGGCCCTGCGTGGTCACGCTGCGCTGCCGCCTCCAGGCCTGACCGCTCATGCCGCGCCGACCCGTTCGGTTCGGGGAGTGTCTTCCCGCGGCGGCGCGGCTTCCGGCTCGGTGCCCGCGCTCGCCCGCCAGGCCGCGACGAAGCAGGCGACGTAGACGACCGTTTGCGCCACCAGCGTGAAGTAGACGTTCTCGTTGTAGACCGCGATGATCAGCCAGGTCACGGTGAGCAGGGCGACGGTGCGTTTGCCGCCGCGCATCAGCCCGGCGTAGACCGCCAGCATCCACACCGCGCCGACGGCGATGTACACCCAGGGCCCGAACGGGGCGCGGAACGACGCCAGCGTCAGCACCGCCAGCCAGATGGCCAGCTGCTCCGCGCGTACCCGAGGCCCCTCGGCCCCGGCGGAGAGCCGCCGGTGGATGCGGATCGCGGTGACCGCCACCAAGATCAGCAGCAGCAAGGTGTAGATGTTGGTGATCACGCGGGCGGGTCCGACGGGATCGCCGATGTCCCAGCCCATGATGTTCGCCTTGTACGGCAGCCCGAACGGCGAATAGTTGACCAGCTGGTTGGCTCGTTCCACCAGCACGAACTGGTGGAACTCACCGCTGGCCAGCCGCTGCCAGGTGCCGTCGGACAGGAACTGCCGCCACGGCTGCCAGCCGAAGATCGCCAGCGTGGCCAGCGAATACAGTCCACCGAACACCGCGGTCCACACCGCGGGCCGCCACCGTCGCTGGACCAGCAGATAGACCAGCAGGATCGCCGGGGACACTTTGGCGATGATCGCGAACGCCAGCGCCGCGCCGCCGAAGATGTTGCGCCGCACCTGGAACAGGACCATGGCGCCCGCGCCACCGACATACAGCACCAGCACGTGGATATTGCCGATCTGCAAGGTCGCCAACGTCGGCAGGCTCAGCCACACCACCGGGGTCAGCGCCGCCAGCACCCCGCCCTGCCTGCCGCCGATCCAGCGGGCGATGGCGAACATGGCCACCAGCACGATCGCCACGTACAGCGAGTAGTACAGCGCCCGCAGCGTCGCGAAATCATGGCTGAACAGCAGCAGCAACCGCGGCAGCAGCAGGAACGGCGGCGGGTAGAGGTAGGCGTCGCGATCTTGCGGGGTCACCGCGGGCAGCACCGAATCGGCCTGAGGCGATTCGTAGCGGTGACGGTCGTAGAGACCGGCCGGGTCGTGTTCGGCCATGAGCGCGCCGCTGATGTAACCGGACAGGTGGGACTTCTTCACCAGGAAGTCGTCGTCGGCCGACAGCGAGGCGTCCACGTTGTCGGCGTCGAGGATGAACTGCGTCAGCCGGGCCAGCACCGCGACCACGAGCAGGATTACCACGCTCCACAGCACCCGCACCACGATCGGTTTGCCGCGCACCACCTGCCGCCACTCGTCGGGCACGGTGGGCACGAACAGCACGAACAACACCGCCGCGCACGCGACACCGAGCGCCGCAGTCACCGGCCCCGGTAGGCCGGTGAGCGAGAGCACGATCATCACCACGGGGACGAGAATGCCCACGACGAACACCGCGTACATCGCGGCGAAGTAGTCGAGCGAACCCCGGAACCGGGTCCATGTCCTGGATATCATCTGCAACCTACGGCTTTCGGTTCCCGCGTCAGCCCGGTTCGGGCCGCGCGGACGGTCTATCTGGTCGCTGCTGCGGTGCGCTCGGCCAGCAGCGGAACGATCTGCGACACCACCTCGCCCGGGGCGGGAGCGGCACGCAGGTCGGCGCCGATCTGCTCGGCGGCGGCGCGGAAGCGGGGTTCACGCAGCAGCGCCCGGATCGAGGTGGTCAGCGCTTCGATGTCGCCTTGGCCGGTGGGGGTCTCGGCGGCCAGGCCGGCCCCGCTGCGCACCACGCCGCGGGCGTAGTCGAACTGGTCGAACATCTGGGGCAGCACCAGCTGCGGCAACCCGAACCACCCCGCGGTGAGGCCGGTGGTCGAGCCACCGTGGTGCACGAGCAGATCGCAGCCGGGCAGGAAGAGATTCAGCGGAACCTCTTCCACGACCCGGACATGGCCGGGCAGTTCGCCGACCGTGGCCCGGTCGCGTGCCGACAGCGCGACGACCACCTCGGCGTCGTCGACGACGCCGAGCGCCGCGAGCACCGACTCCAGGGGTCGCGGCCCGGTCAGGTTCAGCGTGCTGCCGCCCATGCACACCGCGATCCGTTTGCGGCCGTGCTCGGCGTGGTGCCAGGTCGGCAACGTGCCGGTGCCGTTGAACGGGACGTAACCCAGCGGGGTGCCCGCCGCGGCGTCGGGCGCCTGTAGCCGCGGCGGGCAGATGTCCAGCACGGCCACCGGATCGGCCAGCCGCGTGCCCGCCTCGGCGGCGAGCGCTGCGGTGCGTTCGGTGAAGGGTCCGCCGGTCGGGTCGATTCCCCAGCGGTGCACCAAGACCGGTAAATCCAGTTCGGCGCCGAGCGCACGGCCGATAGTGGCCAGCGGGTCGGTGAGCACGACGTCGGCTTGCCAGTCGGCGGCGACCTCCGCGAACGTCTGGAGGTATTGGCGGGCATGGTTGTGCCAGTTCTGCGCGGCGACCTGCCACAGGCCCTGTCCGCTGGACTGGTCGCGGTCGGCGAACAGCGGAAGCGGGAACATGCCCGGATTCACCTGGGTGCGCAACTGGTCCATCGGCACGTTCAGCGCGGTCAACTCGACGGCGTTGAGGCCGGAGCGCAGCGCCGTGGCCGTCACGTCGTCGCGTGAGGCGACCAGCACTTCATGGCCGGCCAGTCGCAGCGCCCAGCAGAACGGCACCATCGCCAGCAGGTGGCCCGACGAGGGCACCGGCACGACAAGAAACTTCATCCGATCACTCCTTCGGCTTCATCCACTCCATCGGATTGGTGTGCCGAGGCACCCATGATGGAGCCGATTGCTCGGCATTGCGGCGTTTTTCGATCACCACGATGTTGTGGTAGAAGTGCAGCGCCCCGATCCAGTCGTCAAAAGCCCCTGTCGCGCGGCCGGATTCCTTCTCGAATTCCTGCTGGTGCAGACCGTCCACCAGGGTTTTCAGGTAGCCGATGGTGGTGGCCGGATCGTCGGTGGCGGTGCTGCTGCCGCCCCAGCCCGACCAGTAGGAGGTCTGGGTGTCCTCCACCACGTACAGCCCGCCCGGTCGCAGGTGCGCGAACAGCGCCTGGAACGAGGCGATGACGTCGCCGCTGATGTGGCTGCCGTCGTCGATGATGATGTCGAACGGGCCGAGCGAGCTGCCGAGGCCGTCGAGGAACGCCGGATCGCCCTGATCGCCGCGCAGCGGTTGCAGGCGGGGCTCGGCGATGCCGGACTTGTCGAAGAAGTCCAGCCCGAAGATCAGGCCGCGGCGGAAGTACTGCTTCCACATCCGCAGTGAGGCGCCGCCGACATCGGGCGCGGTATATCCGCCGATGCCGACTTCGAGGACGCGCACGCGGCTGTCGCGCAGGGGCGCGAAGTGGCGCTCGTAGTGCTGGGTGTACCAGTGTCCGCCCCACTTGTCCGAACCGAAGTGCAGCGACAGCGCGTTGAGGTCGTAGTGGTGCGGACGGCAGGCGGTGACGATGCGGTCGGCGGCGACCGCCGCGGCGTCGCGGGCCAGCCGCCACGGATCGTCCGGGGCGAAGCTGCCCGGCCCCGGCTCGTCCTTGATCGCGATGGCGCGCGTGCCGAGCGCGGCGTCGGGCGGGCCGTAGACCGCGCGCAGCAGCTCCACCAGATCCTGCCGCACCACCAGCCATGGATCCGCCAGCGTGCCGGGAGCGACGGCGGGGTCGTCGGCGCCCACGGTGAGCAGGTAGTCCAGCTGCTTGCCGTCGTGGGTCAGCTCGAACACCGCCGTCACCGGTTGTCCGGGCCGGGGACCGTAGTTCGCGCGCCAGGCGATCTCTTTCAGCACCGCGTCGGCGACGGTCTCGGTGCCGATCTCGCCGATCCGCGCGGCGGTCTCCTCGTGGACACCGTCGGCGACGGAGATCAAGTGGGCGGCGAGGACATTCTCGTCGTTCAAGGTCACGTCATCCATCCGTTCCGCCGGTGCGCACCGGCCTCGATTCCTCCACCAGGCGCACGCCCTCGGCGACGAGCATGGCGCGCACCATGCCGTGGAAATCCACCGAAGGACGCCACCCGGTCCGCTCGCGCAGCCTCGTCGCGTCGCCCGCCAGCGGTTGCCCGCTGCGGGTGAGCACCGAAGAGCGTTCGCGGACGTGGTCGTTCCAGTCCAGTCCGGCCATGCCGAACGCCGCCGCGCAGAACTGCGCGACCGTGTGGTGTTCGCCGGTGGCGACGACGAAGTCGTCCGGCTCGTCGAGAGCCAGGATCCGTGTCATCGCATCGACGTAGTCCGGTGCGTATCCCCAGTCGGCGCCCGCGTCCACCCTGCCCACCTCCACCGTGGCGGCCTCGCCGCGCTGGATCCGGGCGACGGCGCGCGCGATCTTGCGGGTGACGAACTTCTCCGCGCGCAAGGGCGATTCGTGGTTGAACATGATCCCCGCCGCCGCGAAGACGCCCCGGGCGCGGTAGGCGCGGCAGGCCAGCAGGCCCGCCGCCTTGGTCACGCCGTAGATGGAGTCCGGTCGCAGCCCGCTGCGCTCGTCGCACATCGTGGCGGCGTCGGAGCCGAAGATATGCGACGAGGCCGCGTAGAACAGCCGGGTTCCGGTGCGGTGGCGGTCGATCGCCTCCGCGAAGTGTTGCACCGGCAGCGTGTTCACCCGGTGCGAGGCGCGGGCCAGCTCGCGTGGGTCGCCGTGGTCGTCCTGCGAGGAGTGCTGCACCGCCGCCAGCAGGTACACCTGCGCGGGGCGTTCGGTGGCGATCAGTTGTTCGACCGCGGCCGCGTCGGTGATGTCGACGGGGTCGGCGCGGCCGATCCGCAGCACACGTTCGCCGCGCGCGGCGAGCAGATCCGACAGCAGCGTGCCGTCCTGCCCAGCCGCGCCCGTGACGACGACGGTCATCTCACACCACGTCCAGTTCCGGCAGCGGGAATACCAGCCGCCCGCCCGCCGCGCGGAAGGCGCTCTCCCGCTCCAGCATCATGGTGCGGAAATGCCAGGGCAACACGAAGAACTGGTCGGGCGCCAGCTCTCGCGCCCGCGCCTCGGAGACGATCGGGATCGCGCTGCCCGGGGTGAACTTGCCGAACTTGTCGTCGTTGACCTCCGCGATGCACGGCAGGTCCTCCGGGCCGATCCCGCAGTGCTGCAGCACCACGTTGCCTTTGGTGGAGGCGCCGTAACCGAGCGTGCGCAGACCGGCCTTACGGGAGCGGTCGAAGAAATCGCGCACCTGTTCGCGGTGCTGGTCGACCCGTTTGGCGAAGTCCGCGTACGGCTGGGAGGTGTGCAGCCCGAGCGCTGACTCCTCCTGCCGCATGCGGTCCAGCACCGCGGCATCGGCAGCCGAGGCGACGCCACGCTTGCCCAGCGTGAGCGCGAAACTGCCGCCGTTGACGGCATTGCGTTCCACCTCGAGCACCACGAATCCGCACCGCCGCGCCATCCACTCGATCTGGTCGAGGGTGTAGTACTCCAGATGTTCGTGACAGATCGTGTCGTAGGAGGTGGTGGCCAGCATCGCCGGCAGATAGCTCTGTTCGAGCACCCAGACGCCGTCGTCGGTGAGACTGTCGTACACCGCGCCCATGAACTCCAGCGGATTCGGCACGTCGTAGAACATGGCGATCGAGGTGATCACCTTGGCCCGTCGCCCCTCCAGCACCGATTCGGCCAGTTCGCGGGTGAAGTACCCGGTGACCAGCCGCACGTGCGGCGGATAGAACCGGCGGAACTTCTCCCCCAGCGGGTCGATGCCCACAATCGTCGCCGAGCCTTCCGGGTAGGCGCGCAGCAGCGTCGCGTCGTTGCTGCCGATATCGATCACCAGATCCCGCGGCGACAAGGGCACCCGCTGCCGGATGCGCGCCACCCGGTGGGCGAGGTGGTCGATCATCGAGCGGTTCAGCCCGGAGCGGTATCCGTAGCCGGGGGAATACATCTCGTCGAAATCGGCCGTGTGGCGCAACTGCACCAGCCCGCACTCCGCGCTGCTCTCGGGCACGCAGCGCACCAACTCCAACGGGTAGCGCGGCACCTCGGTCGGATCGGTGGCCGGGAACACCCCGGTCAACGCCATGGTGCCGAGATCGACCACCGACTCGAGCCGGGTGTTCCCGCACACCCGGCAGGCCTGCACCGCCACTGTTTGCGTCACGCGTTCTCCATATCGTGGGCGACCATCAACTCGACGAGTTCGGTGAAACTCGTCCGGGGTTCCCATCCGAGCTTCTCGCGCGCCTTGCTCGGATCACCGGTGAGGTGATGGACCTCGGCGGGCCGGAAATAGGTCGGATCGACCTCGACCAGCACCCGCGACGTCCGCCGGTCGATCCCTTTCTCCGCCAAACCGGTTCCTTCCCAGACCAGTTCGACACCGGTGGCCGAGAAGGCGGTCTCGCACAGCTCGCGCACGCTGTGTGTCTCGCCGGTGGCGATGACGTAGTCGTCGGGCTCGGCCTGTTGCAGCATGAGCCACATCGCCTCGACGTACTCCTTGGCGTATCCCCAGTCCCGGCGGGCATCCAGGTTGCCGATGAAGAGCTTGTCCTGTTTGCCCTGCGCGATGCGCACCGCGCCGCGAGTCACCTTGCGGGTCACGAAAACCTCGCCGCGCCGGGGTGATTCGTGGTTGAACAGGGTGCCGTTGACCGTGTACATGCCGTAGGCCTCGCGGTGGTTCACCGTGATCCAGTACGCGTACAGCTTCGCCACGGCGTACGGCGAGCGCGGATGGAAGGGTGTCTGCTCGCTCAGCGCCACGTCGTGCAGCCCGCCGTACAGCTCCGAGGACGAGGCCTGGTAGAACCGGGTCGCGATGCCGGTCTTGCGGATAGCGTCCAGGATGCGCAGCGTGCCGATCGCGTTGGTCTCCGCGGTGAACTCCGGGATCTGGAACGAGATGTGCACGTGCGATTGCGCGCCCAGATTGTAGATCTCGGCCGGCCGCACGTCCTCCAGGATCCGGTTGAGACTGCTGGAATCCATGAGGTCCCCGTAGTGCAGAAACAGCCGGCGTTGGGAATGCGTATCGGAATACAGGTGGTCTATCCGATCGGTATTGAAATTCGAGGCACGCCGGATAATCCCGTGCACCTCATATCCTTGCTGCAACAGGAATTCCGTCAGATAAGATCCGTCCTGGCCCGTGATGCCGGTTATCAGCGCCTTTCTCATCAAACCTCCAACCCCGAGACTAACGGGTCGTCAAAAAGCGGGCAATACCTATCTTTCGGTCGCCGCCGGTATTAGAATTCGATTGCATGAGCGCGGCCTCCGAAAAAACTCTGGTAATGATTCCGACGTACAACGAGCGTCGCAACGTGGGCCCGTTGCTCGCTCAGATCCTGGAACAGGGCTCCGATTTCGACGTCCTGTTCGTCGACGACAATTCCCCGGACGGCACCGGGGATCTGCTCGATGAGCTGGCCCGACAGCACGCCCCCCGCATCCATGTGCTGCATCGGGCCGGTCGCAAGGGGGTGGGCTCCGCGCATCAGGCGGGTATCCGCTGGGCTTACGCGCAAGGATATGCGCACATCATCACGATGGATTCCGATTTCGCGCATCCGCCGTCGTATCTTCCGGCATTGCGCGCCGCCGCTGCCGGGTTCGATGTCGTGGTCGGATCGCGGTATCTGAAAGAGGACAGCCTGGCCGACTGGACTCCCTTCCGCAAGGTCCTCACCCGGGTCGGGCATTTTCTGACCGTGACACTGTTGCGGATGCCCTACGATGCCACCGGCGCGTTCCGATACTACCGGCTGAATGCCGTCCCGGTGGCGGTTTTCGATCGCGTCCGATCGACCGGATACTCCTTCTTCTTCGAAAGTCTCTACATTCTCGCCGCCAATGGCTTCCGGATCGAGCAGGTGCCGATCCACGTTCTCAATCGCACCGCGGGCGCGTCCAAGATGCGCACCCGTGACGTGGCGACCAGCGTGCGTTTCCTGCTCACGCTGTGCGCGGAGAAGTACTTGCGGCCCAGCAGGCATCGCGTCACCTCGCCTGGGCATCGCTGACCCTGCGCCCGGCCAGCCAATCGATCACCGCCGCCGCCTCCGGCCAGTCGGAGCCGGTGGCGGTGACCGGGAACTGGTCGTCGACATAGTCTTTGGCGAAGTGCGAGTGCGAGCCCACCGCGTCGCGCACCTCGGCCAGCGTCACGGTGGTGCGTGCGCCGACCTCGCGCAGTCCGGTGTCGTCGAGGTGGCCGGTGATCCACTCGGCACACCAGTCCACCGGGGCGAAGCTCTGCCGCGAGCGGCCACTGGCGAACACCGGACGATCGGCGGCCATGTCCGCCAGCACGCCCTTGCGGTAGTCCCCGCCGTACATCGGGCCCAGCCGCACGACGAGCGTGTCGGCGCCCGAACACAGCTGCTCGGCCTCCGCGCGATGGCGGCCGTAGACCGTGTCCAGCTGGGTGCGCGCGGAGATGCTGCTGATCTGCACGAAGCGATCCCAGCGCCACTGCTCGCGCAGCAGGCGCGTTTTGTCCACCGTCTCCCGGCGGTCTTCGCCCGGGTGCTGCTCGGCCCGGAACCGTTTCGACGGGCAGGCGGCATTGATCAGCACGTCGTAGCGACCTGCCGTGCGATGCCGTTCGTAGTCGGCGCGCAGCACCGGCACCACCTCCGCCCGGCCGCTCCGCTCCAGCGCTCCCACCAGCGCGGAGCCGACGTATCCGGCCGCGCCGGCCACGGCCACACGTAACCGGCTCACCTCGACTCCTTCCCAGGCGGCACGAGACTCCGCCGCCGCGCACGGGGGCCGGGCACACTCGGCCCGTACGCGAGCGCTGCTGCGTGGCTCGGCCGTCCGGTCGCGGCGTTCACGCGCCGTTGCCTTCCAACGTGTGCGGCAACGGCGCCACCTGCACGATCGGCGGATCGCACTCGTCCCACGGCTTGGTCAGCATGGCGACGAACGTCAGCGGGGTGATCGAGTACACGGTGTGCATCACCCCGATCGGCGTGCGGGTGCAGATGCCCTTGCCGACATGGATGAACTCCTCGGGGCAGTCCGGATCCTCGTGGTCGTCCTTGGTCACCAGCACGCCGTTGCCCTCGACGAACAGCAGGTACTCGACGAAATGCGGGTGGTAGTGCAGGCCGCGCACCTTGCCGGGGTGCATGTAGATCAGGTTGAACTCGAGCAGGGGCTCGGGCGGGACCCAGGTGAAAATGCCGCCGCGCCCGTCGCGGACGGTGTCGAGGTTGCACGACGGGGTGAGGACTTCGACCTTCATTACTGCATCCCTTCATCAAGCGGAGACCGCGTCGGGGCGGACAGCGGCGAGCTTGTCCGCGAGCGAGTCGAGCAGCGCGGCGCGCTGCTCCACGAGAAAGAAATGACCGCCGGGCAGCAGCTCGGTGGAGCGCAGCCCCGGCAGCACGTCGCGCCAGGCCTCCAACTGGGTGACCGCGACCTGACGGTCGTCGCGGCCGCCGAACAGGTGGGCCGGGCACGTCGGCGCGGCGGCGGGGGCGAAACGGTAGTCGTCGAAGATCTCGAAGTCGCTGCGCAGCGCGGGCAGGAACAGCGCCATCACCTCCGGGGTCTCGCGCACCTCCGGCGGGATCCCGCCGTAATGGCCGACCGCGGCGGCGAACTCGTGATCCGGCAGTTGCGACAGGCGCCCCGGCCTCGGTAGGTGCGGGGCCACCGCGCCGCCGAGCAACAGCGCCCGCGGCGCGATGCCCTCGGGTAGCCGGCGGGCGACCTCGTAGGCGGTCAGCGCGCCGAGACTGTGGCCGAAGAAGGCGAACGGCAGATCGGTCAGCGGCAGCACCCGGGCCAGCGCGACGTCGACGAGGTCGGTGAAGCGGCGGATCGGTGTCTGCGCCAGATGCCGCTGCCGGGCGGGCAGTTCGATCACGCAGAGCTCCACCCAGTCGGGCAGGCTGCGCCGCCACGGGGTGTAGGCGGCGGCTTTGCCCCCGGCGAACGGCCAGCAGAACAACCGCAGGGCCGGGGCGCCCGCGGTCTTGCGGTGGATGGTCAGCCCGCCCGCCTCGGTCGGGCGCGGTTCGACGGGTGCGGCCGACGGCGCGACCGCAGCCGGAGCAATCTTCACCGCAGCGGGTTCCGGTTCGATGGTGGCCGAAGGTGTCACCGTTACGGCGAGATCGTCGGCCGTGATGCTTCCGAGCTCGGGCACGGCCGGTGGTGCCGCCGAATTCGAAACAGACGCGGCCCCAGCGGTGGTCGCGGCCGATTCGTCGAGCAGCGCACGCAGATCACCGACCGTCGCGATCCGGGTAACCGGTGCACCCAACGTCGCGAAGAACTTCGACAGCGGCGCGGACGGACCGACCTCGTAGCGCGGTGTGCCCATGCGCAGTAGTGCGCGCATGTTCGCGGTCCAGCGCACCGGCGCCGAGATCTGGCGGACCAGATGCTCGGCAACGGTTTCGGGCCGGTGGAACTCCCCGGTGTAGTTCGAGGTCACCGCGACCGCGCGCTCGACGCGCATCCGCGGCGCGCAGTCGGCGAGGTGTCCGGCGAATTCGGCCTCGATCCCGCGCATCCAGCGGGAGTGGAACGGCGCGCTCACCCGCAGCGGAACGAACCGCAGATCCGGATGACGTTGCGCGAGCACGACGCGCGCGGCCGAGATCGCGTCGCGCGCCCCGCTGATGACCAGCTGGTCGGTCGAATTGTCGTTGGCCACCTCGGCGCCCGCCTCGGCCACCAGTTCGGCCACACCGGTGCCGGCGATGCCCGGCAGGATCAGCGCGGCCATCGCACCCGCGCCCTCCGGCGCCGCGCGTTGCATCAGCGCGCCCCGGCTGCGCACCAGCCGCACACCGTCGGCGAGTTCGACGACGCCCGCCGCGACCAGCGCCGCGTACTCGCCGAGACTGTGCCCGCCGAAAGCTACCGCCCTACTGCTGAATTCGGTCACCAGCACCCGGTAGGCGGCGATCTCCATCGTCAGCACACACGGCTGGGTGTACTCCGTGCGATGCAGTCGCGGATCCCGCTCGGCGCAGATCCGCAGCAGGTCCTCGCCCACCGCGTCGCTCGCCTCGGCGAAGGTGTCGCGTGCGACCGGGAATTCGGCGCAGAAGTCCGCGCCCATCCCGGTCCGCTGGGCGCCTTGGCCCGGGAAGACGACCGTGTACTCGGCGCTCATCGCAGCACCTCCGCGGTCGGTTCGGCCCCGCGCGGCGCGGGAATGTAGCCGACCTCGGCGCAGTGCGCGAGGTAGGTCCGCACCAGGTCCTCGGTCGGCGGGCAGTCGATGCCCGCCGCGCCGAGCACCCGCCGGGTGTAGGCGCAGTCGGCGTAGGAGCTTTCCTCGTAGTGGATCGTGCCGAACAACTCGATGCCGTACTTGAACATCTCCAGGGTCTGGCTGTCGTAGACCTCGTCGGTGCCCAGCCGGTAGATCTGCCGGTCGGTGGCCCTGCGATGGAATTCCTCGAGCGGCACCAGATCCACCTCGTACCCGGCGCGCTGGACATAGCGCACCACGTCGTAATAGCGGCGGATGTCCGGATTGGTCAGGTGGTAGGTCTCCCGATAGGTGGGACGCTGCGTGGCGATGTGCACCATCGCGGCGCTGACGTAGTCGACCGGGGTGATGTCCCAGTGCACCGGCGTCAGCATCGTCTCGCCGGTCTCGATCATCGTCTTGAGGATGTCGTAGTACGCGCCTTTGACGCTGACCTCGGAGAACGGGTAACGGCCGGTGCGGCTGTCGCCCATGATGTTTCCCGGGCGCACGATGTCCCACAGCAGTCCGCTCTCGCTCGCCGCCCGGATCAGTTTCTCCGACTCGTACTTCGTCTGCTGATAGGGCAGGTGGTCGTAACCCTGGCCCAGTTCGAGATCTCGCTCGGTGAACGGCGGGTTGTTGAAGTTGAGCCGGTCGCCCAGCGCGCTGAAGCTCGACACGTACAGCAGGTACTTGCCGCGCGAGCGCAACGCGAATTCCACGGCGCGGCGGGTGCCTTCGACATTGATCGGGGCCAGCGCGTCGTAGAAGGTGACCAAGGTGGTGCGGCCCGCGGCGTGGATGGTGAGGTCCACGTCGTCGGCCAGGCGCCCCCAGGCGACCTCGTCCAAGCCCAGTCGTTCACTGGAGACGTCGCCGAGCACCGTGGTGACGCGTTCGGCGAACGCCTCGTCGAGGGTCGCTTCCGGATCGTAGGTGCCGAGGAAATGCTTGATCCGGCGCTCGGCCGCGGCCACGGTCTTCCCGCGCACCAAGCAGGTCACCCGCACATCGGTGCGGGTGAGCAGATCGTGCAGCAGTTTGCCGCCCAGCACGCCGGTGACGCCGGTGATGAACACCGACCGCACCGGGATGGGGGCGTCCATGGTCACCACGGGGATGTCCTGCTGCGCCGCCGTGGCCGCGGCGACCGTGGTGGGGCGCGGGCCCTGCTCCCGCGCCACGCCGGTGATGATGCCTTCGGACACCAGATAGCGCGACAGCGACGCGATGGTCGGATACAGCTCGGTCGACTCCGCCGGGATCTTCACGTCGTAGTGCTTCATCAGGCGGTTGAGCATCCGGACGGTGGCCACCGAGTCGAAACCGAAGTCGGCGAACTCGGCGTCGAGATCGAGGTCGTCCGGGTCGGTCTTGGTGAGATCGGCGAAGATGTCGCGGATGTGCTCGGCGAGCCGATCGCGCAACGCGATGTCTGATTCGTCGCCGGACGGCTCGGTACAGGATGATTCGGGAGAAACGAGCGCCGGTGTCTCGACCGGTTCGCTCGGACTCGTCTGGTTCGCATTGCCATTGGTGGCGTGGCCGTTGCGCAGCTGTGGCTGCGGCGGTTCGGCTTCCTGTGCGACCACCGTTTTCGCGACCACCTGCGTCGCCGGGTGCGTGCGTCTGCGGTAATCCTCGGGCACGATCCAGTACCTGCGCCGCGCGAACGGATAGCCGGGCAGGCCGACGATCCGGCCGAAGGGCTGCTCGTAGCCCTGTTCCCAGTCCACGGTCCATCCGCCGGCCCACAATTCGGCCACCCGCGGCAGGTTGCCCGAGCGCAGCAGCGCGCGCACCTCGGCGCGGTCGGCGTCCGACTCGCCGGGCAGTTCGTCGAGGTCGCGGTGGGTGCGTGCCACGCCGTGGAAGACCAGCAGACCCTCGGCGGGCGCGGGGACGCCGGCATCGGCGGTGCTGTCGAGCAAGGCGACCAGTTCGGCCGTGGAGGTGGCCACCACCGCGAGGCGATGGTCGAACGCGGCCCGGCCGACGGCCAGCGTCCACGCCACGTCGGGCAGCGACAGCGGATTGTCGCGCAACCGGTCGGCGGTACGGGCGGCCAGTTCCGCGAGCCGGTCGGCATCGCGCGCCGACAGCACCACGATTCTCGGTCGTCCGTCCTCGGGGGTGGGTGCGATGGGCTCGGCGTCGGTGAGGATCAGGTGGGCGTTCGATCCGCCCGCACCGAACGAGCTGACGGCGGTGACGCGCGGCTTGGCATCGCCGGGGCGCGGCCACGGCGTGGCCCGATCGATGACGCGGAACGGTGTGGCCGCGAAGTCGATTCCCGGGTTCGGCGGGTCGCTGTGCAGGTTCGGCGCGATGGTGTCGTGGCGCAATTGCAGCAGTGCCTTCACCACGCCCGCCGCGCCCGCCGCTGCCTCCAAGTGCCCCACACCGGATTTCGCCGAACCGATGCCGCAGTAGCCGCGCTCGGCCGTCGAGCGGCGATACGCCTTGGTCAGCGCGGCGATCTCGATGGGATCGCCCAGCGCGGTCCCGGTGCCGTGGGCTTCCACATAGCCGATGTCGCCTGCCTCGACGCGCGCCGCGGTCAGCGCCCGGCCGATGAGATCGGCTTGGGCCACGGGGTTGGGCACGGTGAAACCGTTCGTGCGTCCGCCGTGGTTGAGCGTGCTGCCCCGGATCACGCCGTGGATGCGGTCACCGTCGGCGCGGGCGTGCCGCAGCGGTTTGAGCACAAGGGTGACCACACCCTCACCCGGCACGTAGCCGTCGCCGCCCGCTCCGAACGACCGGCAGCGGCCGTCGGTGGAAGCCCAGCGGCCGTAGCCCAGCAGCAAGTATTTGCCGGGGTGGATCGACACGTTCACCCCGCCGGCCAAGGCGTAGGCCGCTTCGCCGCGGCGCAGGCTCTCGCATGCCAGATGCAGCGCCGTCAGCGACGCCGAGCACGCGGTGTCCACCGCGAGACTGGGGCCGGTGAAGCCGAGGTGGTAGGAGACCCGGTTCGCCACCGCGAAGTATCCCGAGATCGGCACGCCGACGAACGCCTGGTATTCGGCGTAACCCACCCCGGCGAAGACTCCGGCATCGGGCAGGCCGCGCGCCGCGGCGCTGCGGCGCACGCGATCCGGCGAGTAGCCCGCGTCTTCCAGCGCGGCCCAGGATGTTTCCAGGAACAGCCGTTGTTGCGGGTCCATCTCTTCGGCGTCCTTGGGGGTGATGCCGAAGAAGCGGGCGTCGAACTTGTCCACGTCGTCGAGGAATCCGCCCCAGCGCGCGTAGGTGGTGCCGGGTTCGTCCGGGTCGTCGGAGAGGTATTCGCGGTGGTCCCAGCGTTGCGGTGGGACCTCGACGATGCAGTCGCGGCCGGCGACCAGATTGGCCCAGAATTCTTCGATGTCCCCTGCCATCGGGAACTTGCCCGCCATGCCGATGACGGCGATGTCCTGGGCGTCGTCCGCGCTGCCGGGGGCGGAGGCGGGTACGGCCGTGTGCGCGGGTGCGACGACGTCGCCGGGCGAAATCGTCTCGGGCTTCGCATCGGTGAGCACGGCCAGTCGCGGCGCGTGCTCGTCGGCGAGATAGCCCGCGAGGTCGCGGACGGTCTGGTATTCGAAGAACAGGGTGCTCGGCAGCGGGCCGAAATCGGTTTCCAACCGGTCGTTCATCTTGCTGATCAGGACCGAGTCGATGCCATAGTCCTGCAACGGGATACGGGTACGGATCCGTTGCGGGTCGAGCCGGCAGTATTCGGCGAGCAGACCTTTGAGATAGGTCTCGGCGGACTGCCGCACGGGCAGGGAACCCGACGACGTGGACCCGGCATCAGGCGACGCGAATCCGTGCGCCGGGTGGTCGGCTCCGTTCCGAAGCAGGCTGTCGTTGGGCGGAGCAGCCGTCGCGGGTGTCTCTTCGGCACTCTGCATCGGTGCCGAGAGGTGTTCGGGAACCGGCTCGACCGTGGGCGGGGCGGGAAGCGTCCCGTCGGCGGTGTCGGACGCCTGTAGCTTTCGCGCGCCGGTCGAGGGGGCCGGTGCACGCATCGCGGCGCGGGCCGGGGCTTCGCTGTCGGCCGGTTGGAAGCCCCCTTGCGGCGAGCGCCCGACCGCAGCCGGCCGGGTGGACGAAGACGCATCCACCTCCGGCGCCCAGCACCTTTCCCGGTCGAACTCGTAACCGGGCAGGTGAATACGGCGCGCGGCCGGATCGGTCCAGCCCGCGAATTCGACCTGGACCCCGTCGACCCACGCGTGCGCCGTCGCTGCCGGGTCGTTCAGCACGGTGGCTCCGGTTCGGTCGGCGGGCGCGTCGATCGTGCCGGTGAAGACCCCGGCGGGCCGATCACCCTCGGCGAAGGCGGCGAGCCGGGCCACGAGGGCGTCCACCGTGTCCGCGACCACCGCGAGGCGATGCTCGAAGCCGCTGCGCCCGAACGCCAGCGTGCGCGCGACGTCCGCGAGCACCGCATCCGGATGCGCGGACAGATGCCTGCGCAGAGAGCGTGCCATTCGGGTCAAGCTCGTCGCACTGCGCGCGGAGAGCACGACCACCTGCGGTGCGCCCGGCGCCGCAGCCCCGGCGGCTGCCGCGGCCGGTGCGTCGTCGACCACCAGGTGCGCGTTGGTGCCGCTGAATCCGAAGGAACTGATCGCGGCGCGCCGCGGCGAACCGTCCCACGCGCGCAGTCCGGTGTTGACGAAGAACGGCGAATCCGCCAGCCCCAGCAGCGGATTCACCGCGGCGACGTGCAGCGACGGCGGCAACTGTCGCGCGTGCATCGCCAGCAGCACCTTGAACAGGCTGGCCATGCCCGCGGCATGCGAGGCGTGCCCGATGTTGGATTTCACCGATCCCACCGGGATGGCGCCGACCGCGCCGGTGTAGCGGCGGAAGGCGGCGGTGAGCGCTTCGATCTCGATCGGATCGCCCAACCGCGTCCCCGTGCCGTGTGTTTCGACGTAGCCGATGGTGGACGGATCGATCCCGCCGTCGCGATACACCGCCAGTTCCAGTTCGGTTTGCGAGCGCACGCTCGGCGCGGTGATGCCATTGGTGCGGCCGTCGTGATTGATGCCGATCCCGCGGATCACCCCGTGGATCGGGTCGCCGTCGCGTTCAGCGGCGGCCAGCGGCTTGAGCACGACCACACCGACGCCCTCGGCGATCACGAAACCGTCGGCGCCGGCGTCGAAACTCGCGCACCGCCCGCGCGGCGACAGCATGCCCATCGACGAGGCGAGCAGGTGGTATTCGGGCGTCACGAACACCGCGACCCCACCGGCCAGCGCGAGTTCCGACTCGCCCGAGGCGAGGCTGCGGCAGGCTTGATGCAGCGCGACCAGCGCGGAGGAGCACGCGGTGTCCAACCCCAGGCACGGACCGGTCAGATCCAGGTGATACGCCACCCGGGCGGGCAGGACGGCCGGGCTGTTGCCGGTGAACAGGTGATGGGAGCCGACCGTGCCACGGTTGCGCAGCAGGGTGGCGTAGTCCGACCCCGGTGATCCGGCGAACACGCCGCATCGGGTGCGCCGCAACGACTTCGGATCGATGGCGGCGTCTTCCAGGGCCAGCCAGCTGTGTTCCAGGAACAACCGCTGCTGCGGGTCCATGTAGTCGGCTTCGGCGGGTACCAGGTCGAAGAACGCCGGATCGAACTCCTCGACGCCGTCGAGGAAGCCGCCCCACTTGGAGTAGGTCTTGCCCGGTATGGCGGGCCCCGGCCGGAAGTGGTCGGCGATCGGCCAGCGCGTCGCGGGGATCTCGCTCACCGCGTCGTGCCCGGCGGCGAGATTGCGCCAGAACTCGTCGAGGTTCGCCGCGCCCGGGAATTGCCCGGACATGCCGATGATGGCGATGTCCATTGATGCCGACCTCTCGCTGGGCCGCTCGGCGGCGGTTCGGGCGCCGGGCGTCGGCACGTCGGAGACGGGAGCCGTCCGGGCGGGCGCCGTCGCCACGGATGCGCTCGTCGCCTCGGCGCCCTCTTGGGCCAGGCGAGCGCTGAGCAGCCGTACCGACGGATGGTCGAACACCACCGTGGGGCGCAGCGCCGAGCCGTACCGCGCGTTGACCCGGTCGATGATCTTCACCGCGAGAATGGAGTCGACCCCATACTCCGAAAGCGGCAAATCCACCCGCACCTCGCTGCGTGCCACACCGAGCCCGTCGGCGACGATGGCCGCGAGCTCGGCCTCGAGCGCCTGCGCAGTGCCGGGCTGTGCAGGTGCGGTCACCGTGGATTCGGTCCGCGCCTCGGCCGCTGGTCGGGCGGCGCCTGCTGGGTGGAGCGGCGCAACGGGGGCCGATTCCACGGCAAGCGCGGGTTGGACCTGCGGTTCGGCGGCGACCGTCGGCTGGGACTGCACGCCGGAGACAGCCGTGGGCTGGCCCTGCAAGTCGGCGACTGTGGGTTGGACCTGCGGATCGGCGGCAACTGTCGGCTGGGACTGCACACCGGAGACGAGCGCAGGCTCCACGTGCAATTCCGCGGCGGCGGCGACCGTCGAGCGAGACTGCGCGACGGCGGGCACGGAGGCGCTGACGGCGGCCAGCAGCCGGAAACTCGGCTCCGGGTCCATGGACAGGCCGGGCCCCCACGAGCGGATCCCGGTGAAACCCGCCGCGGCCAGCGCTGTGTTCCATTGCGACTCGGACAGCAACGGCGAGTGCGGAAGCCGCGCCTCCGGATCGCGGTAGGCGTGCCAGCCCTCCAGCAGCCCGAAAGTCAGCGCGAGGACCTCGAGGTCGGTGGTCGCCTCCGTGCACGCGAGCACACCGCCGGGCGTCAGCAGCCGCCGGACGTTGCGCAGCGTCGCGTCGATCGACCGCGTCGCGTGCAGGACGTTGGCGCAGAGCACCAGGTCGGCTTCGTGCGCGGGGAATCCCTGCGCGACCGGATCGGCTTCGATGTCCAGCACCGCGAAACGAAGATTCTCGCGGTTGCCGAAGGTGCGTCGTCCGTGCGCGACGAAACTGTGCGAGACGTCGGTGTAGAGATAGTCGAACGCGATCCCGCGCTCGGTGAGCGCGTCGAGCACCGCGTGCGTGGAACCACCGGTCCCCGCGCCGATTTCGATGACGCGCAGCGGCCGCGCCGGGCCCGGCCGCTGCGCTACCGCCGACACCAGCGCGGCGAGCAAGCCGTTGGTGAAATCGTAGGCGGCGTTGCCACGGTAGATCGCGCCCACCAGTTCGAGGTCGCCGCCGGGGAACAGCACCTCCGTCGCGGACAGCTCGCCGCGCAGGACGCGCGGATACGCGGTCAGGCAGGCGTCCAGCAACGCGACGTACGGCTGGGTTTCCGGGAAACGCGCGAGCAGGTCGGCGCGCATCCCGCCGGTGCCGGGTGGCGGGCCGGGAACCACGATCCGGCCGTCCTGCGAGCGCACCAGCTCGTGCCGCCGGAGGATGTCCAGGCAACTGGTGCGCAGCCGGTCGAACTCCGGTCGTACGCCCAGGCGCGCGTCCACCGACCGCGCGGTCCACTCCCCCGGCGTGAGCCCCATGCCGGCGAGCGTGGCGAACAGCCGCATCGCCGCGTAACGGCCGAGTTCGGCCTTGCCGGGCTCCACGACGCCCGCGGGCTCGACGGCCGCCTCGAACCGCTCCACCGCGGCGTCGAAGCCCGATCGCGGCGGTGCGATGATCCAGTAATCGGCGCGTTCGAAGGGATAGCCGGGCAACGGGATCCGACGCCACGGCCCGCCGCGCCCACGCCAGTCGACCTCCGCGCCCGCAACCCACTGGCGGGCCAGCTCCTGGTCGTCGTCCGGGGGCGCGGAGAGCGGCGGCCGGGTCTGCGCGTCGACGGCGCCCGTGACCACGGGTCCGAGCTGGTCGGTGCGGAACTGGTCGAGCGCGTCGGCCACCTCGGCAGGTGCGGACGCGACCACCGCCAGGCGGTGCGCCAGGGCGGGCCTGCCCACCTGCAAGGTGCGCACCGCGTCACGGAAATCCGCGGGGTCGAGGGTGCGGAAGTGCCGGGCCATGGTCTCGGCGTACCGGCGCAGTCGCTCCGGGGTGCGCGCCGACAGCACGAAGATCTCCGGTTCGCCCGTGGCGGCCGGGCGGACCCGGTCGTCGAGGTATTCGGCGAGCACCACATGGGCGTTGGCGCCGCCCGCGCCGAACGCGCTGATGCCGGCGTGACGCGCCACGGCGACGCCGTCGACGGTGCGGCGCGGCCACTCCTGCACTTCGCGTGGTAGGCGGAACGGCACGGAGTCGAAGGCGATGGCCGGATTGGCTTGTTCGGCATGCAGTGTCGGCGCGATCCGGCCGTGACGTATCTGCAACAGCACCCGGGTCAGGCCCGCGACGCCCGCAGCGGCTTCCAAGTGGCCGATGTTCGACTTCGTCGACCCCAGGGCGCGGAAGCGCCCGCTGTCGGGAGATCCGCCGAAAGCGGCGGCCAGTCCGGCGATTTCGATCGGGTCGCCGAGCGGGGTTCCCGTGCCGTGCGCCTCGAGGTAGTCGATCGCGGCGGGGTCGACCCCGGCCGCGCTCAGGGCCTCACCGATCACCTCGGCCTGCGCGCCGGGGTGCGGCACGCTGTATCCGGACGTCTGGCCACCGTGGTTGACCGCGCTGCCCAGGATCAGCCCGTGAATGGTGTCGCCGTCGGCGCGGGCGGCCGACAGCGGTTTCAGATACAAGGCGCCGACCCCTTCGCCGGGCACGTAACCGTCGGCCGCGGCGGCGAAGGGTCGGCACCGTCCGGTGCCGGACATCATGCCCAAGCTGTGCAGCAGCAGGAATTTGTCCTCGTGCAGCAGCAGATTCACCCCGCCGACGAGCGCCGCGTCGCATTCGCCGTCGAGCAGGCTGCGCCGCGCCAGGTGCAGCGCGGTCAGCGACGCCGAGCAGGCGGTGTCCACGGTGAGGCTCGGCCCGCGCAGGCCGAGAGTGTAGGAGGTGCGGTTGGCGATGGACGACGGGATCGAGGCCACCGCGACCGGATCGCCTTGGCGGCCGGCCGCGACCCCGAGCAATCGGTAGTCGCTCCAGGTGGAGCCTACGAACACGCCGACGCGGCGATCCCGCACTGCCGGATCGGTGTGGTGGTAGCCGGCGTGCTCCAGCGCCGCGTACGCCTGCTGCAGGAACAGCCGCTCCTGGGGGTCCAGCAGCGGCGCCTGGACGGGTGGGATGCGGAAGAACTGCGGGTCGAAACCACCGACGTCACGCAGGAATCCGCCGATCATCGGGGGCGCGCCGGGCGCGTCGCGAGCGGCGGTGAGCCACCAGCGTTCGGCGGGGACGGGGCCGACCGCGTCGTGTCCGTCGCGCAGGTTGCGCCAGAACTCCTCGATGTCCTCCGCGTCCGGGTAGCGACCGCTGATTCCGACGATCGCGATGGGCTCCGCGACGGACGGGCGATGCCCGGCCGGTGCGGGCTCGGTGACGGTGGCGGTCGGCCGCGCGGCTGCCGGTTGGAGTCGTGCGCGCAGCGCCTCGGGCTCGCCCCATACCGCCGCCGAGTGCGCTCGGTTCAGCGTGGCGCAGGACAACAGCAGGTCCAGTCCGGTCGCGGTCGGCAGCAGTCCCACACCGGCCCGCCGCAGCGCGGCGATCTGTTCGGCGGGTGGACGCATGCCGCCCTCGGCCCACAACGGCCAACCGACACTGATGGTTCTGCTTCCGGCCTGATCGCGCTGTTCGGCGAAGACATCCAGATAGCGGTTGGCCGCCGCATAATCCGCTTGCCCCGGGTTGCCCAGCACCGCGGAGACGGAGGAGAACAACACCGTCAGGCGGACCTCCGGCAGCGCCCGTGCCAGGTGTGTGACGCCGTAGACCTTCGGCGCCAGCACCGATATCGCGTCGTCACGGCCGGTGCCCGCCAGCAGTCCGTCGCGCAGCTGTCCGGCGCCGTGATAGAGCACCTCGACGGGGCCGAACGTGGCGTGCGCGATCGCGGCGACCCGGTCGGCGTCCGCGGCCACCGACACGTCGGCGCGTACGTGCACGGCTTCCGCGCCGAGGTCGCCGAGTTCGGCGAGCAGCTCGGCGGCCGCCGCGTCGAGCGGACGGCGCGATACCAGCACCATCCGGGCCCGGTATGCGGTGGCGAGGCGGCGGGCCAGCTGCCTGCCGATTCCGCCGAATCCCCCGGTGATCACGACAACCGACCCCGGGCGCGGCACCGTGCCCCCGGACCTCGGGGTGTCGGCGATCAGCCGGGATCGGCGGATCTGGCGTCGCCCGCCGAGATAGCGGATCTCGGTGGCGAAGTCACGTTCGTCGACGCCGAGTTCGACGGCCACGATGTCCTCGATCGCACCGCCGGGCTCGCGCTGAACGGCCCGCAGGATCGGTTGTGGCTGCTCGAGCCGCAGTGTGCGTGCCAAACCGCCCAGGAGGGCGCAACTCGATTCACCGGCGCGGGTGGCGGGCGTGAGAGCGAGGATCCGCCGCATCGGCGGTTCGGGCGCCGAGGCGGCCGCGCGCAGCAGGTCACGCAGCGGCAGATACACCCGTTCGACCAAGGCTTGCGGGTCGGTCTCGGTCACCGCTTCGGGCCACAGATACACCGCGGCATCGAAGCGCACCCGCCGGGATGCCAGTTGAGCGACCAGCCGCTCCATGTGCTCTGGGTTCGCCGGGTCGACGTCGAACCCGTCTGCTCCCGCCAGGAACTCGTTGCCGGGGCGAACGCGGACGACCGTGGCCGCGCCGTGCGGGTAAGGGTGGTCAGTGGTATCGAAGACGAGCAAAGCGGCCGGTTCGCGACGTGCGTGCGCGGTGGGGTCGGGTTCCCAGTCGAATCCGAAGGTGATCAGATCCTCCGCCGCTGAGGGCGGGGCGGATGCCACCGGCGTGGCGACTGTTTCCGATGCCTGGGCGCTGGTAGTCGATAGTGTTGCGCTCGAGACTGATTCAGTGGGATTGGCATTCGTTCCGACAGGCGCCGCCGCCGGGACGGCGGTGTCACCCGGTCGGTAGTTCGCGCCGACGGTGTCGGTGAGGTGCCCGGCGAGCGCCTCGATGGTCTGGTATTCGAACAACAATGTCGGGTAGAGCGGCTCGCCGACCCGGGCCTCCAGTTCCGCGGTCAATCGCAGCAGGCGACCGGAATCCAGGCCGAGTTCGTAGAAGCCCACGTCCGTCGCGATGCCTGCGGGCTCGGCGCCGAGTTCGCCCGCGACGAGTGCGGCCAAGTCGGCGGTGATCATCGCACGCGCGTCGCCCGGGGCGGTGGGCGCGGACACAGCGGTGGGCGCGGCCGGTCGCTGCGGGGACGCCACGTCCGGCTGGGTCAGCAACCGCTGGATGTCCGCGCTGCCACGCACACGCTTGGATGTCAGCCGATACCGCGCCACCGGTGACCCGTCCGGATCGTAGAGCGCCACTTCGGCTTCGAGCAGATCCCCACCCTGCCCGCCGCGGAGCGAGGCCCGCACGAAGACCTCCTCGGGAGTGGCCCGCCAGGCGCGGACGTCACCGAAGTAGATCGGGATGAACGCGCTGTCGGCGTCCACGCCGAGCCGGTGCGGGTCGATGAACGGCACGATCGTGGAGGCGTCCAAGAAGGTGGGATGCAGCAGGAAGCCGGGGAGATGCGCGGCTGCCTCGGGGCCGAGCGCCAGCGTCGCGGTGACCACGTCGTCTCGGCGGGCGAAATGCCCGGTGGCGCGCATGAACGCGCGATGCTCGATACCCCGGCTCCCGCTCTGGGCATACATCTCGGCGATTCCGCGCTCCCCCGCCGACGCCCGGAATCCGGTGACATCGATTCCTCGCGGCTGCCCTGCTGACTCCGTCTGCTGTACAACGCATTCCGCGACCGGCTCCACCGCCCCGACGGGCACGCCCACGGCATCCAAGCGCTGCACGTCGATGGCGACTCGGCCGGTCGGGCGATCGACCCGGAACGCGATGCGCGCCGCGCCGTCGTCGGCGAGGGCGACCGGACGCTGGAACAACGCTTCCCGGATCGTCAGGTCACCGGGCTGGTACCCGGCCGCCATCGCCGCGCGCAGGATCATGTCGAGATACACCACACCCGGCAGGATCCGTACACCGTGCACTCGGTGGTCACGCACCACCGGGTCCTCGGCCCGCAGGGTGGTGGCGAAGCTGTTCAGGTCGATCCCGCTCATACCAGCGGCTCCACCCGGAGGAACGACGGTGCGGGGGCGCTCGTCGTCATCGGCACCACGATCCGCGGCGCGGGCTCCGTCGATGTGCTGGGAACCGTTTTCGGCAGCATGAAGCTCCTCTTGCGGAATGCGGGTGGATCCAGGGGACGGCGCGTCGGCCGGTGCCCGTCGGGTGCCTGCTCGATGACGAGGTGGGCATTGGTGCCCCCGAAGCCGAACGAGCTGACGCCCGCCGCGCGGGGCCTGCCGTCGGCGGGCCGCCACGGGCGCAGTTCCCGATTGACCTGCAAGGGCGAACCGGTGAACTTGAAACGCGGATTGAGGTTGTCGCAGTGCAGCGACGGCGGCAGCGCCGCGTGGTGGACGGCCAGGATGGTCTTGACCGCTCCGGCGATGCCCGCCGCGGAAAGCAGATGTCCGATATTGGTTTTCACGCTGCCGACCGCGCACGGCTCCGGACCGCGCGACCGGTCGCCCAGCACGGTCGCCAGCCCCTTCAGCTCGATGGGGTCGCCGATCATGGTTCCGGTGCCGTGCGCTTCCAGATACGACAGCGCGTCCGGCGACATGCCCGCTACCTCGAGCGCCGCGGTGACCACCTCGATCTGCGCCCGCATGTTCGGTGTGGTGATACCCATGGTGTGCCCGTCGTTGCCGATCGCCGAGCCGCGCAGCACCGCGTAGACCCGATCGCCGTCGGCGAGCGCGTCGTCGAGCCGCTTGAGCAGCAGCAGCGCCGCGCCCTCGCCCGGTACGAAACCGTCGGCGTCCTCGGAGAAAGTCGCACACCGTCCGTGGGGTGAGAGCACGCCCGCCGCAGACAGGGTGACGAACGGCATCTCGTCGAGCAGCACCTCCACCCCGCCGGCCAGCGCGGCGTCCACCTCGCCCGAGCGCAGTGCCTGGCAGGCCAGATGCACCGACAGCAGCGACGACGAGCACGCGCTGTCGAGCACGACGTTGCCCGCGTGCCAGTCGAAATAGTCGGAGATGCGCGCGGCGATGAAGTTCTGGCCGATGCCGATGACGGTGTGCCGGTCCGGTATCGGGATCCGGTGGAAGTAGTTCGCCGCCCGGCTGCCCGCGTAGACGCCGACCCGTTTGCCCGCCAGTTCCTCGCGCCGGTATCCGGCGTCGGTGGTGGCCAGCACCGAGGTCTCGAGCAGCAACCGCTGCAACGGGTCCATCTGCCAGGCCAGTTCGTCGGTGACCCCGAAGTACTCCGGATCGAACAGATCGACGCCGTCGACGAATCCGCCCCACTTGCTGTTGGTCAGTCCGGGTCCGCCGGTCGGGCGGTAGAAGCGGGCAGGATCCCAGCGAGCCGGGTCCACCTCGCGGATGCCGGAGGCGCCGGTGGCGAGCAGACGCCAGAACGCGTCCGGAGTGTCCCCGCCCGGCAGGCGGCAACCGATGCCGATCACGGCGATCGGCTCGGCGGCCCGGCCGCGGCGGGCATCGGCGGCCCAGGCGGCTGTGGTGGGACGCGACTCCCGCGTTTGTTCCGCGGGCTGCGGAGCGCTCGGCGTCCGCTGCGTTTCGGCAGCCGGGGCCGCCGCGAAACGTTCCGGGTACTGTTCGGTCAACAGCCCCGCCAGCGCGTCCAGCGTCGGGAATTCCAGCACCAGTGCCGGGTCGAAGGGCTGGCCGACGACCTGCTCGATCCGGCGCACCGCAGAGGCGATCAGCACCGAGTCCGCGCCGTACTCCTCGAACCGCTTGTCACCCTCGAAACGGGCCGGAGCGAGTTTCAATTCGTCGGAGAAGATCTGCAACAGTTCCTGATACGCCGCCGCGGATCCGTTCGCCGCCATGGGCCGCGCCGCCGGGACAGCCTGCGGTGCGAGGCGACTCGTGCGTGTCGAAAGGGTCAGTGCCGCACCGTGATACGGCAAAACCACCGGATCCGGCAGGCCGAGGACCGCGTCCAGCAGCTCGAAACCCTCCGCGGCGCTCAGCGCCGGAAGCCCGGTGGCCCGGTAGGCCGCGCTGGTCACCTCACCGAAACCGGTGCCGCGGAACGAGGGCCATTCGATCGACCGGAAATACGGCCGTCCGACGGCGTGCTGGGCTTCGGCGAAGCGGTCGAGGTGCGCGTTGGCCATCGCGTAGTCCGACAGGCCCACCGCCAGACCGGGCAGCACCGCCGACACCGAGGAGAACAACACGAAGAAATCCGGACGGTCGGCGGCCAGTACGTCGGCGAGGACCGCCGTGCCCGCCAGCTTGGGTTCGAGCACGGTCGCGACGGCGGGTCCGGTCTTGCGCACGAACGCCGGACTCTCACCGGAGACGCTGCCCGCGCAGTGCAGCACGCCGCCGATCGGACCCAGTTCGCGCCGCACGCGTTCGAAGAAGCCGGACAACGCCGTCTCGTCGGTGAGACTGCCGAAGTAGGTCCGCACCGCGACGCCGCGATCGCGCAACGCGACCAGCCGCCGCACCTTGCCGGCCACGGGCCCGGAGCCTGCGGCCACCCGGTCCCAGTCCGCTTCCGGGGGTAGTGTTTCCCGGCCGAGGAC
The DNA here is from genome assembly GCF_053602135.1 of Nocardia sp. NPDC004573. Lineage (NCBI taxonomy): Bacteria > Bacillati > Actinomycetota > Actinomycetes > Mycobacteriales > Nocardiaceae > Nocardia > Nocardia sp. NPDC004573. The sequence continues at coordinate 386,767 of NZ_JBSGDA010000002.1, forward strand.
GGCCACGCGGCGCGCTCCGCGTTCGACCAGCGCCGCCACGAACTCCGCGCCGAGCCCACGGGTACCCCCGCTCACCACATAGGTGCGAGCGGGATCCACCACGAGACCGGCGCGCGGCCTGGCGTCGGCGAGTTCCACGGCTTCGCGTCTTCCGTTGCGGTACCGCACCCGCGGGGCGCTGTCCTCGGCGCACTCCGCGCCGAGGATCGCCAGCAATCGCGTGGGATCGGCGCACACCGCCGCGCGCTCGGCGACCACATGGACGCTGCGTGTGCGCACGTCACGGATCTCCTCGGCGAGCGCCGCGACCAGACCACCCAGCGGCGCCGACTCCGGTCCGTCGGCGCCGGGATGTCCCGCCGCGACGTGCACCAGCGCGAGCGCACCGGTGCGCGCCTCGATCACACCCTGATACAGCCCCATCCGGCCGAGGTCGCCGGTGGGCCGACCCGCCGGCGCGGGAACGAGGTCGCCCACGTCGAGCACGCAGTCGGTGCCGGGATATCGCGCCGCCAGCTCCCGGCCGAGCGCGGCGCCCGCGCCGAAGTCGTCACGGTTCAGGTCTCCCGGCAAGTCCGACAGGCGCACCAGACGGCCGGGATCGCCCACCGCGTCGACGAGCGCTTCGATCAGCGGCTGCGGGGTGCGCGCGTCGTACACCACCAAGGCGCGGCGATCGCGCAGGTCACCGGAAGGCAGCGGAGTTTCCCGCCAGACCGGGATCAGCAATCGACGTTCCGGCAAGGCGGTTTGCCGGGTCGGCGCAGGCTGTGGAGCGGGTGCGGGCCACGCGGCCGACGCGGATTGCGCCGGCCCGGATTCCGCTGCCGGATGGTCCGCCGGAAGTGGCGGCGGCGCGGCGTCGGACCATTGCCCTGACGCGAGTTGCGGCGATTCCGGCGGGCGCGCATACCTCGGATCGAGAGCGGGCTGGGGCCCGAGGACGAGATTCGCCGCTGATTGTTGTGGCAGCGACGCGAGGTCAGGCCCGGACGTGGACGGCTCTGCGAGTGCGGACTGTGCCACCGGGTCGGTGCCCGCTCCGGCCTGCCGACTCGTCGTGAACTGCGGCGCGGCAACGGTTCCCGCGGTCGGAGCGCTCCGCAGGGCCGGCACGGAATCTGACCCGGGCGCAGGCGTGAGGTCCGGAATCCAGTACCGCTCACGCGCGAACGGATACGTGGGCGCGGGAATACGGCGTCGAGGTCCGGGATCACGAACGGTCGCCCAGTCGATGTCGCCGCCGCCGAGCCAGCGCGCGATCCGGGAATCCTCCCCCGCATCCAGGCACGCCCTGGCGCCGGGTGCGTCATCGACCCACGCGCGGACGGCGGCGCGCAACTGGTCGACGTCCCGTGCGACGAACGCGGCGCGAGCGCGGCCCGCCTGACGGCCCACCTGCATGGTGTAGGCCAGATCGGCGAGGTTCGGCTGCTGCGCGGCGAGGTAACCGTCGAGTGCGGCCACGTACTCCGCGAGGCGCTCGCGATCGCGTGCGGAGACCGGGACGACCTGCCCGCCGCTGAACCGGGTCGGCGGCCTGCGGTCGACATACTCTTCGATCACCACGTTCGCGTTCGCCCCGCCCGCGCCGAACGAGCTCACCGTCGCCCGGCGCGGCCGCGCCGGATCGCCGCCTGGCCAGGGCAGCGGCTGGGCCGGGATCCGGAACGGGGTGGCCGCGAAGTCGATATTCGGGTTGGGCGGCGTGGCGTGCAGGGACGGCACGATGGTCCGATGGCGCATCTGCAGCAGCACCTTCGTCAGCGCCGCGACACCGGCGGCCGCCTCGAGGTGGCCGACATTGGACTTCACCGAACCGATCGGCAGCTCCGACACACCCGACCGACCGAAAACTTTGGCCAGACCCGCGATTTCGATCGGATCGCCCAGTGCGGTGCCGGTGCCGTGCGCTTCGACGTAGGACACCGACGCCGGATCGACGCCGCCCGCGCGCAGCGCGGAACGGATCACCGCCGCCTGCACGTCGGGATTGGGCACCGTGAACCCGTTGACTCGGCCGCCGTGGTTGATGGCCGAACCCTTGATGACGCCGTAGATGGTGTCGCCGTCGGCTTCGGCGTCGGCCAGCGGCCGCAGCACCATCGCCCCGACACCCTCGCCGGCCACATATCCGTCGCCGCCCGCGCCGAAGGAGCGGCAGCGGCCGTCGGTGGAGGCGAACTGCCCTTGGCTGAGGGCGACGAATTTGTAGGGGTGCAGTGACAGATTGACCCCGCCGACCACCGCCAGCCTGCATTCGCCGGTGCGGATGCTCTGGCAGGCCAGGTGCAGCGCGGTCAGCGAGGACGAGCAGGCGGTGTCCACCGCCATGCTCGGCCCTTGGAAGTCCAGGGCGTGCGAGACACGGTTGGGGATGCTCCAGAACGTCGACCCGGGCAACGTGCCGCGCCCGAGCCGGGACTCCTCGGCCCCGAACATCTGGTAGGTGCCCCACATGACGCCGACGAACACACCGGCCTGTTCCGGGCGCAGGCCGCCGCGCGCCAGATCGGCCCGGGAGTGCCCGGCGTCTTCCAATGCGGCCCATGCGGTTTGCAGGAACAGCCGCTCCTGCGGGTCCAGGATCTCCGCCTCGCGCGGGGAGATCGCGAAGAACAGCGGGTCGAAGCAGTCGACGTCGTCGAGGAATCCGCCCCATTTGGTGTAGGCGGTGAACGGGTTGTTCCGGTCCGGAACGAAATAGCGGGTGTGATCCCAACGGTCGCGGGGGATCTCGGTCACGCAGTCGCGTCCCTCGATCAGCACCCGCCAGTACTCGTCGAGACCCTTCGCACCCGGGTAGCGTCCGCTGACGCCCACGATCGCGATATCTCCTACCGCGCCGCTGGGGTGGCCGGAACTCGAGGCCTCGGCCGCATCAAAGGCGGCCGGGTTGTCCGAAACGTGCCGGGTCATCGGCCGCGAGGCGGGCCGAGTGTCGTTCATGGGCGGGCGCTCGATCGCGCTCGCCGCACCGTTCGCGCCCGGCCCGTCGGTGTGCGCGGCGAAACCCTCGCCCGCAGCCTGCGATCGAGCAGCTACGGCTCCGTTCGATGCGGTCGAAGTCCTCGTGGGCGTCCGCGCCGCCGCCCGATCGGAGGAATCGCCACGGCTCTCGACCGACGGCGGCGCGGACGGATCGGCGGCGGAGCCCAGCCGCACCAGCAGGCCGACCACCGCGCGCGGAGTGGGGTACTCGAAAGCCAGCGTGGCGGGCAGGCGGTGACCGCTGGAGCGCGACAGTTCATCGCGGATCTCGAGCGCCGCCACCGAGTCCAGCCCCAGTTCGTGCAGCGGACGATCCAGATCGTCACCGGGCGCCAACCCCAGGCAGCGCCGCACGAGAGCCTCCATCCTGTCGGACAGTTCGGCGGTATCGGTTGGCACGGCCACGTTCTCGACCGGCGCGGCGAAATCCAGCAGCACATCCGGCACGTCGGCCCCGGTCGTTTCCGCAAGCGCGAGCGGCATCGCCGTGACCGCCGGTGTCGGGGAACCGATCAGGCGGGCCAGTATGTCCAACGCCTGCGCGGGGCGCAGCATCCCGTAACCACGGCGGGCCAGCCGCTGTACGGCGCCGCTGTCGAGCTGCTCGACCATGCCGGTGTCCGCCCACGGGCCCCACGCGATCGACAGCGCGGGCGAGCCCGAGGAGCTGCGCGACTCGGCCACGCCGTCGAGGAAGGCGTTGGCGGCGCCGTAGCTCGACTGGCCGGGCAAACCGACCACCGCCGCGGCCGAGGAGAACAACAGGAAGAAACGCAGGGAGCGATCCGCCGTCAGTTCGTGCAGGTGCCATGCCCCGAAGGTCTTCGGTGCGAGGACGCGCCCGACCCGCGCGGCCGTCTGCTCGGCGATCACGCCGTCGTCCAGCACCCCGGCCAGATGGGCCACTCCGGCCAGCGGCGGCAGCTCGCGGTCGATCCATGCCAGCGTGGCCGCGACGGCGTCGCGATCGGCGACGTCGAGCGACCGCACCCGGATCCGGGCGCCACGCTCCCGCAGTTCGGCGATGGCCGAGCGGGCTCGCGCGTCCGGCGCCGACCGCCCCGCGAGCACCAGCTCCTGCCACCCCCGGTCGACGAGCCAGCGGGCCAGTCGCAAGCCGACTCCGCCGAGCCCGCCGGTGATGAGGACGGTCCGTCCCGCTCCGGAAACCGACTCGTCCGGCACGGCTTGCATCGGAACGAGCCGCGGCACGCGACGACGTCCCTGACGCAGCGCGAGCTGGCGTGGCGCGTCGGGGACGACGAGTGCGTCGGCGACGGTTCCGGCATCGGTCACCTGATCGATATCCAGTACGCGGCAACCCATTTCGCGGTGCTCGAGCTGCGCACTGCGGGCGAAGCCCCACAGCGCGGACTGCTCGGGCGCCACCGGATCGGTGGAACCGACCCGCTGCCCGTACCGGGTGACCAGCCACACCGCGGGTTCCCCGGCCGCCGCGGCGGCCTGCACGAGGTGCACAGCGCCGACCACCAGACGTTCGGCGACGACCGGCGCGGGCGCGTCGTCGGCCGAGAGCGCGACCGCCGAGACGATCCCGCGCAACGGTATGCGTCCGTCGCGCACCGCACCCAACAGCGCGCGCACCGCCGCCGGTACGCCCAGGTCGACCTCGAATTCGTCGTCTGCGCGGAACGCGAAACCACGGCCGGGACGGGCGAATACACACTCCCCGCCACGCGCCCGCACGGCGTCGGCGAGCCCGTCGGCGAAGTCCCCGGACGCGCCGATGATCAGCCAGCGTCCGGCCGCCGAGGCGGGGAGCGCGGCGTCGGTCTCCTGCCAGGCGATGCGATAGGTGTCCGCCAGGAACCGATCGGGCAGCGCACGGGACGGCTGCCCGCCCGAGTGCGGTGTGGGGCTCGGCATCACTCGCAATCCGTTCGCGACCAGCACCGGGTTACCCTCCTCGTCGAGCAGTCGAACATCGGCGACGCACAGCTGTGGCGTCTGCTCGACGACGCGCACATGGCCGAATCGAACGGTGCCCGCGGCGGGCGAGACGAGCACTCGGTCCACCGCGAACGGCACCCACGTCTGCTGCTCGGCGCGCGGCGACATCGCCGCGTAGGTGGCTTGGAACGCCGCGTCCAGCAGCACCGGATGCACCGGCGCGGTGCCGGTGCCTGTCTCCGGATCCGCCAACGTGACCAGGGCTTCGTGCCGGCCGAAGCGCACGTCGACGACGCGGCGGAACGCCGGTCCGTACGGCAGGCCCGCTCCGGCCAGCAGCTCGTAGAAGGCCGCCGCGGCGAGATGTTCCCGGCAGTTGCCGAGGACCTCGGCCAAGCCCGCGCCGTCCGGGATCCGCTGCGCTGCGGCACGGACCTGAGCACGCGCGTGCGTGCCGGAATCTTCGGTCGTCACCCGCACCGCCAACCCGTCGGCGAGCGGCTCGAAGCCCACCCGCACCGGTCGCGGGCCGGTCAGGGTGAGTCCGCGGGTGATCACGAGGTCGTCGATCGCGATGACCGCACCGGCCACCAGGGAGCGCGCCCTGTCGGCGATGGTCGCGACGAACCAGGCGCCCGGTACGACGACAGCGCGGTCCACGACGTGGTCGGCCAGGTAACTCGGTTCATCCGGCGCGAGTCGCACATCGAAAGTGGCTGCGCCGCCGTCCGATCGAGCGGTGATCGAAGCCGCAGCCTCTTCCGGGCGCGCTGAAACGTCCGTGTGCGGAGGGAGAGTGCCGCTCGGGGGATACGGAACGCCGAGCCGCGTCGAACCGGACGCCTCGGCGACGGCAGTGCCCTCCGCAAGCGTGCCGAGGTTTTCCGACTGCCCCCGGTGGTCCGAGAGTGCGGTTGGGGGCAGTGTGGCGAGCCTCGCATCCGGCTCACCCGCGATAGTCGTATGCCCGGAGACGACGGCGCTCGGAACCGCGAGCGGCGCATTGCCGGTTCGTGGTGAAAGGCCCATGGATCGTGTGGGTGCGGTCCCCGCATGTGCGTCTTCGAAACGCATCGCATGATCGGGGTCCCCGGCCGGAGCGCCAGATACCGCGAACTCAGCGGTATCCGATCGCTGCTCGAACCAATAGCGTTGCCGCTGGAACGGATAGGTCGGGGCGAGCACCCGTCGTCGCCCGTGCGGCCGGTGCACCTGCTCCCAATCCACCGGAACACCCGCGACATACAGCTGTCCGAGCGCGGTCATCATCGTCTCGCGGTCACCGCGGCCGCGGCGCAGGGACGCGGCGAACCTCGCCGAGTCGCCCAGCACGCGCCCGGCGAGCGCTGACAACGTCGGCTGCGGACCGATTTCGAGGAAGTCGCCGATGCCCAGCTCGGCCATGGCCCGCATCCCCTGGGCGAAGCGCACCGGCTGACGCGCATGCCGTGCCCAGTACTCCGGGGTGAGGTCGCCCGCCCGCAGCGGTGCACCGGTGAGATTCGACACCAGCGGAATCGCGGGGTCGGTCATCGTCGCCCTGGCCGCTGCGAGGGCGAGGTCGTCGAGGATCGGATCCATCGCCGCGGAGTGGAAGGCATGCGACACGGTGAGGGCGGCGGACCGGAAACCGCCGGCCGCCAGTTCGTCTCGGAGCCGGTCGAGCGCGGCTTCCGGTCCGGCGATCACCACCTGGGCCGGTCCGTTGTATCCCGCGATCGACACCGCCGGCCCGTACCGCGCGACCGATGAGGAGATCTGCTCGGCGGGAGCGTCGACGGCCATCATCGCGCCGCCCTCGGGCAGGCGCTGCATCAGCCGCCCGCGCACGGCGACGAGCTGTAAGGCGTCCGCCATGGTCATCGCGCCCGCGGCGCAGGCGGCGACGTATTCCCCGACGCTGTGCCCGAGCACCGCGGCCGGGGTGATCCCCCATGCCCGCCACAGCTCCCACAGCGCCCACTCGACGGCGAACAGCACCGGCTGGGTGAACGCCGTCTGCCGCAACAGCTCCGGACCGTGGTCGCCGTAGACGGCCTCGACCAGCCCGATGCCGTCCGCGATCGGTCCGAGCACGGCGTCGCAGTTGCGCAGCGCGTCCCGGAAGACCGGTTCGGAGTCGAACAACTCACGCGCCATGCCGGGGTACTGCGATCCCTGCCCGGTGAACAGCAGGGCCACCTTCGTCCGTGCTGTTCGTTCCACACGGCCGTGGATCAGCGTCGGCGGCCGGTCCCGCAGTTGCCGCGCGGCCGCCGCGCCGGTATCGGCGACCACCGCTAACCGCTCCTCGAAATGGGTCCGCGCGGTCGCGGCGGTGTAGGCCAGATCGCCGAACGACGCGTGCTCCGAGGAGATTTCGTCTGCCCAATTCCTGGCGGTGTCGTCGAGGGCGGTCCGGTCGCGTGCGGACAGGACGAGCAGTTGCGCGCCCGGTGATTCCGTGGGCGGCGCCTGCGCCGGGTCACCCTGGGCGAGCACGACGTGCGCGTTGGTGCCGCTCATCCCGAAGGAACTGATGCCGATCGCCGGGTCGTGATCGGTACGGGGCCACTCCCGGCCCTCGCGCACGACCTCCAGCGGCAGACCGGCCCAGTCGATCAGCGGGTTCGGTGTCCGGAAGTGCAGGCTCGGCGGAATCCGGCGGTGCTGCAACATGAGCACGGCCTTGATGACTCCCGCGACGCCGGCCGCCGCCTCCGTATGCCCGATGTTGGTCTTGACCGACCCGATGAGCAGCGGCCGCGCACGGTCGGCGCCGTACACCTCGGCCAGTGCGGTGGCCTCGATCGGATCACCGAGCGGGGTTCCGGTGCCGTGCGTCTCGACGTAGTCCACCGCCTCCGGCCGCAGCCCCGCCCGCGCCAGCGCATCGCTGATGACGCGCTGCTGAGCCGGGCCGTTGGGCGCGGTGAGACCGTTGGATCGTCCGTCGTGGTTGACCGCGACGCCACGAACGACGGCCAGCACCCGATCACCGTGGCGGCGGGCCTGCGACAGTCGGGTCAGTATCAGCACGCCGCATCCGTCGGCGCGGACGTAGCCGTCGGCGTCGGCGTCGAACGCCCGTGACCGTCCGTCGGGCGACAGCGCGGCCAGACGGCAGAAGCCGACGGTGGTCTCCGCGGCCAGCTGGAGGTTGACTCCGCCGACCACTGCCAGGTCGCACCGGCCTGCGCGCAGCCCGTCCTCGGCTGCTTGCAAGGCCACCAGCGACGACGAGCATGCCGTATCCAATGTCATCGCGGGGCCTTGCAGCCCGAGGACGTAGGCCAAGCGACCGGCCGCGACGCTCGGCGCCGAACCGATCACCGAATAGGCGCCGATCGCGCTCGGATCGGCGGCCCGGATCGGCGTCGCCGGATACTCGCTGAAGCACAGACCGACGAACACGCCGGTGCGGCTGCCCGCCAACGCGCCGGGCGCGCGACCGGAGCGCTCGAGCGCCTCCCAGGTGGTTTCCAGCAGGAGGCGTTGCTGCGGGTCCATCGCCCGCGCCTCCGCCGCGCCGATGCCGAAGAACGCGGGATCGAATTCGTCGGCGTCGTCGACGAACCCGCCCCAGCGGGTGTACATCGTGCCCAGCGCTGCCGGGTCGGGATCGTAGTAGTCGTCGATGTTCCACCGCTGCGGTGGCACCTCGGTGATCGCGTCCCGGCCGTGCCACAGCAGCTCCCAGAAGTCCTCGGGCGTGCGTACTCCGCCCGGGAAGCGGCAGCTCATGCCGACGATGACGATGGGATCGTCGTCGGGCTGGTCGCTTCCGGAGTCGGCTTCGGCCGAAGAATAGTGCTTCACAGGCTGTTGCGAGGACGATGTTTCCGCAGGTGCGGACGGGAGCGCAGACGCCTGGGCGGCGGTCTGGTGCTGTGCCGCCGCGGGAGCGGACGCACCCTTGCGGTGCAGGAACCGCGCGATGTCACGCACGGTCGGGTAGTCGAAGACGAGCCCGGCGGGCAGCGGCATCCCGGCCTCGGCGGCCAGTGCCGCACGCAATTCCATCCCGGTCAGCGAATCCACGCCCGTGTCGTGCAGTGGGATCTCGGGATCCAGTGCACCGGTTCGATCCAATACCCGCATCGCGACGCGCTGGACGAGCGCCTCCCAGGGTGCGACATCATCGGGTGTCGCCGGGGAGTCGGCAATCTCCGGTCGAGTCCGCAGCGGGGCGACCGCCGTGACGTGCGGCGCCCGCTGTGCGTACCACCGTTCGGGCGCGAAGTCGAAGACGCCCGGGGCGGTGCTGCCGGACCGGACGAGATGATCCAGCGCCGCGGCCGCGTCCCCCTCGTACAGCGGCGGCAACCCACGTCGAACGAGGCGCGCGGTGACGTCGGCCCGGCCTGCGGCCATACCCACATCGGCGAATGGTCCCCACCCGATGCTCAGTGCGGGCAGTCCCTCGGCCCGCCGCCGCCAGGCCAGCGCATCCAATGCCGCGTTGGCCGCGGCGTAGTTCGACTGGCCCGGGGTGCCGAGCACGCCTGCCACGGACGAATAGATGAGGAAAAGTTCCAGCGGCCGGTCGCGGGTGAGTTCGTCGAGGTGGCGCGCGGCATGATATTTGGGTCCGAGCACGGTCTGGAACCTCGGCCAGCTCTGCTCGGTCACCACGCCGTCGTCGAGCACTCCCGCGCAGTGGATGACGCCCCGCAGTGGCGGCAGCCCGGATTCCGCGATGCCTCCCAGCAGCGCCGCGACGGCACCACGGTCACCGACATCCGCCTGCCGCGCCGTCACCCGCACACCGGTGGCGCGCAGCGATTCCATCAGGCGCGCTCCCGCCGCGTCCGGTGCGCGCCTGCCCACCAGCACCAAGTGCCGGACACCGCGATCGGCCAGCCACCGCGCGGCCGCGGCCCCGAGGCCGCCGAAACCTCCCGTGACCAGATAGGTGCCATCGGGCAGCCGGTCTCCGTGCGCGGCGGCGGAGGCGTCTCGGCCCAGCACCACGACACGACCGGGATGATCTCGTTGCGCCATGGCGCGGAACGCCTCGGCGGCACGATCGATCCCGTGTACCGCGTGCGGCAGCGCAGTCAGCGCACGCTGCGCGAACAGCGCCATCACGGCGCGGAGGGCAGCGCCGAGCCGCGATGGGTCGACGGTGGCCGGATCGAAAGCCCGAGCGCCGATCTCGCCGTGGCGTTCGATCGCGCCGGTCTGCACCGGGTCGACGATTTCCACCACGCGACCGTCGGCGTGCAGTACCTCGGAGGCGCGCGCCGCGAAGCCGTCGCCCAGGGTGTGCACGACGACATCCACCCCGTGCCCCGCAGTTGCCGCCCGCACGCTCTCGCCGAACCCGTGGCTACGCCAGGTATCGATCTGTGTCACGGGGACGCCCGCGGTCTCCGCCCAGCGACGCAGCGCGGCGGGTGCGTACACCTGCGCGCCTGCGTGCGCGGCCAGCTGGACCACAGCCATACCTATGCCGTCGGCGGTGCCGTGGACCAGCACCCGGTCCCCGGCGCGCAGGCCGCCGAGATCGAACAGCGCATGCCACGCGGCGGTGAAGGCGTAGGGCACGGTGGCGCCTTCGGCGAAGGACAGGTGATCCGGCAGCAGTGCCACCATGCCTTGGTCGACCGTCACGTGGCGGGCAAGGCTCTCGCTCGCCAAGGCCACGACGTGGTCACCGACCGCGAGCCCGTCGACCCCGGCGCCGACCGCGGTGATCCGGCCCGCGCATTCCGCACCCAGCGGCAGCACGCCCTGCGGATGTATGCCCGAGGCCACCCACAGGTCGTGGGCGTTGAGACCGGCGGCGGCGATGTCGATCTCGACCTCCCCCGCCGCCGGTGCACGTCGGACACCGGAGATCAATCGCATCCGGTCGAATTCGCCGGAGCGGTCGGCGACCAATCGGTACTCGGCGGACGGCGCGGGTCCGTCGGCGAGACGCGCGGTCAGCCAACGGTTGTCGCGAATCGCGAACTCACCGGAACGCCCCCCGAGCAACCCGTCGACGACACTTTCCGCGGCGAACCCGGCGGACAGATCCAGCAATCGGCACCCGAACTCCGGATGCTCGGTCCTCAGCGTGCGCCCGAGACCCCACAACAGGGCCTGGTCGGGATCCGGCCGGTCGGCGGGCGCGACGTGCTGTGCGTCGACGGTCAGCAACCACAGCGCGGACGGCCGGTGCGCCGCCGCGTCCAGCGCGCGCGCCAACCGCAGGACGGCTTCGACGCGGGTCTGGGCGGACGCCGCGGTCCACGCGAAGACGACACCTCGCAGCGGCGACGAGAGCGGATCGGCCGCGTCGTCCGGGCGTACGACCACGGTGTCCGCGCCGCGCGCAGCCAGCTCGGCGGCGACGCCGTCACCGACCGGCCCGTCACCGAAGATCAACCAGCGGCCCGGGGGATCTTCTGCTCCGAGGGCGCCGCTCTCGGCGGGAACCCACTCCACGTGGTGCAGCAGACGTGTGAGCCGGGACGAATCCGATTCGCCGGCCGACGAGTGCGGCGCAAACCCTGGCTCCGTAGCCATCAGCTCGACCCCGTGCACACTGGCGAGAGGTCGCCCGGAGAGTGAGTGCAGTGTGGCGTCACCGACGATGACGCGCGCCCCTCGTTCGGTCACCCGCACCCGGCACCGGACGGTCGTCTCCCCGGCCTGTGGTCCGTCGAAGAATCGAACTCTCCCCATACCGGACGGCAGGAACAACCGCTCGGCCCGAGCGGTCACCACGATGGTGTGCAAACAGGCATCGAGCAGGATCGGATCGAGCGCTGTCGCGCGGTCACCGGGCAGCCGGAACACGGCTTCGGCTTCGGTGTCGCCGATCCGCCGGAATTCGAGTGCGCAGCGGTAGTCGGTACCCAGATCCAGGCCAAGCCCTGCCACCCTGTCGTAGTAGGCGGGCCAAATCCCTGGCTCGGAGCCACGCGCCACAGCCGCGAGCGATGCCATCGAATCGGATTGCGCGACAGCGAGATTCGCCTGCGCATAGCAGGTGACGTCGTCATCGCGGCGAAGGAAACGCACGCCATGACCATCCGGGCGGGGCTCGAGCTCCACCCGCAGCACCGTTTCGGTGGTGACCTCCAGCGGCTGCAGCAGTCGCAGCCCGGTGACCTCCCACGCCCCGGGCAATCCAGCGGCGATCTCCTTCAGCTGAGTGCACAGCCACGCCGCGGGCACCGTGGGCACACCCCGCAGGCGGTGTCCTGCGAACATCTCCGGAGTGAGTCGTACCGTGCGTGCGGAGGGCGTGTCCGTGGAGCGCGGCGTCAGCTCCAGCCAGTGCCGTTTGCGCTGGAACGGGTAGGTCGGCACATCGACCTGACGCCAGTGGCGAGTAGAATACACAGCCGCCCAGTCGATCTCGGAACCATCGACGTAGCGGCGAGCGAGGTCTGCCGAACCGATCGACTCCGTGACGACCGATCCGCTCGCGATCGTCCCCGAGGCGACATTCCCGAGCGCGCCGCGCAGCTGCGCGGCGGTGTCGAAGCCGATGGCCACACGCTCGCCGAAGTGGGTTCGGCCCACCGCGGCGGACGCGCACAAATCCCCCAGCGCGGTCGCCGGGCGGGTGGCCAGCAGATCCCGGTAGCGAGCAGCCAGTTCACGCAGTGCCTCGGCGCTCTTCGCCGAGAGGACCAGCAGATGGGGTCCGGAGTCGTCGGCGGATGCGTGCTCCGATTCCTGCGGCGCTTCCTCGAGCACCACGTGCGCGTTCGTCCCGCTGATACCGAACGCGCTCACACCCGCCCGCCGCGGTCGCCGCGAACGCGGCCACGGCCGCTGCTCGGCGACCACGCGGATCGCGACCGAGTCCCAGTCGATATGCGGATTGCCCGACCGGAAGTGCAGCGAGGCGGGAATGCGCTCGTGCCGCATCGACTCGATCACTTTGATGATGTTCGCGATTCCCGCCGCGGCCTGGGTGTGCCCGAGGTTCGATTTCACCGATCCGATCCACAATGGGGTCGCTTCGGTGCGCCCCTCCCCCAGCGCCGAGGCCAGCGCGTTCACTTCGATCGGATCGCCAAGCGCCGTGCCGGTGCCGTGCGTCTCGACGTAATCGATGTCCTCCGCCGCGAGCGCCGCGTCCGCGAGCGCCGCGCGGATGACCCGTTCCTGCGCCGGACCGCTCGGCGCGCTCAACCCCTGACTGCGGCCGTCGGAATTGACCGCCGATCCGCGCACCAGCCCCAGCACCCGATCGCCGTCGCGCCGGGCATCCGACAGTCGCTTGAGCACCAGCATCCCCGCGCCGTCACTCCAGACCACGCCGTCGGCGCGCGCGTCGAAGCTCTTGCACCGGCCGTCGGCGGCCAGACCCCGCGCCCGCGCGAAATAGATGTCGAGCGAGGGCGTGAGCACCACGGTGGCGCCACCGGCCAGCGCCAGATCGCATTCGCCGCTGCGCAGGCTGCGTACCGCGGTGTGCACCGTCACCAAGGACGACGAGCACGCGGTGTCGATGGTGAGGCTGGGCCCGTGCACGCCGAGGAAGTACGACAGCCGCCCGGAGGCGACGCTGGAGAGATTGCCGGTACCGAACCAGGCGTCGGGCGCGAGGTCGGCCCGCGCCATCCGCTCGGCATAGTCATTGGACATCACCCCGACGAAGACACCGGTCCGGCTGCCCTCCAGACGGCTCGCGGGGTATCCGGCGTGTTCGAGTGCCTCCCAGGTTGTTTCGAGCAACAAACGCTGCTGCGGGTCCAGCATCCGCGCCTCGCCGACGGAGATGTCGAAGAATCCGGCGTCGAATTCCTCGACGCCGTCGACGAATCCGCCCCAGCGCGTGTAGGTCTTGCCCTCGGCGTCCGGGTCCGGATCGAAGAAGGCGTCCGCATCCCAGCGGTGCGCGGGGACCTCGGTCACCGCGTCGGTCTCGGTGGCGAGTACGCGCCACAAATCGGACGGCCCGCGGACCGCGCCCGGATAACGGCAGCCCATGCCGATGATCGCGATGGCCTCGGCGTCTTCGTCCGGGGCGGTGCCGGTTTGGCGCTTTGTGAGCTGCGACACGTTCGATGTCATAGGTGTAACCGGGAGTTCGGTTGGGTACACGGAGGTGGTGAGCTGCTCGGAGGTGCGCGTGATCGGTCGTTGTCCGGCCTGCTCTCGCGCCGTGCGGCCAGGGGCGGACCGCGCGCCGAGCCGGGCGATCTCCTCGGACACCGCGGCGACGGTCGGATGATCGAACAGCAGGGTCGCAGGCAGCCGCACGCCCAGATCGGCGGAGAGCGCGTCGCGCAGTTCCACGGCCATCATCGAATCCAGTCCGAGTTCGCGCAGCGGCGTGCGCTCGGAAATCGTCGTCGTGCGCCCCAGCGCGGTCATGGCGTGGCCACGCACCAGTTCGAGCAGATCCGCCGGTTCGCGCGGTGGCCGGGTGTCGTGCGCGTGCACCTCGGCGATCGATCCCGCCTGCGCGGGAACCTCTGCGACAGCGGGGAATACCGCGACGACGCCCTCGGCCGCCAGCAGCGAGCGCAGCGCTCGGGCGCCGTCCTCGACGGCCAATTCGGCGACGCCGTGGCGCAACCACGCGCGGCGGGCCGCGTCGCTGAGTCCCCCGGCCATGCCGGTGTTCGCCCACGGGCCCCACGCGATGCTCACCGCGGGCAGCCCGCGCGCCGTGCGCAGGCGAGCGAGGGCATCCAGATACGCGTTCGCCGCCGCATAGTTGCCCTGGCCGGCGGTGCCCACCGCGGCGCTGACCGACGAGAACAGCACGAACAACTCCAGCGACCGGTCCGCGGTCAGCTGGTGCAGGTGCCACGCCCCCGCGACCTTCCCCGCGAACACCCGATCGATGTGCCCGGGGGTCTGCTCGACGAGCAGGGCGTCGTCCAGGACGCCCGCACAGTGCACCACCCCGGACAACCGCGGCAGTTCGTCATCGAAGCGAGTGAGCAGGCGCGACAGCGCCACTCGATCCGCGACGTCGACCACCACGGTCTCGACGCGCGCGCCGAGGGCGGCGATTCGCGCCATCTCCCGCTCGTCCCCCGGTGCGGGGGCGCTGCGGCCGGCCAGCACCACAGTTCCGGCACCGGCTTCGGCCAACGTCCGCGCAGCGGACAACCCCAGCGCTCCGCGCCCGCCGGTGATCAGATACGCGCCGCCACGATCGAGCCGAGGCAGGGCGCCGAGGTCGTCGGAGGGCTGCAATCGCGGCGTGTAGCGGTGGTGCCCGCGCAGCGCGACCGCCTCATCCGCCGCGCCCGAGCAGATTTCGCTCACCAAGCGGTGGTCGTCGCAGGGTGCGTCGACGGGCAGATCGATCAGGTGGCAGCGCAGTTCGGGCAGTTCGGTGCGCGCGACCGCGCCCAATCCCCACAGCGCCGCGGCAGCAGGGCGCACGGGTTCGCCGGGCAGCGCCCCGGTTGCCCCGAGGGTCACCAGGTACAAGGGTGCGTCGGCGACGCTGCGAGCCATCCGTTGGATCACACTCAGGGCGAAGTGCGTTTCCCGCCGCGCCGCGTCGGCGCTGTCGTCCGCCTCGACGTCGGCGAGGTAGATCACCGCGCGGTCGTCGTCGGGCCGGACAACGTAATCCGTGGTGCGTTCCACCGCCACGGCATCGGCACCGGCGGCGCGCAAAGCGGCGGCGAGCCGGTCGGCTTGCCGACCGACGCCGATCACCAGGGCGGCGGTGGGTCCCTGTCCGCTCGGCGACGCCGCGGCGGGCGTCCAGGTCGGACGATGCGTGCGGCCGGACATGCGATCCCGATCCTGCGACTGTCCGGCGGCGCCGGACTCGGCGAACCATACGTCTTCGATATCGCAGATCATGGCGTCGGCGGTATCGAAGACCGTGATGCGAACTGTGCGGCCGGTGCGCTGGGCCAGCACCCAGGCGGCGGCATCCGCGTCTTCGCGGGCCAACCGGAGACGGCCGATCCCGACCGGCAGTCGAGCCGCGTCAGTGTCCCTGGAAGCCAACGCCAGGCCGGTCTGCACCGCGGCGTCGAGCAGGCACGGCAGCCAGGCGTCCGGTTCACCGGCGAGTTCGGCCGGTCGCCGCACTTCGGCGAGCACGCTGCCGTCGCCGGCCTGCAGCCGCGTGATCCAGCGGAATCGCGGGCCGAAGGTCAATCCGGCGTCGGCACACCGCCGGTAGAAGTCCGCGACGTCCCATTCGGTGCTCACCGCGCGCCGCGCCTCGGGCAGGTCCCCGGCTTCGCGCGGGCCGGCCGAAGCGGCTCGAACCGCAGCGGACACCGCGGTGACACTGCCGTTCTCGACTTGGAACCGCACTTCGGTGCGATCCCCCGCTTCGGACACGGCCGGCTCGGCCAACTCCTCCAGCGGCACCGGCCGCGCGGCGACGAAGTCGATCAGCTCGTGGTCGGTGTCTCCGGCCGCCCGCAGAGCACGCAGCGCGAGAGCCGCCGCGGGCACCACCGGGCGGCCCCGGAACCGGTGCTCGGCAAGAAATCCGGTGCTCGCCGACGTGCTCGCGTTCGGCACGGCGAGTTGCTCCCGCTCGAAAGGGTAGGTGGGCAGGTCGTTGCGCCGTCGCGCGCCCTCGGGCACCACCGCGGTCCATTCGATCTCCGCACCGGCGCAGTACAGCTGCCCCAGACCGGTCAGCAACACCTCGTCGTCACTGGAACTTCGGCGCATACTCGGCAGCCACAGGGCGCCGGGGTCGGTGTGCCGCCCGAACTCCAGCAGCACCGGGTGCGGTCCCACTTCGAGATAGGCGTCCACGCCCGACTCGGCGAGCGAGCGCACACCGTCGGCGAATCGGACGGTGCCGCGCGCGTGCGCCCGCCAGTACGCGGCGTCCATACGGGTCTCGATCGGCGCGCCGGTCACGTTGGACACCAGCGCGATTCTCGCCGCGCGCGGGTCGGGCACCAGCTCGGCGACCCGGGTCTCGAAGTCCTCCAGCATCGGATCCAGCAGCGGCGAGTGGAAGGCCGTCGCACCGGGAAGCCGCACCGTGCGGATCGACCGTTCCGCGGCGGCGCGCACGATTCGATCCACCGCGTCCACCGCACCGGAGACCACGAACTGTCCGGGACCGTTGACCGCGGCTACCGACACAGTCGCCGCGAGCGCGTCCATCAGCGCTTCGAATTCCGCGGGCGCGGCGAACACCGCCGCCATGGCCCCGCGCTGCGCGACCGCCTGCATCAGCCGGCCACGCTCGGCGGCCAGACACAACCCGGTGGCGAGGTCGAACACTCCCGCGACGGTCGCCGCCACCAGTTCACCGAGGCTGTGGCCCAGTACGACGTCGGGACGCACGCCGAATGCCGACCACAGTTGCGCGCAGGCCCATTCGATCGCGAACAGCGCCGGTTGTGCGTACTCGGTGCGGGTCAGCAACTCGTCGTCGGCATCGAACAGCGCCGACCGAAGGCGCATGCCGCCGGGAAGCGGTCCGAGCAACTCGTCACAGCGGTCGAGCGCCGCGTGGAAGGCCGGATACTTGCGGTCGAGTGCCGCGCCCATGCCCGCGTACTGTGCGCCCTGCCCGGTGAACAGCATCGCGACCCGCGGCTTGCCCGCGTCCGAGTCGGTCGACCGACCTGACGGAGCCGCGAGTTCGCGGGCTCCGTCCTCGGCGGTGCGCGCCACGACCGCGCGCCGATGCGCGAAATGCGTGCGCCCCAGCGCCGCAGTGGCAGCGACATCGGCGAGGGGCACCTCCGGCCGGCTCAACTGCTCCGCGTAACGGCGGGACACCGCGTCGAGCGCAGCCGGGGTGCGCGCCGAAACAGTGAGCAGCGCGGGGCCTTCCGGTATCGCGCGCGGCTGCGGCTCCGGCGCCTGTTCCAGCACCACATGCGCGTTGGTGCCCGCGAAACCGAACGAACTCACCCCCGCCAGCCGGGGCCGCTCCGTACGCGGCCAGCCGACATCGCGGGTCGGGAGCGCCAGCGCCGTGCCGTCGAGCGAGATCTTCGGGTTCATCGTGGCGAAATCGTGCTGGCGCGGAATTCGTTCATGCTGCAGTTGCAGCACCACCTTGATCAGCCCGGCGATGCCCGCCGCCGCCTCGAGATGGCCGATCTGCGACTTCACCGAACCCAGCAGGCATACCGACCCATCCGGACGCGGCGCGCCGAGAACCCTGGTCAGCGCCTCGATCTCGATCGGATCGCCCAGTGGCGTGCCGGTGCCGTGCGTCTCGACGTAGCCGATCCGGTCGGCGGTGCACCCGGCGTCGGCCAGCGCGTCGAGCAGCAACTCGCGCTGTGCTGTCGGATTCGGCGCGGTGAGGCCCATGGAACGACCGTCGTGGTTCACGCTCGAGCCTCGGATGAGCGCCCTGATCGCGTCGCCGTCGGCGATCGCCCGCGAAAGCGTTTTCAGCACAACGACACCCGCGCCCTCGCCACGCACGTACCCGTTCGCGCGGGCGTCGAAGGGACGACAGTGCCCGTCCGGCGACAGCGCGCCCATGCGGGCCAGCGCCTCGGAGGTGAGTTCGGATTGCAGCAGATTCACCCCACCCGCCAAGGCGACGTCGCACTCGCCCGCGCGCAGGCTGCGACACGCCTGATGCACTGCCACCAGCGACGACGAGCACGCCGTGTCGATCGCCACCGCTGGGCCGCGCAACCCGAGCGCGTGGGACACCCGCCCGGCCACGATGCTCGACATCGTCCCGGTGAGCGTGTGCGCGTCCACCGACCGCACCCAGTCCGGGGTGATGGTGCGCTGGTATTCCTGCCAGCTGACGCCGAGGAACACCGCCGCGCGTGCCGCGGCCGGGCTGTCGGGCCGCAGTGCCGCGTCTTCCATCGCTTCCCAGGCGATTTCGAGTGCGAGCCGCTGTTGCGGGTCCATCGACGCCGCTTCGCGCGGTGCGATCCCGAAGAACCCGGCGTCCATGGCATCGATCGGCCCGGCCAGCAGGCCGGCTCGCCGCCGCGCCCGCCGAGGCGCCGAATCCGTGACAGTCCAACGGTTTTCCGGCGCCTCGACGATCGCGTCGCGGCCCGAGGACAGCAGTTCCCAGTACTGCTGCGGGGTTTCCGCGCCGCCGGGCAAGCGGCAACCGATACCCACGACGGCGATCGGCTCACGCTGTGGCCGTGCCTCCAACTCCTGAATTCGGCGGAGCGCCCGCGTCAGCAAGACCCGTAGGTCATACCCATCATCCGACATCCGCGCCGCCACCCACATCTTGCCAAAGTTGTGACGTGGAACATACGACGGGCCCGGTTATGCGTCAATTACACGCCGTATGCACAAAATTAACTCAAGTTACCAACTAGTAGCTTGAACTTTCGCTCAACGATGTTGCCCGGGTGGAACATTCACTTTTGAAGGATTCACTCCGACTGGTGCTGCACGCGACGCGCCCCGATCCGATCGATCCGGTCGCATCCCCACGCGCCCAACGGTTCCAGCGCGGCGTTGAGCGCGACCCCGATCTCGGTGAGCCGGTACTCCACCCGCGGCGGCACTTCGCGGTACACGGTCCGGCTGACGATGCCGTCCTCTTCCAGTTCGCGCAGTTGCTGGATCAGCATCTTCTCCGAGACCCCCGGCAGGCCCTTGCGCAGCTCGCCGAAGCGTCGTACGCCATGGTTCTCCAGCTCCCACAGGATCAGCGCCTTCCACTTGCCGCCGACGACATCCATCGCCGCGTCGATGCCGCAGAAGTACGGCCCTGATCTTTTCGCGCCCATCGCCACCCTCTCCACCTGTTCACCAACCAATAGGTAAGTACCGGACAAAATAGTAGGTACTTGCCTCCTTGTCGGACAGCGAGCAATCTTGGTCCAGCGCGCTGACCAGGACGTTCCTCTACCCCAAGGAGTTGATTCCGCAATGGCGGAAACCATGAAGACCCCGGTGACCATCCTCGGCCTCGGCGCGATGGGCCGCGCACTCGCCGCGACATTGCTGAAGGCCGGCGTGCCGACGACCGTCTGGAACCGCACCGAGGGCAAGGACGCCGAGCTTCTCGCCGCCGGAGCCGTCCGCGCCGCGACCCTCACCGAGGCGGTCGAGGCCGGTGGTCCGATCATCGCCGTCCTGCTCGACCACGCGTCGGTGCACGCCACCCTCGACCCTGTGGCCGAGCGACTGGCCGGACGGCAACTGATCAACCTGACCAGCACCGCCCCGGGCGAGGCGCGCGAACTCGCGGCTTGGGCGGCCGGCCTCGACTGCGCCTACCTCGACGGCGGGATCATGGCGGTGCCACCCATGATCGGCGGGCCCGGCGCCGCGATCCTCTACAGCGGCTCGCGGGCGATCTTCGACGCGCACCGTGAAACCCTGGAGTTACTCGCCGCCGCAGAATTTTTCGGCGAGGACGCGGGCTTCGCCTCGACCTATGACTTCGCCCTGCTCGCGACCATGTACGCGATGTTCGGGGGTTTTCTGCACGGTGCGGCCATGATGCGCTCCGTCGGCGTCTCGGCCGCCGAGTTCGGCGGGCGGGCCGCCGCGTGGGTCAGCGCGATGGCGGAGTCGCTGCCACACCAAGGCGCCGTCATCGACGCCGCCGCCTACACCGATCCCGTCCAATCGATCGCCTTTCACAAAACCGCGCTCGACGCGATCAGCCGCGCCAGTCGCGAGGCGAATGTCACCCTCGATTTCGTCGCGCCGTTGAAAAACCTTCTCGACCGTCAGGTGGCCGACGGCCGCGGTGCGCTGGGGTTTGAACGAACTTTCGAAGAACTCCTTTGACCCGTGCTCCAGGATTTCGCTTCTCATGGTTGTCGAATTTCTCGGCGTCACGAGCGGCTGACGTGCTCGCGCGTCCGCGACGCCTGTTGTTCGGTCCGGCCGGACGCTCCCGGCCTGGCGCTCGAGTCGATGCAGTATCGGTTCAGCTATCGGTTTCCGGTGCGTTCCCAGGGGTACCACGTGCACGTCGGACCGAGCAGATGGAGGAAGTCCATGAGCAAGCGATCCTTCAGCAAAGGTGACGAGGTGGAATGGAACAGCCACGGCAGTACTGCCGAAGGCGAGGTGGAGGAGGTGATCACGTCCGACACCGAGGCCGCGGGCCGGACCGTCCGGGCATCCGAGGAAGATCCGCAGTATCGCGTGCGTAGTGCGAAAAGCGGTCGCGACGCGGTGCACAAACCCGACGCTCTTCGTCCACGGAATGATTGACCGGGCGGTCGGAACCATGACGGCAGACAACGAAGACACGCGCGCGGAATTCGACGACGTGGTCAATATGACGGCGAAAGAATTACGTCGGTGGCTCGATACCGACGAGTCGAAATCGGTGGGACAGAAACCGGAGAACGGCGGTGAGTCGACCGGGCACCGGAGCGGACGCCGCATTGTGGCCATCCTCGAGAAGAAGGACCTGACCGACGACGATTACGCGCATATGCGCAAAGTCGTCGGCTACGCGCACCGCCATCTCGAACAACGACCCTCCGGGGAGATCGAGAACAGTAAGTGGCGGTACTCGCTGATGAACTGGGGTCACGATCCGCTGAAGAGCTGACAGGCCCGCGACACGACATCGGGTCCGACCGCGATCAAAGTCGATCACGTTCCGCCGCCGATGCCGCCCCATCGCCGGTGAGCCGATCCCACCCTTCCCCGCGACCGGTCACGACCAGCAGGTGAGAGCGGCGATCGGGCCGGTGACGACCGCTCCCTCGCCCGCTGCCCGCCAGATCTGCTCGGCGCTCATCGTCGGGTGCTCGGTCATCGGTGTCACTCCTACTCTCGGTGCGGTAGGAACTCCACCGGAGTGGAGGTTCCAGCGCTCGCGACCGAGAACACACACCATGACGCCCTGGTGAGCATCGGGGAACTGTCGCGCTCGACCGGCGTGCCCGTCCGCACGCTCCGCTTCTACTGTGACGAAGGGATTCTGGAGGCACGGCGTAGTTCCGGCGGGCACCGATTGTTCGATCCAGCGACCGTCGTGGACCGGGGTACTGACCACCGAGAATCATCGGAGCCACCACGTCCGGAGCCGCTCAATACTGGCTCTACCGAGCACTTATCCGCTGGGCCGATGAAAACGCAGGCAAGGAGCAGTGACGCACGTCCGCCCCGGCAACGTGAGAAGCGTTGCCGTCAGGGCTGGTCGCCCGGTGCCCGGAGCAACAGTGCTTGCAAGGCCAGATACAACAGCGCCGCATCGGCCGGTACCGCGAATGCCGAACCGGTGAGCCGCTCTATCCGTTTGAGACGGTGTAAGACCGTGTTGCGGTGCAGGTGCAGGCGCTTCCCCACCGCCGATGTCGAACCGCCGAGCTCGTACCAGGCCAGAGCGGTCTGCACCAGAGCGTCGGCGTCATCGGGGTGGAGTCGGTCGAATGCGGTGAGCGTCTCGGCGAAGAGGTCCGCGGCAAGCCCGGGTTGGGCCGCGATCAAAGCACGGGCCGGCGACGAAGCGTAGGTGTGGATTTCGGTGTCCGAAGGGCTCAGACACCGGAACGCAAGGCGGGCTTGGTCGAGTGCGGAAGGCGCGGAGACCAGGTCGGTGAACGGTCTGCTGGCGCCACCGCGCGTTGCGGCGCCGTGAAGTGCCCGGAGGAGCACGAGTGGCGAGTGCGCGGCGGCGAGGGTGACGCGATCGTCGGCGAGCATCGTCCGCACGGTGATCACTTCGGCTGCGGCCAAGCGCATGTCCCCGACCAGGATGACGAACGTGCCGCGGACGGGCAGCCGCATTCGTGTGCCCACGTCCTCGCGCTGCGCGGGTGGGAGGTCGGGATCGAGCAGTGCTCGCAACAGCCGTTGATCGCGGTGATCGCCCCCGGTGAAGGCGACGCGCCGATAGGTGTCGGCGGCCGCGACGGAGTACTCGTCGACAGTGGCCCAGACGCGGGTGGACAGCTGCGGCAGCGCGGAACGGTCGTCGGGCCGAGCGCGTTCGACGATGACCTCCCAGAACGCCATGCCCGCGACGCGGAACGCGTGCAGCAAACTGTCCAGCGGAATGCCACGCTCGGCTTTGAGACGTCCGGCCCGGTGCGCGGGTTCGAGTGAGTACCGGCTGCCGGCGATCGCGTCCAGCAATGCCGCGAGACTGTCGGTGACGAGCGTGGTCAATTCGTGGTGAGCGAGGACGGCGTCGCCGTAGTCCTGCTCATCGTGTTCGATTCTCGTGGTGATCATCTCGGAGATCGCAGCCAGGTCCGCCCGCAGCTCGCGAAGCAGGCGCGGGTGCGCGAGACGAGTGTCCTGGGTCACTGCCGTCAACCTAGCGCGCATTGTGCACGGGCACAACGAAAATGGATGAAGTGGAGGCGTGCGCCTGTCGCCGCGACGGACCACCGCCGACGACACTGAGGTGACATGGTCCGCACGACGGAGTACCGGAGATCACCATCATGACCACTGCCACGCGCGAACTGTTCGAGCGCTACCACGCCTGCTGGGTAGACCGCGACCCGGACCGAATCGCCGAACTCCACAGCGTCGACTCGGTGTTCCACCTGCACTCGGGCCAGGAGCCCGCACGAGGCAGGCCCGCCATCCGCGAGGCCGCGGCAGGGACCTTCGCCCTGGTTCCCGACCTGGCCTTCCACTTGGTGTCACTGCGTGTCGGGGAGGATTTCTGGGTGGTGCAGTGGCAGCTGACCGGAACCTCCGCGACCGGCAAGCAGGTCCACGTCGATCTCGCGGACTATGTCCTGGTCGAGGACGGAGCGGTCAAGGAGAAGCATTCCTACGTCGACGGAGTGGCCATGCAGCAGGCCCTGGGGTGAGGGCGCGCTTCACCGACTCGGGGTGAGGACGCGATCCGGCCGGGGCGCACAGGTCAGCGGCAGCAGTTGGGGTCCAACACCACGCACAACGCCGCGAGTGCGTCGCGGCGGGCGCGGTGGAAGGTGTTCATGCCGCGGCGTTCGGATGCCACGAGTCCGGCCTTGCGGAGCTGGCCGAGGTGATGGCTGACCGTGGACTCCGACAGCCCGACCTCCGCCGCGAGGTCGCCGCCGTTCTCCTCGCCCGATGTGCTGGTCAACAGTAGTGACAGCAGTTTCACCCGGACCGGGTCGGCGATCGCTTTCAGCCGCAGCGCCACTTCGAGCGCGGCGGCGTCATCGACCGGTCCGGCCGCGACCGGCGCGCAGCAGACCGGGGCGGACATGTCGATCATGGGCAGCGTCTTGGGCATGTTTCCCACCCTACCGATTTTGTTGACATATGTCGAAAAGGTGGCAGACTCGGCATCGAACCGGTTCTTCGATATATGTCACACAAATGGAGGTAGTCATGTCCCGCATCCAGCTCGCCCTCGACGTCGACGACATCGACCAGGCCGTGCGGTTCTACTCGACCCTGTTCCGGACCGAGCCTGCCAAGCGCAAGCCCGGCTACGCCAACTTCGCCATCGCCGAACCGCCGCTGAAACTGGTGCTGATCGAGAACCCCGGCCACGGCGGCGGCCTCAACCATCTGGGCGTCGAGGTCGAAAGCTCCGACCAAGTGCACGCGGAGATCGCCCGCCTGTCGGAAGCGGGGCTGTTCACCGAAGAGCAGATCGCCACGACCTGCTGCTTCGCCACACAGGACAAGGTCTGGGTCACCGGACCGAACGACGAGCGCTGGGAGGTCTACACCGTCCTGGCCGACAGTGAGACCTTCGGCACCGCACCCGCACTCACCGGCGCGGCCGGGCCCGCCGAGAACGAGGCGGTTCAGGCTTGCTGTGGCACCACAGCGGAAGCCGCCGCCGAAGGCGCGTGCTGCAGTCCGACGGCAAAGAAGGAAGCGATCGACTCCGGCGCCAGTTGCTGTAGCTGACCGATGGCGTGGCTCCCGGCGTGACCTCACCGTTCTGTGAGGTCACGCCTCTCGTCCGCCGGCGGCCGGCTACAGCCGCGAGCCGGCCTGGTCTTCAGAACAGTGCCGGACCCGGTACGGTCGCGGCTGCTGCCGATCGTGACCAGCCATGCCAGGCGCGAAGCCTGCGTCCGCGATTCGGTCGACGTTTCGCCGAGTCGGCCATGGGGGCGCCGTCTCATCTCGAACGGCAGCGGGGTCCGCTGCTCGGCCATGCCTACCACCGGCGATCGCGACATGACGTGTCGTCGCGTTCTACGGTGGAGATATGACCGCCTTGGAGTATCGGCATCTGCTGGTCGCGCGGGACGGCGACACGGTGCGCATCACCATGAACCGGCCGGAGCGGCGCAACGCGCTGTCGGGCGAGCATCTCGCCGAACTGCTCGCCTCGTTCCGGGCGGCCGGTGAGACCGACGCCACCGGCATCGTGCTCGGAGCGCACGGTCCGGTGTTCTCCGCGGGACACGATTTCGCCGACGTCGCCGCGCGCGACCTGCTCGGCGTGCGGGAATTGCTCACGCTGTGCACCGAGCTGATGTCGACCATCCAGTCGGTGCCGCAGGTGGTGATAGCCCGGGTGCAGGGTCTGGCCACGGCTGCCGGTTGCCAACTGGTGGCCTCCTGCGATCTGGCCGTCGCCGCCGAATCAGCCGGTTTCGCGCTCCCCGGCGGCAAGGGTGGCTGGTTCTGCCACACCCCCGCGGTGCCGGTGGCCCGCGCCGTGGGCCGTAAACGACTGATGGAGTTGGCCCTGACCGGCGACCCGATCGATGCCCGCACCGCCGAAGAGTGGGGGCTGATCAATCGAGCCGTGCCGGACGCCGACCTCGACACCGCCGTGGGCGAGTTGCTCGCCCGCGCTACCCGTGGCAGCCGAGCGAGCAAGGCACTCGGCAAACGCACCCTCTATCGCCAACTCGACCGCCCCGAAGCGGATGCCTACACCCTCGCCCTGGAAGTCATGGCCGCCGCCGCGCAACTTCCTGGCGCCCGGGAAGGGATGGCGGCTTTCCTCGCGAAGCGCCCACCCGTCTGGCGCGACTAGAGGTGTCTGCCCACCCTCGCCAATGCTGGTGGCACGGCACAATCATCGGATGGTTGTGGGGATCGATGGTTCGTGTTCAGCTGGATGCCAACCGATGGTGGGGCTGGGACTGTACGCATCGGTGGTGAGAACGCACCGCAATATCCGAAGCGCACTCGTCATGGCCGCGGTGTGCGCGACCGCCGTCCTGTCCGCTTGCTCGCCGTCTAGTTCGGAGGCGGACTTCACCGCCGCCAGGGATCAGTCCTTGGTGATCTCGCTGGATGATCTGCTCGCCGAGACCGGCGGCAGCGCCGCGGTCGGGATCGCCGATCCGCAGCACGGCACGATCACCCGGCGCACCGACGGCGCGGTGGTGTACACACCGGCGGCCGGATACACCGGGCCCGACAGCCTCACCGTCACCACCACCGACGCCGTCAAGGTATTCACCACCGATGTTCCACCGCTGGGCGATTTCGGCGGGGTGAGCCTGCAGGGCAGCGGGTACGGGTCGGCCTTCACGCCGGTGCCCGGCTCGACCGACGAGTTCTACGGCCTGACCGACCGCGGTCCGAACGTGGACGGCAAGGGAAAGAACGAAAAACTCTATCCGGTGCCGACTTTCACGCCCGCCATCGCCGAACTCAAGGTGGTCGGCAACAAGATGGTGCCGACAAGCACCATCTTGTTGAAGGATTCGGCGGGCCGGCCGTTCAACGGCCTGGTCGATACCTCCGCAGGCACCGGCGAGACCCTCCGCGACCTCGACGGCACCATCCTGCCGCCCACCGATCACGGCATCGACAGTGAGGGTCTGGTGGCGCTGCCCGACGGGACCTTCTGGGTATCCGACGAGTACGGACCGTTCATCGTCCACTTCGACGCCAACGGCACCGAGCTGGAGCGGCTGGCGCCGGGACGCGGCCTGCCCGAAGAGCTTTCACTGCGCACTCCCAACCAGGGCATGGAGGGGCTGACCGTCACCCCGGATGGCAGCACGCTGGTCGGCATCGTGCAGAGCGGGCTCAGCGCGCCGGGTGTCGCATCGGCGCGCGAGGTGCCGATGACCCGAATCGTCACCGTGGACCTGAAGACCCGCGACGTCAAGGAATTCGTGTATCCGCTCGAGGAGCCGAAGCAGAAACTCGCGGTCTCCGAGATCACGGCGCTGAGCAACACCACCTTCCTGGTCGATGAGCGCGACGGCAAACAAACGCCCAAAGCCGACAAGAAGCTGTGGACGATCGACATCACCGGTGCCACCGACATCGGACCGCAGGCGAAAGTGCCGGGCGCGCAATATTATTCGGAGCTAGGCCTGCTGGTCGATGGCAAACCGCTTGAACTCCTCGTCGGTGCAGTGCCGACCGCGGACGGCGTCGCCGCGTTGCGGACGGCGGGCATCGCCCCCGTCGCCAAGAAGTCCAACCTGGACCTCGGCGGCCTGCTGGACGGTCTGAATGCCGACGGCGAGTTCTTCGGCCACGACAAGATCGAGGGCATCGCCACCCGCGACGGCGGCAAGACCCTCTACATCGCCAATGACAGCGACTTCGGCATCGATGCCGCCACCGGCGATCGTCCACCGTTCGGGTTGAAAGCGAAACTGCTCGCCAACGGCATGCAGGACTCCGGCGAGGTGCTGATGATCGATACCACCAAGCTGCCCGCCAAGACGCAGACGAGGACGGTCACGATCGCCGTCTCCTAGCCGTTCGGGAAGGTCGGTACCGCGCGGACGCGGATCTCGCCGGGACAGGTAGCCCAGCGGAGATTCGGGCCGCCACCGCCATCGAGGAGGGCCGGGCCTGTCCTCGATGGCGGCGTCCTGGCCGGCGGTTCCTACCGTCTGCTGCCGGCCTGACGGCCCGGCCTCACTTCAGGTGCCGGGCGAAGAACCGGTTGCCTGCGTCCCCTTCGAACTGCGGGACGCCGGTGTGTCCGCCCATATTGGCGTGCAGCGTCTTCTCCTTGGAGCCGAAGGCGTCGAACAGGTCCAAGGCCATCTGCCGGTCGTTTCCTTCGTCGTCCCACTGCAGCAGGACCTGCAGCGGAATGGTGACCTGCCGGGCCTCCTGGAACATGCTGCGAGGGACATAACTTCCAGCGAACAGCAGGGCGGCCGAGATGCGTGGCTCGACCACCGCCAGCCGCAGGCCGATGGATATCAGCCCTCCCGAGTACCCGACCGGGCCGCCGATCTCGGGCAGTGAAAGCAGGGCGTCCAGAGCGGCCCGCCATTCCGGGACCGCTTGTTCGACCAGCGGGAGGACGAGCCGTTCGACGATCTCGTCGTCGACCTGCTCGCCGGCCATCACCGCCCGGCGCAGGTCGGCGCGGGCCTGCTCGGCGGCGGCCGACCGGGGCCGGTCACCGCTGCCGGGCAACTCGATGGTGGCCGCGGCGAAGCCCTCCGCCGCGGAGTGCCGGGCTCGGCCCACCAGGCGGGGATACATCTGGCGCAGCCCGCCGGGGTGGCCGACCAGGATCAGCGGCGCTGGTGCGGATACGGATGCGGATCCGGGCGTCCACAGGATGCCGGGGATCTCGCCGAGGGTGAATTCGCGCTCGAGGACATCGTCGTCGAAGCGCTGTTCGGAAGTGAATTGCACGGTCGTGCCTTTCGGGAGTGCTGTTGGACGGCGCTCCCGGACGACCTATCGCCCGACCGTGACCCCAGAGGGGAGCACCCATGTCGATACTGCGTTCACGGGTACCACCTCCTCGGTCTTTCGCACGGCTCCCGAAAAGTAGCAGTGGTCGCCGTGGTCCGGCAACGGCTTTTCGGAGGCTCGGTGGCCGGCGAGTCCCTCAGCCACCGGCCCACCTCGGTTGCGGAGACCGGACTCTCGGTACGACGCCGGGCGCGGTCGGAGGCTGTTCGACGAGCGGTATGGGCCACCGCAGGTCGATCATCGTCGCCGTACGCAGGGTGCGTTCGCGCGTCATGATCGGGCCCAGGTCCGGCGCGCTGATCGATACCGTCACGGTGCAGTCGCCGGGGCCCAGTGCCACCAGCGTCCCATTGCGGACGGTGGCGGCGAGCGGCTGGAGCAATATCGCCACGCAGAGTTCTATGGTGAACTCTCCCACCGGCTGTTCGTCGATGGTGACCTCCAAGCACGGACGGTAGGTCTGGGTGATTTCGTGCTCGAGCAGCGTGACCTGTTCGGCTCCTCCGGCGCGGGTGCGCATCGCCGCCCTGCGCAGCAGGTCGTAGCGGCGCCACCCTCCGATCGCCACAGTACCCAGGTCGACCTGGAGGAGCCCGTCGATGGTTTCGGCCACCTCGTGCAGCGCCGCCGACGCCAGTATCGGGGCCACGCCCGGCGCCCGACGCAGGGCCACGTGTTCGGCACCTCTTTCGTGCAGGCACTCGGCCAGTTCGCCCACCCCGGCTTCGCGCGGGGCATTCTGGAACAGAACTGTCCGAGCCCTGATCGACGCTGGACTCGTCATCGGAGCACCTCCTTGACAGTCAGCCACGGTTCGCAGGCCCGCAGCCGGACCCGCACGCCCGGAGTGCGGGCGAACTGGCGAACGTGGATTGTCGGGGGGCCGTCGGCGACCACGCGCACATGCACGCGCGGCAGAGGCGGTTCCGCGTTGCGTGGCGCTTCCGGGCGTTTCCGGCGGCTGCGTACGACCAGCGCTGCGGCACCGAGTGCGACGAGGAACCCTCCGAGGCCCAGCATGTCGCCGGCACCGGTGTCCCGGTCACGGTCACC
This sequence comes from Nocardia sp. NPDC004573, assembly GCF_053602135.1. Lineage (NCBI taxonomy): Bacteria > Bacillati > Actinomycetota > Actinomycetes > Mycobacteriales > Nocardiaceae > Nocardia > Nocardia sp. NPDC004573. Next base: position 416,146 of record NZ_JBSGDA010000002.1, read on the forward strand.
GGCCTGCGACGACGAGTTCGTACGGTCATCGGTCGGCTCTGTGTTCGTGGGTTCACCGGTAGTTGGACCCAGCCGCGCGGGGATGACCTCGACGGATGCCTTCACGACGATGCGCTGAGCGGTACCCAGGCAGGCGGCGGGAACGGAGTGCACACCAAGCTCGACTCCGTCGGGAACATCGACGCGCGCATCGAACGAACCGCCTCGGACCCGGGCGTCCACGGTCTCGGACCAATCAGGAAAGGCGCGCACCGAGTCGCAGGGCCAGCCCTCGCCGTGCACGGTGATGACGGTGCCCCGTTCGGCGGTGGCCGGCGCGACGAGAGTGGGTGCGGGAAGCACAGCGGAACTTCCGCTCGGAACGATGGACGTACCGGCGGTTGTCGGTCGCGGAGTCGTCGTGGGCGGTTGCCCGGTGGTGGTTGTCGGCTCCGGCTTTGTAGTCGTGGTTGTCGGCTCGGGTTGCGTGGTCGTGGTTGTCGGCTCGGGTTGCGCGGACGTGGTCGTGGTCGTGGTCGTTTGCGGATCATGCCCCTCGGTGGTGGGCAGCCGGAAATCCGTCGGCGTGGTAACCGGCCACGCCGGTCTCGGCGTGCTGGGCGGCGGGGCGGGTGCGGTGGGTATCTGCTCCGGTGCCGCGACCGATACCGGCACGGCGCCCAGCAGTCCTGCCATGGCCGCCGCGACCAGTAGTATTCGCGAGTCGTTTCTCATGATCGCCTCCCCCCGAGACCGGCATCCTCTCGAGGTCCAGTCGAGTCTGGCCCCTTCCCGCCCTGCGCGACGCGAGTAGCTAACTACTCGTTTCCAGCCCGCCTACCTGGGCATCGCGCCGAGACCGTCACTGCGCCGGAATCGGCTGAAGCTAATCAGACGCCTTTGGGCAGCTCAGGATCTCGCTTGGATATTCATGCCACCCAAACCTCGACCTGCCGCATCGCCGATCGCGGCTCGGCTTGCGTCGACCGAGCGCATGCGGCAATTGGCCAGCATTCTCGACTCATCTCCGCTGACACATGTCCATACGAGTTCGAGTAGCGGCTACGTGTACGCGCCCGCCGCCTTGCGCGGAGTTCGAAGAGGTCCGGCGGTGCGTCGGCCGTCGCTGCAAGCGTGCGTCCGCGAGGCGCGCAGCAGTGGGCGCAGCGTCGTGATCACAGCCATCGCCATTGTCGACACCGTGGTAGCGGAGGAATGATCCTGGTCCAGAAATCGTGGCGTACGGCGTCCCACAAACCGTTGAGTTCCGGAAGGAGTTCTCGCGCTCGTGCGAGATCCGGAAAGTCGTCGGGACCGAAGGATGCGATCGTCATGGAGCCGGATACATCGTGGACGGCGACGATAGAGATCAGATGTTCCTGAAACAGCAGCCATGTCGCACGCAATCCGTCTGCTTCAGTTCGTCGAATGTCGTCCATGTTTCTTTTTTGCCTTGTCGACCATGCTCCACACCGTTTCCGACGTCATCGATACCGACGGTGCGCAAACATTCCACTATCTTCAACTCGAGGCGTGCTCATACCCTGCTCACCCTCGATAAGTGCGGGCAACCAATGCCGAACGCAGGTGCCACAGCCCACTTGCCTGGGTGGGATCGAATCCCGTGAGCTGACCTATCCGCTTGAGCCGGTAGTCCACGGTGTTGGTGTGTAGGTGCAGTAGCCGCGCCGTGCGCTGGCGGTTCAGGTTGTGCGCGATATGGATCTGCAGGGTCTCCAATAGTTCAGGATGTTCGTCCAGTGGATCGAGCAGCGACCCGACACGGTCGCGGGCGGGTCCGGGGCGAGTGAGCTGGTATTCCAGAGCCAGATCGTCGAAGCGATACAGGCCTGGCTCCGAGCGCAAGCGGGCGACCATGTCGAGGAGCTGATGGGCTTGATCGGCGGCGGCGGGCACGGTGTCGGTGGCGGTGGTGACGACCGCGGCGGTGATGGGCACGCGGGCCGCATGCGACAGGTGCTCGATCAGTTCCTCCAGAGCGCGTTCGGTGATGTGATCGGCGGGGATGAGCAAGGTGCCGCCGTCGATCGACAGAAGTGACAGCACGGTGTCGTCGCAGTGGGTGGCCAGTTCCGCCTGCACGCGCCGGAGCTTGCGGCGGGCGACGACTTTCGCGTCCAGTATCGGGTTGGTTTCGTCCGGATGCGACGGAATGGCGAGGGCTATCACGCGATAGTGGTCGGAAACCTCGATGCCGCATTCCCGAGCCATGGTGGAGGTGGGATGACCCCCGAGCAGCGCCGAGGTGAGCGTGTGCACCGCGGTGTGATGCTCCGACACGACCGCGCGCAGCTCTCGCACATAGGCCACCGAGACCGCCATGGTTATTGTGTCGAGCATTTCGACGACCAGTTTGGCGCCGTCGAGAATGCTTTCGTAGTCGGCCATGCTGATGGCGAGCATCGGGTCGGGGTCGGCGGAGCCGGCCGCACGTTGCTGCGCCAAGGCGGTGGACACCACCAGGTCGAAGCCGATCTTGAAGCCTTCATGGATCGCGTGGTGGACGGTATCGATGGGCACGCCCTCGCGTGCCCATTGGGCGGCGGCGCTCTCGAGCCGTTCGGTCTTCTCCGGAATATTGCTGCCGTCCAATATGCTGACGGCCAGTTCCAGGCACACGCGGGTGATGGTGGTGATGTCGCCGTGGATCGCGTCACCGGGCAAGGTGCCGCAGGGGGCGACGGTTTCGACGAAGTGCCCGACCATCTGCCGTGACAAGGACCGCACGTCTTTCAACGGCGAGGATATGGGCCGTCCGGATACAGTGAGCCCTTGTCGGCGTGGAGAGGTGACAGACATAGTCGAACTTCCTTCCATCCCCGTTAGCTGCACTATTGCTACAGCGTAACCAGAATCAGATCCGCAAGATTGGTTTACTCCGGGTAACGTGAATTTCGGGTGGGCAGGCCAGTTGCGATGGTGATAGTTCACAAGGACGGTCGGCCGGAGCCTCGACCTGACTTGCCGAGCGGCTGGTGAGCAGTTCAGCGCCCCTATCGGCGTGCGGTCGCCTGCTGCGGGCGAGTGAACGGCGTGCGTGGATCACTCGTATGCGATTCTCTCCAGCAGATCCAGCGCTTCATGCACCTTGTTCAGTTGGTCGGACGGCCAGTTCTCCGACAGCATTTGCGCGAGAGCATTGTTCAGCAGCCCCCGTTGTCCGCAGACCCAGGCCAGGCCGTCATCGGTGAGCATCAGGTTCACGCGGCGGCCGTCGATCGGGTCGCGTACGCCGATGATCAGCCCTTGGTCTCGTAACCCGTCGATGACATTGCGCATCGTCTGCGGGCGCAACATCTCCAGGCGAGCCAGATCGACAGCGGCCATGGCTCCGCATCGATGCAAGCGTCCCAGCACCGCCCACTGCGTCGCGGATAATCGACATTCATCCGGATCCCTGCGCGTGCGGCGCAAAATCACGGTCAATGCAATGCGCAGGCGCGCCGCGGTGGCGGCCAGCACTGTGGCGTCCGCGCCATCAAGGGCCGACATGCAACTCCTAATTCGGCGGCAAGCGATTTATGGGGTGGTGTCCGATGCGCGGTCGCCGGTGCGCCATGCCCGCAGTCGCTCAGCCGGCCGCTGTTTCGATCTTGTTGCACAGGCTGCGCGGCGGTGACGGCTTCGAACTGGAAAGCGCGCCGTTGTGCTCACCCTGGACCATGTCGGCACCGCCGCGTGCCACTCGAGCTAGCCGATAGGCAGGCAGAAGGTGTTCTCGGCCGAGCCGAGGGGGATGGGAATACACAATTCCACCGAGCCCGCGACGGGGGTGGCCGCGGACACATCCGCCGAGGCCGTGCCGACACCGAGGGCGGTGGCCGATAGTGCGAATGCGGCCACGGCGAGCGGGCGGATAATTCTCGAGTTCATGCAGTCATCCTCAGTCGTGTTGATGGGAATTTCCCGGGTTCGGGACGGAACGATGAGATCACGGACCGGGCGGCCGTTGCACGTCGTTTTCCGGACTTTGGATTTCTGGCCCAACCCCTTCCGAAACAGTAGTAGATCGTCACAGTATCCAGTGACATTCCCGATAACTGTGACCCGAAAGTACACGATAGTTCTGTCCATGGCTTGTAGCATTTCGTCGCCGGGCACCGAGAATCGCGGCGCCTACCATGGGGCCCCGGCCGGGCCGAACCCCGGTACCTGTGCTGCCAGGCGATACTTCTGCACAGCGGTGCGCACACTCGCCGAATTCGTGGCGTGTCAGAAGTCCGCGGTGGATGCCGTACGGACCGTGCAGCAGGTGTGCAGTCCTCGTTGTAAGACATTCCCGCGGCTTGTCGCCGAACCCACCGTCACTCGAAGTCTTATTCCTCGCATCAACTTTCGTCGATGGCGCGTTGTGATGCCGAGGAAGGTGCGATCCTTCAAAATAGTTCCGGTCACAAAAATCCGTTCGGCCCGTTTTTCGCTGCGATTTCGCAAGTACCTTGATGTCGGAAAACCCCATGCCTGAGAGGCTGTTGGACACTCATATCTCGGAACCTTGGTGCCGCAGCTGTTTTCGATCCCTGGAGAACATGTTCGAACGACCGGACCGGCCCGTTGGGCTGGTGAAGGAGAAATATGTCCACCGACACCGATGCGACCCCCATATCGGCCCCTCCACCGGGAAGTCCCTGGTGTGATCGGCTTTCGTCGATCCTCCGCCATGATCTGCCCGCCTCGATAGTGGTGTTCCTTGTCGCCCTGCCGTTGTCGCTGGGCATTGCCATCGCCGCGGACGCCCCTGTTGCCGCCGGCCTGATCGCGGCCGCCGTGGGCGGCATCGTGGCCGGCTTGCTCGGTGGGAGCCTGCTACAGGTCAGCGGGCCGGCAGCAGGTCTCACCGTCGTCGTCGCCGAAACCATCCACCAGTTCGGCTGGAAGACAACGTGTTTCATCACCGCTGCGGCCGGGCTGCTGCAGATCGTGTTCGCATTGAGCCGGATCGCGCGCGCCGCGCTGGCGATAGCGCCGGTCGTCGTGCATGCCATGCTCGCCGGTATCGGTATCACCATCGCGCTGCAGCAGGTGCACGTGCTGCTGGGCGGGGCGTCGCGCAGTTCGGCCTTCGAGAACATCACCGAACTTCCCGGTCAGCTGCTGAACGCGCACGGTGACGACTTCGTCATCGGCGCGATCGTCATAGGCATCATCGTCGCCTGGCGCCGGGCTCCAAAGAAGATTCGCGTGATCCCGGGCCCGATAGTCGCGGTGCTGGTAGGGACGGCGCTGTCGCTGGTGCTGCCCGGGAATCCGGACCGGATCAAGATCGACAGCTCGCTGTTCGACGCCATCGGCCTGCCTGTCCTGCCCGGCGGCAACTGGGCCGCAGTAGCGCCGGCGGTGCTTACCATCGCCCTGATCGCCAGCGTGGAGAGCCTCCTGTCGGCGGTGGCGGTCGACAAGCTGCACACCGGCGAGCGCACCCACTTCGACCGCGAGCTGATGGCTCAGGGCGCGGCAAACATGACCTCCGGCATGCTCGGTGGACTCCCGATCACGGGCGTGATCGTGCGCAGCTCCACCAACGTGGCCGCCGGTGCCCGCACCCGGGCCTCGGCGATTCTGCACGGAGTATGGATTTCGGTGTTCTCCCTCGCCCTTGTCGGCGTCGTGCAGCAGGTCCCGAAGGCCGCACTGGCCGGGTTGCTCATCGTGGTGGGCGTCCAGCTGGTGAAACTGGCCCACATCCAGCTCGCCCATCGCACCGGCGACCTGGTGGTGTACACGGTGACCATGGTCGGCGTGGTGTTCCTGAACCTGCTCGAGGGCGTGCTGATCGGGCTGGCGCTGGCGTTCGCGATGCTGTTGTGGCGAGTGGTGAAGGTGCCGGTACAGGCCGCACCGGTGGCGGGGACCGACCGGTGGATCGTCGGCGTCGACGGTACGTGCACGTTCCTGGCGCTGCCGAAGCTGACCAAGGAACTGGCCAAGGTGCCGACCGGCACCGACGTGCTTGTCGAGCTGACCGTCGACTTCCTCGACCACGCTGCCTACGAGGCCGTCCACGACTGGGCCCGTCAGCACGAAAATGTCGGTGGCAAAGTGGAATTCGTCGAGATCGGTACCGCGCGCATGGAACACGCCATGACCGGCCCGCCCCGGCGCGGCCGGGCACGCGGCATACTCGACGAGGTGCTCGGCCCGTGGCGCGAGCGCAGCGGCGACGCGGTCGCAGCCGGCGTGGTCGCCTACCATCGCAGCCACGCCCACGTGATGCGGCCGCACCTGGATCAGCTGCGGGACCGACAGCATCCGCACTCGCTGTTTCTCGCCTGTGCCGACTCGCGGATCGTCCCCAATGTGATCACCAACAGCGGTCCTGGTGATCTGTTCACCGTCCGCAACGTCGGCAACCTGCGTCCCGCGGATGGGTCGGACGCCTCGGTCGAGGCGGCCCTGTCCTTCGCGGTGGACAACCTGAAGGTGCGCAACGTGGTGGTGTGCGGCCACTCCTCCTGTGGTGCCATGAAGGCCCTGCTGACCGGCAGCTCCACCGGACCTGGATTGGACAACTGGCTCGTCCATGCCCGCCCGAGCCTGGATGCCTACCGTGCTGGGCACCCGGTGCGGGCCGTCGCGGCCGCCGCGGGTTATGACGAAACCGCCCAGCTGAGCATCGTCAACGTCGCCGTTCAGCTCGAGATGCTGCAACGCCACCCGGTGATCCGTCAGGCCGCCGCCACCCGCGGCTTGACAGTATCGGGCCTATTTTTCGACATCTCCACCGCCTGCGTACTCGAGGTCACCACCGACGACATCAGCGAATTCACCGACCAGCCCGCCGAACCGGTCATCGTGACCGATCGGGCGCGAGTTCGCCCGCCCGTCGGATGAACCTACGACCCGTGGTGGCGGCAACACGAGTGTTGTGACACACCGCGACCGCGTGGCACGGCCCGCCGTGATCCGCCCGCCAGAAGCAACGACGAGATGGCGAGAGGCAGATCAATGTCCAGGTGGCGCGGTGAAGACCGGGTCATCGGTGAGAAGGTGGTCCCGACAGTCGCCCGGCACGCCACCGTGCCGTTGCCTGCCCGATCTCGGTTGCCGGAGGCTCGCCGTAGAGCCATTCACGGGCGAGTCGATGCCAATTGTTGGTCGTCTCGAGCTGGCCGAGGGCAGCGAAGGTGAACAATTCCGCCCGCCTGGAGAACACGTGCTCAGCCGGAAGCAGCTGATGCCGCATACCCCGGAATTCATCCGCCCTCGGGTCGACGGCGAGCACCACTGCCGCGGTGGCCAGTTCGGAGGTGATCGTGATCTCCTCGTCGAGCAGATGCCAACCCGAAGCGGCCCACACGTATTGCAGGCATTCCTGTGGTGTGACGCTCGCGTCCGGGTCGATGATGCCGCGGCCGACCCACGCCTGGTACAGATCCTCGGCCCGGTGTTCCCCGGCCGCGAGCAGGGACGCGCGCTCGAACTCGGCGTCCGCAGGATTCATCCGGTAATAGAGCCCAAAATCCACGAAGGCGAGGCGACCGTCCCTGTCCAGGAGAATGTTGCCGGGGTGTGGGTCACCGCAGAACTCGTAGTCGGAGAACAGCGAACCGATGTAGAAACGGTAGATCAGTTCACCGATCCGATCTCGGTCGGCTCCAGGCAGAGCCTGTATCTCCGGGAAGGACCTTCCTTCGACGAACTCTGTCACAAGGACGTGGTGCGTGCAGTGTTCTCCGACACTGTCGGGGACGGTGATGAAGGGATGCTCATGGAAGCGCGACGCGACTTCCCGCTGAGTCCGCGCTTCGCGCAGGTAGTCGAGTTCACCGCCGATGTTGCGTGCGATCTCGTCCAGGACGGCGGCGTCGGCCGCGCTCGGCAGCACAGATCTCCACAGTTTGGCGAACAACTGCAAGTTACGCATGTCCGCCTGGACGGCCTCGTCCACACCGGGGTATTTCACCTTCACCGCTACCAGGCGCCCGTCATGCAACTTCGCCCGATACACCTGGCCGATCGAGGCCGCGGCCACCGGCGTCTCCTCGAAATCGGCGAACACTCGGGACATCGGCCCGAGATCGCCCTCGATGACCTTCCGCATGGCCCTGAACGGAACCTCCGGCGCGCGATCTCGAAGTTCGGCGAGCTTCACCCGAAACAGTTCACGGTGGGATTCGGGAACGAGGTCGACATCGAGAACCGACAGCATCTGGCCCAGCTTCATCGCCGCACCTTTCATGCCGCCGAGCACTGCGACCATTTGCTGTGCCGCTTGCAGAGCGGACCGTTCGGCGAGTATCTGCCGCGCTTCGTCCGGCCGGCCGATCATGGACAACCGGGTCCCGACTCCACGCGCAGCCTGCCCGGCGACCAGCCGGCCCAGCCGAGTGCCCCGCACCAGTCGACCTCTGGGCAGTTGGCCGTCCGCCATCAGCACCTCCGTGGGCCGGCCCATGACCTGCATCGCGCGCCGCTGGTTTCGGCCGGTCCGCCGACGTCGGCCGTCGATTCAACGGTCCAACAATCTACAACAAGCGGTAGTGAAATTCGACAGCTGAAGTCGAAGTGAGCAAAGCTCATTTCGACGGTCCGGACAGGGAAGTGTGATGCGGCGGAAGCCTCCTCGACTGCGCCGGCGCCCGACCAGCAGCGCGCGAAGGAAACGAGGGAGCGGATACTGGACACCGCGGCGCGCTTGTTCGGTGCGTGTGGAATCAGCGGAACCTCGACGAACTGAATCGCAGCGGAGGCCGGGCTGAGCATCGGCACGGTCCATCGCTACTTCCCCGATCGGACCGCAATCGTCGATGAGCTGCTCGAGCGCCTTCTCGAAAACGCGGAGCGGCGCTTTACACACTGGGTGTCCGACTTGTCGCAGCGCCCGCTTCCCCAGTTGCTCCCTTCGGTTCCGAAGGTGCTCACCGAGATGTTGGAGCTGTTCACCGAAGAGTTGGTCGCCAACGCGCCTCTGGTGCGCGCGCTGGGCGGCGAAGCCCGACCCTATGGCAGCCGCGTCCCCGAGTTCGAACCACGTCTGCGCTCGCTGGTCAAGGTGCTGCTGATCCATCTCCTCGGTCCGGGAAACGATCACAAGTACGACGTGATGGCATACGTGCTGGTCGATATCGGCTCGACGGCGGTGGTGCGCACAACGGTCCGGGAGATCGACGACCACAAACGCCGCGAGGCCATCGCGATGACCGCTCAGATGATCAGCCCATGGCTCGAGACCGAAGTACGTGCTGCTGATCAAACGTCGCTGCCCTGACTCCTGCGGTCAGGACTGTGTCAGCGCGTCCTGGGAGTGGCCACGGGAGTGCGTGCCGATCGGCTGGAGGTCGAAAGCACCACTCCAGGCCGAGGTTTCCTGCCTTCTCGGCTCGTGAACGATACGGCAAAAAATGAGCAACCGTCGCGCGTAATCGCTGGAGAATTTCTACGACTGCCGGGACGAACGATGCTCCGCCGCATGTCACCGTCGCGATTCGCCGACATCGAGGGGTCGGGCAAAGAAGAGTGGAAGGTGAGTTCGAGATCCTCTTATCGTTGGACCCCGACCGATCAAGGGTTAGAGGTCGAAATGCGTTCGCCGTGGGAGTTGGGCCGCCACGCGCGGCGGCCGACCGCACCATAGGCCGGCAGAACCGCAGCAACTGGGCGGAAGGGAGTCGACGATGACAGCCAACGGGGCACTTCGAACTGGTTTGACCGCTTCGGGCAATCAGATGCCGATACCCGCACAGGGCACGCAGGAGGTGTCTCGGCAGCCGGCCGAGCACTCTATCGACAACGCGATGACCTTCGCCATGCTGCCCGGTGACGACGTCACCCGGGCCTGCCTCGAACTGTCTGCCGGCATGCTGGACGGGCAGGATATTCCGGCGAAGACCGGCCGGCTGGCCGATGCGGCATCCGAGTGGGCCCGGGAGGGCGTGCCGATCGACACGATCCTGCATGCCATCCATGAAGGATTGAAGCTCGGTATGGATCTCACCTTTTCGAACGCGACGGTGAAGGACTACGCCGATCTGGTGGACGGCGTGAAACTGGTGGTGGAATTGCTCGACATCATGAGCGCGACTGTCGCCCGCGCCTATGTCCGTGAGCACAAGGCGGCCGCCAGTGAGCACCACACCGCCGTGCATACTCTGACCTCCGCATTGCTCGGGGGATACACCACCGCAACAACCGCCCGCGAGGACGGAATAGGTATTGCCGAGCAGTATTCGGTTCTGGCAGTGGATGTCCCGAAACACCCGGACGAGCTACATCCGATGCTCGACGGCAAGGTCGTCGCCCGCCGTAAACTGCGCCGCCTGCAGGCCGAGCTTGCTACCCGCTGCGGCGAGAACGCACTCGCGCTGCTCAGTGTGGACGGCGGGACGATCCTGATCCCGACTGCGACGCTGAGCGATGAGCGCCTCGACGAACTGCTCGCCGAGCTGTCGGCGGCCGCGCGCGTACCGGTGACAGCGGTCGTTGTCACAGCGTCGGCCACGGCAGTGCCCGGTGCAGCGGATCGTGCTCACGAACTGCTCGACATGGTGCGGCGGCTGCAATGTGCCCCCGCTCTATACCGTTTCGCCGATATGGCGCTGGAATATCAGCTGACCCGGCCGGGTCCGGGGCGTGAAAGTCTCGGGTCGCTGCTGGACCCTCTCGACGATCACCCCGAGCTGTTCCAGACCTTGCGAAGTTATATCAGCAACAACCTCAATCGCCAACGCACCGCCCGCTCGTTGCAGATCCACACCAACACCGTCGATTATCGGCTCAGGCGCATCAGCCAGGTCACGGGACTGGATCCCACCACCACCACGGGAGTGTGGCAGCTCCGCTCGTCGCTCGTCGCCCGCACGTTCACCAAGCGCAGCCGATCCGATATCCAAGTCGACGCCGTGTGAACCTGCCATTACGGATTCCGATGCAGCCGGTGGCCGGCCCAGCTCAGCCCCGGCCGGACGATGCCACGATTTCGGCTTCGGCCCCTGCTGCGATCAGACGAGCGGTCATGACGATGACTTCCTGGCGCTCGCCGGTGTCGGCATCGAGCAACGCGGCGCGGACTGCCGCCGCGAAACCGACATTGACGAGTGCGAACGCTATCGCGTCATGGTCGTTTTCATTGCCGGGGCCGAGCACCTGGATGAGCAGCACTTTCAGCAGCGCGCGCAGGCGTGGTTCGAATTCCGGGAGGCCGCTGTGGTAGTAGGCCAGCCCTCCCGCCAGGGCCCGCACCAATGTAGTGTTCGCCACCAGTTCTTCGGTGATGGCCCCGAGAACGGTGGTGGCCAGTTCCAGAACGGTTCTGCCGGCGGAATCGGACACGCTCCGAATGAGGTGCTGTTCGATATTTTCCAGCAGCCTCTCCAATAGTTCATCGACCATGACCGCACGGTCGGTGAAGTGTCGGTAGACGGTATTGACGCTCACCCCGGCCTCGGCGGCGATCCGGTTGGTCGAGGTGTTGGCGATCCCATGTTCGCCGAACAGGCGTGCGGCAGTTTCGAGGAGGTGCTCCCTGGTGGCCTTCGCGCGGTCCTGTATCGGACGACGAGTCGCTTTCTTCGGCGGGGTCACCTACTCGCTCCTGTACGTCGGCCCGGGAGCCCCGGGTGTTGTGCGACCTGACGGTGTTTCGATTGTTCCGTGTTCGGCCTGCGTCATGCCGAGTCCTGCGTGCGTTCGCTTTCGATCCACGCCGCGACCGCCCGCGCGGTGATGGTGAGGGCTCGGCTACGTTGCTGGTTGTCGATCTCGAACGCCGACGCGCGGAGCGCTGCCGCGATCCCGGTGTTGACCAACACGATGCTCATGATGTCGTATTTGTGGTCGTCGCCTGGGCCCAGCAGCTGGATGACCAGCACCTTGGCGAAAAGACGTAGACGGAGTTCCAGCTCGGGAATGCCGGTGTCATAGAACGAGACCCCGACCGCGAGCGCACGTATCAACTGTGCGTTCGCCGCCAACTCGTCGGTGATGACCTCCAGAATCGACGCCACCAGCGCCGTGGTGGTTTGCCCGGCGAGGCCGAAGACATGCTGGGTGAAGCGTTGTTCGGCATTTTCCAAGAGCCGCTCGATCAGCTTGTCCACCATAACCGTGCGGTCGGTGAAGTAACGGTAGACAGTGCCAACACTGACTCCGGCCTCGGCGGCGATCCGGTTGGTGGAGGTGTTGGCGATCCCGTGTTCGCCGAACAGGCGTGCGGCACTGTCGAGGATGAGCTCGCGGGTCGCCTTCGCACGTTCCTGTGCCGGACGACGGGTCCCACGTTTCGGGGGCATAAGACCCTCCTGCCTGCTGCGCTGCGAACGGCCACCGCCGCCAACCCTACGGTCCGTACCAGCGGCCGCAGCTCGGAACTGCCCCAACGAAGGGGCGGCTGAGCTTCAGCCGAGCACGATCGGATGAAATCGAGCTCCCGCTCGTGGACCGGGAAAGGCAGCGCCGCCTCTAAGAGGTCTCCGAGATGCTGACCGCAGTCCGCCACTGCGGCTGAGTGGTTCAGAACAGGCTGGTCTGCGCGGCGACGGGGGCGACGGTGATCGAGTCGTCGAGCTCGATACGTCGCCCGATGAGCTGAGTATCGTTGACCAGCAATAGTTCTCCGGACTCGGATCCGTGCAGGCAGGCGATGGTGTGCCCGTGCGCGGTCACCGCGTCGAGGACGTACTCCCCCGGTCGCGCCCCGCCGAAATCGACGACGGTCGCGTAGCGGCCTCGCTGCGCGACGGTGCGGTAGAACTCGCTGCCACCCGACCACGTGGTGTCGGTCCGCGTCGTCCCGGCGGGCAGCACAGCGAGCGCATCGGCGGCTGCGGCGGCTACCGCCGCCTCCACTGCCGCCCACGGAGCCAGCGGCTTGGTCAGGACGCGGGTTTTCGCAGCGCTGCCCACGGCCTGCCGGAAACCGGCTTGTGCCGACACCACCCGCTCCAGTTCGCGCACATGCAAGCCGTCCGGCGAGTCGGCGACGAATCGTGCGGCGAGCGCGCCCTGTTCGTACAGGCGGCGATGCCGGCGTACCGCCGAAGCCGTACCCACTTTGGCCAACCCGTCACCGAAATAGGCGATGTAGAGATGGTGCGGCTGCGACACGTAATCGCGGATCTGCTCGGGCAGTGCGGAAATCGGGCCGCGGTGCGTGTGCACCGCTGTCCACCCTTCCAGTGCCCGGCACTGCGGACACTGCCGGCCGCTCTCGACTTGCACGGAATCCGGACACGCTCGCCGCCCTGGGAACCTGCCGAACCCGTGGTATCCCAGGCAGTACCGCGCCGTGTCACGGACCCGGAACGCCAAGCGCGCGCCGGGACCGGGCACCCGTTCGGTCGTGCCGTCGGCGCGGATCAGCTCGTAGCACCAGCGGCCGCGCTCGTCCCATCGGGTGCCGCCGTACAGCAGGGTATCGGTCGTGGTCATCGGCTCACCGCTTCGCACATCGTGTTGGGTCGTGGTAATCACCATGATGGGTGATGCGGCCGAAACATGTTGTGTGCGTGTCGTTATCCGGCACCGTCCCACCCCGAGCCCGAAGCCGGTCGCTCGCCCGGCACGGCGCAGGCATCAGCCGCGGCGCACGTCGGGTGCCGGTCGTCGATGACGCCGACCGGGTTGCTGTCGATGTGCGGCCATCACCCGCGCCGGGAAGGCACCGGCGGCGCGGGTCATACGCCGCGGAGACACGCGCGGCGAGGTGGAGCCAGGGAGGTCTTCGCGTAGGCGGTCGAGAGTAGACCAGTAGGGCTCGATAGCCTGTCGTGATGTCCTCGCCCCGGCTGCGTCACGCGGTGCGCGCGATCGTTCTCGATGCCGACGACCGCATCCTGTTGTGCGGTCACTCCGTGACGGAGCCTGCGGCAACAGTGGTGTGGGCCGCTCCGGGCGGGGGCATCGAACCCGCAGAGGAACCGCTCGTCGCGCTGCGGCGTGAGCTGAGCGAAGAGATCGGCCTCGCGGTCGAGGCCGAACCGCCGCACATCTGGCATCAAGAGGTCCACGCGCCCGATCACGCACCGGGTTTCGACGGCGTGGTCAACGACTTCTACCTTGTCCGGACCACGTCGTTCACCCCGCGCGGCGCGCTGACCGACCAGCAACTGGCGGCCGAGAACATCACGGCATTCCGTTGGTGGCGATTACCGGACATCTCCGGGTACCGCGGCGCCGACTTGTTCGCACCGCGCGATCTCGCGACCCTGCTGCAGGCGCTGATGACCGACGGTATTCCGCGACGCCCGGTGCTACTGGGCCTGTGACGCCGCGCCACCGTCGGGAACGGTCTTCCGGTCGCGGACCGACCGCGGAGCCGACCCGATGGGATCAACGGTCCGACACCTCGGACACGTCACCCGCCAACCCTGGATGACACCGGCGGAAGTGCCCGCGTGCTCGCGCCTATCCGGCGACCACCTCGATCTTCGCCTCATCGACTTCGACGTCCGGCGCTGTCGGGTTGGCCTCGGCGCGGACAAGGACGCGCGCCCTATCGATTCCTTCCGACTCCAGCTGGGCCGCGATGTTGTCGCCGCGGGCCTTCGCCAGCGATTTGGCGGCAGCGGCATTCGAGTCCTGGGCGTAAGTCGTGACCTGTATCTTCGTGTCGTTCCCTTTCAGGGGAATCGCGACTGCTTTGATGGTGGCGACGTCCCCCGCGCCGAGATCCGAGCTTCCACTGTCGAAGGTGATCGGCGCGGCGGCGATCGCCGCGTTGATCACGTCCTGGATCTTCTGCTGCGCGGTATCGAGCGCCGAACTCACGACAGAGGACGCCGTCGCGCCGATACTGCTTCGCATATCGTGCGTCGTCTCGCTCGTCGACGACGTCGAATTCGACCCGCTGTCGGACCCGCACCCAGCGGCCACGATCAGAATCACCGCGGTCGCCGCAATTCCGCTGACGCTTTTCCTGGCTCTCATCGGCCTACTCCCGTATTCGGTGGAGAATTCCGCTTGCGCCTTCGATGCGTGGACACCGGCGTTTCCACAGGGACCGGATCGTGGGTCCCACGGATACGTCGATCGGTGACCCTCGCACGATGATCCTGGCACAGGTAGGCCATCCGATGTGCCGTTTCCGCGGCGCTCGGCGATCTCGTCGGGGTGGGTTCGGCTTGCCATCGGAATCGACCAAGTCGACGTGGTTGCCGGGTGGTCGGCGTAGCGTTCGTTTCGTCTCCACCGAGACCATTGCGCACTATTCGACATCCTGACGGAAACGAGCAGAAGGACAGTGAGCGCGGTGCGGTCCGTGAAATTGTCGGTGGCATTGGCCCGCGAAGTGTCCATCGCGCGTACGCAGGCCGCGACCGGCCGGCTGCGCGGAACGCCGTACGGCCGGACGCTGCGCCGCGTGATCGAGGGGCTGGCCGAGATCCAACTGGTGGATCGGTCGCTGGCGCTTGCCGCCCAGATATTCACCTCGGTGTTGCCGGTGATGATCGCCGCGTCCGTCTTCAGTGGCTGGCACGCGCCGGCGAAGACGATCAACGACCAGTTCGGTTTCGACTCCAGAACGCTGTATCCCGACGGCGGATCCCTGTCCGCCGATCCGGCGATAGCCGCGTTCGGTGTGGTCGGCCTGCTGATGGTCCTGCTCGGCGGTACTTCGTTCGCGCGGGCTCTCGCGCGGGTGTACGAGGCGGTCTGGAAGGTTCCCGCGATCGGTCCGCGAGAGGCGTGGCGGTGGCTGGTCGCGTTGCTCGCGGTGGCGCTCGCCGCCGGGCTGGTGGGGCAGATCCGCGACCTCGAGCAAATCCGCTACGCCGGTCGGCTGCTCGCCCTGCTCGGCGAGGTGGTCATCTGGGTGTTCGTCTGGATGCTCGCTCCTTATCTTCTGACGAAGGGAGCGCTGACCGGGCGTCTGTTGTGGGTGTCCGGGGTGCTCACCGCGATCGGCTTGACCGCGGTGCACGCGGCGGGCCGGGTCCTCTTGCCTCGGATCACGTCGAACGCCCAAGAGCATTTCGGTCCGCTGGGGCTGGCATTCACCTCGGTGAGTTGGCTTTTCGTCCTGTCTGTGGTGATCGTCGGCGCGGCATCGATCGTCAAGGCACTGGCTCTGGACGAGACCACGATCGGCCGCTACCTGCGCGGCCGGGACAACGGCGACGGCGAACGACGCTAGCCGGGCGCGGACATCCGAGGCCACCCCGGTCATCGCTCGGCATCGGGCTCGGCTTTCCCTGACGAGAACTGGTCCTTCCCGTCGCGCAGGGCAACCGGCCGGCGAGGCAATAGGCCGGTGCCGAACAACGCCGCGATCGCGAGCAGGGCGGTGACAGCGAACGCCGCTTGCAAAGCCTCCAGGCGGGCGTCGGAGTTGACGGTGAGAACGGCGTCGGCGGTGGCGTCATCGATACCGGCGCCGTCGAGCGCGGCCACCAACTGGCTGTCGGACAGGAACGGCACCCCGGCAGCCAGTTCCGTGGTGGCTTGTTCTTGCACGGACACCGGAACAGCCGGATTGTTCTGGATGCCGCTGACGACGCTCGAAGTGAGGGTGGCGATCAGGATCGACCCGATCAACGCGGTGCCGAGGGACGCGCCGAGAGTGGTCGCGGTGTTCTGCAGTCCCCCGACTTCGGAGCTTCGCGAATCCGGCACGGCGGACACCGTGACGGCGCCCAGTTGCGAGGCCAACGCACCCAAACCCAGTCCCATCAGCAGCATCGGGATGGACACGACGCCCGCGTTGGCGCCCGGATCCATCCCGGCCGCCAGGATCAGAACGCCGATGATCATCGCGATCAGACCCAACCGAACGACCCGGCGCGGGTCGGCATGTGGCAGGAACCGGGGAATGCCCGCCGCGGCCAGGACGAGCGCGACCGACAAGGGAAGGATCCGCACACCGGTCTCGAGCGCGCTGAGTTCGAGCACCACCGACAAGAACAGCGGCACGGCGAAGAACACTCCGGCTTGTACGGTGAATTGGGCGAAGAACATGCTGCAGCCGCCGACGAGTTGCCGGTTCCGCAACAGACTCGGATCGACGAGCGGATCGCGGCCCCGCCGCACCAGAAATGTCTGTCTGCGCAGGAACAGGTACAAGGTCAGCAAGCCACCGATCAACAGCCAGATGACCGGCGACAGACCGAGCACGGCCGGTCCGTCGGACTCCGCCCGTACCCATCCCCATTCGCTCGACCGCAACACCCCGTATACGACCGAGCCCAGACCGATCACCGACAGAAGCGAGCCGACGACATCCAGCCGGACCCGGCTCGCGGGGGCGTCCTCGACCCGGCGCAGCACCAGCAGGATCAACACGACGATGACGACCTCGCCGAAGAAGACGTACCGCCATGACGCGAACGTCGTCACGGCGCCACCGAGCAACGGGCCGACGGCGACCGCCATCGCCCCTGCCGCCGCTATGAGACCGTAAGCCGCGGAACGACGTTCGGGCGCGAAGTTCCCGGCGACGAGGGCGACGATCGCGGGCATGATCAGGGCGGCACCGATTCCCTCCAGGAGCGACCACCCCACCAGGAGGGTCGTCAGGTTCGGGGCGAGACCGGTGATGAAGGAACCGGCGCCGTAGAGGACGAGACCGAGCCCGAACGTCCGGCGTCGGCCGAGGATGGCGCCCACTTTGCCACCCGTGATCATCAATGAAGCCATGACCAGCGTGTACAGGGTGATCGCGGTCTGGATGCCGGTGATCGTGGTACCGAGATCCTGGGCGACAGTGGCCATGGAGACATTCATCACGGAGCTGTCGAGCGTCATCAAGAACTGCCCCGACGCCAAGACGGCCAGCACGAACTTGCTCGACCTCACTGTGGGCGCCGACGACATCGGATGCTCCTCTCCTGGACAAATCCTGGTTCACCGGTGGCAGGCAGCGGCGACTCCTCTGCCAACGCCACGAGGACGGCCGCAGCGAGTGCCGTGCGCCCGCGCCGACACCGGGACGGGGGTACCGCGTCGGCGGGAACGGCTTGGTCGCCGTGCACCGATCTACACCCCCGTTCGGGCGATTATCGTGCCGTCATCGATCGCCTTGCGCAGCGCGGCGTGATCGCGGGCGTTCTGGTCGGCGTAACTCTCGGCGAACATGGACATCGCTTCCTCGAAGTCGTCGTCCGTGCCGAGGTAGCCGGCGATCGCGAATCGGTCACCGGCGCGGGCGTGGGCATAGGCGAGAACGCGTGCGCACAGCCTGCCGTAGCGAGTCATCAGTTCGGGAGACATGGTTTGGATGTCGGCGGATCCTTTGCCGTCGCGCAGTTGACGGACGTAGTAGTCCCGCACCGCTCCGTCTTCCCCCGCACCTTGCTGCCAGCCCAGGAAGATATCGCCGGCAGCTTGCATCAGCCGCTGCCCGGCCACCACCCGTTCGCCTTGGCCGGTGAACGACGGACCATCGAGGTGCTTCGCGAGAACCGATGGCTGGGCTTCTTTGACCTGGAGGAACAGCGGGTCGTCGCCCGGCCCGCGGAGCAGGATGATCCAGGCCCGGGTGCCCACGCTGCCCACGCCGACGACCTTCCGTGCTGCCTGGACGTATTCGAATCGGTCGAACAAGGCCCGGCAGTGGGGCGGCAGCGTGTCGCGGTAGTGGCCGAGCCGTTCGATCAATGCCCGGTTCACCTGCGTGGCGTCGGCGCCGGTGAAGATCTCCTCGACAGGGACGATCAGCGGCGGCATGCTCGTGATCCTCGGCTGCCCGTCCACCACGGTGGTCAGCTTGGACAAGGCCTGGACGCTGTCTCGGCGCCAGGACTTGTCGACCGTCTTCTTGATGCGTTTCCTGGTCGGGGAATCGAGAACTTCGCGCAGTTCGTCGAATTGGGTCTCGGCATCGATATGGGCGTACCAGACCGCGAGTTCTCCGCGCGCGGACTGGGAGTTCATGATTTCGCGGTACTCGGCGGCGCAGGCCCGCAGGTACTTTCTGCGTTGTTTGCCGCTGTGGTCGTTGTCGCGCCCGGCGACCGCCAGGCTCGCGACGAGTCTTCGGACGTCCCATTCGAAGGGGCCGGGGTAGGTTTCGTCGAAGTCGTTCAGGTCGAAGGCAAGGTTGCGTTCCGGTGTCGCGAAAAGGCCGAAGTTGCTGAGGTGGGCGTCCCCGCACAGTTGAGTGATCAAGCCGGTGGTCTGGGCGCGGGCGAGATCCTCGGCCATGACCACGGCGGCGCCGCGGTAGAACGCGAACGGCGCGGCGGCCATTCGCCCGTAGCGCACCGGAACGAGTTCGGGAATTCGCGTCGCGGCCTGGGCTTCGAGCAGTGCGAGCGGGTCGCGATCAGTGCTGGGCTCGAATTCGGCCATCCCGCCGACGGGTGTTCGGCGCCGTGCCGATCTGCCGTATTCGGCGCGCTCGGCCCTGCTCCAGCGGTCGCGCGCGGCTGTGCGCACGTCAGGCTCCGCGGCGGGAGGAGCCGTCTCGATCGGTCATGGCCGCGGCCCACCATGGGCGAACTCGCTCGAGCGCGGTTCGCTGGAGACGTCCGGCGTCCAGGTGGTGACCGCCCAGATCACAACGACGTCGAGGGCGATGATCAATACCGACCACCACGGGTAATACGGCAGCCACAGAAAGTTCGCGAGAATGGAAAACGACGCGATGACGATCGTCGCAATTCTCGCCCAGCGCGCTCCCGTGAACAAGGCGATCCCTACCGCCACCATCAGCGCTCCGAGCACGATGTGGATCCAGCCCCACGCGGTGAAATCGAACTTGTAGGTGTACTCGACGCCTACGACGAAAACCTCGTCCTCCGCCACCGCCGCAATGCCTTGGAACACTTGCAGTAGACCGACGGTGACAAGGATGATCGCGGCCCCGAGCGAGGTTCCCGCCGCGACTCCTTGTTTGACCGATGAATTCTCGGACATGATGCGCTCCCTTCCTCGACGAGCGGCTCGGATATGCGCGATTCTGCACCGGACCCACTTCCCGCGTGCGCGGGATCGCGTAACTGCGGCTCGATCGCGACCCAATCCGAGGAAGTCGGCGAAGAACACGTGGACGCCGCTTCGCGGCGGTGCCGATTCCGCGCCCCGGTGGGATCAGTGGGTCAGGATGATCTTGACCGCCACGACGGTCGTGGCCGTGCAGGCCAGCAGGACCGCTCCCAGCAGCGTCGAACGTCGGGGTCGCTCGCCGTGGAGTCGGCCGATGACGAAGACGATTCCGCCGATCCGCACCAGCATGGCCGACTCCGCGAGCACCTGCGCGAGACGCGGTTCGATCCACCCGACCGCCGCGGCCGCCAGGATCGCGCAGGGCAGCACGGCCGAGCTGAGGATGGGCACGGAGTCACGCAGGTCCGCCCATCGCTCCTGGGGCGACAAGCCATGGCTCTGGCGCACCGATTGACCCACTCCTTCGGCGAAAGCATGTGCGATGAACGTCGAGAGGGCTGTTCCGAGGACGACCAAGATGCCGACGTGGTCGGCGGACGGCGCGACCGGGATCAACGCGGCGAGGATCAGGACGTTGCCGTAGACGTATGCGCTGATCCGGCTCGCCGCGTTTCGGCGGTCGAGCGGAACGCTGCGGGTGAACAGCGGCCCGTGCAAGAGCTGGTGTCTGCTGCGTTCCATCGGTCCTCACAGTGTTCGTCGGGGCGCCCAGCGCCGACGCGATCGAGGTTGTCGAATGATTGCTGGTCCATTCAATCCTCATGCCTTGCTCGGCATAGTCGAATGCAAGACATGGTCGAGGTGCAACTTCGGAGGCAGTTGAGACTGTCAGCGCAATCGCCGCAGATTTGCCGATGAGCGGAACTTCTTTCTTCAGTCCCACCCGTTCATCGACGGCGCGGCGCACACTGTGAAGACAGTTCTTCCGGCGAGGAGGTGCCGACGCTCGGGCGGGCCACGTCTGGCCATCCGGTTGTCCCCGGTACGAAGGAGTGAGTTGTGAACGCCTCCCCCCCGATCGCCGAGCACGGCATCGTCGGCGACCTGCAGACTACGGCACTGGTCTCGTCTGCGGGCACGATCGACTGGTGGTGCACGCCGCGGTTCGATTCCCCCAGCATCTTCGCGTCGATACTGGACAGCGAGCGGGGCGGGCATTGTCGGCTGGCCGCCGATCTCGCGACGGAGGACGTGGCGATCCGCCAGCTCTACCTGCCGGACACGGCCATTCTCGTCACGCGGTTCATGGCGCCCGAAGGCGTCGGCGAGGTCGCCGACTTCATGGAGCCGATCCGCGATTCCGAACCCACCGACCGGCACCGGCTGGTGCGCCTGGTCCGGGTGGTGCGGGGAAGTCTGCCGTTCACCCTCGCCTGCCGCCCGCGATTCGACTACGGACGCGCCGGGCACAGCTTGGAGCGGCTCGGCGACCGGGCCGCGGTCTTTCGCGGTCCGGGCACGGATCTGCATCTGCAGGCGACTGATGACGTGGGTGGCTTTCGATCGGGGCATCCGGTTGGCTACCGAATACTCCCGGCCGGCCGACGTGGCTCGCTGGATCCAGGTGCGGGACGCGGTGTTCGCCCAGATCGTCGAACGCGGCTGGAGTGCGAAGCGACAAGCCTTCGTGCAGCACTACGCCACCGATGTGCTGGACGCTTCCCTGTTGCTGATGCCACGCATGGGGTTCCTGTCACCGCGGGATCCGGCCTGGCTGAGCACTCTCGACGCGATGGACGACGAACTGGTGCGAGACAGCCTCGTCTACCGCTACGCTTCACAGCGGCCACCCTGGGCCTGCTGGTGTCGTCATTGGCCGCAGCGCGGCTGGCGCGCCGGCGTGCCCAGCGCACCTTGATCATGGCGGGGTTTCTCGTGACCATCGCCGGCATCGGCGTACTGATCGGGCTCGCGGGGAGTTTTGCGCATCCATGGGCGTTCGCGCCCGGACTGCTGCTGATCGGCCTAGGGCTCGGCGTCATGCTGACCCCGGCGGTCAATGTCGTCCAGTCCAGTTTCGGTGAGGACGAGCAAGGCGAAATCTCGGGGCTGTCGCGCAGCGTGTCCAACCTCGGCTCCTCGCTGGGCACCGCCATCGCGGGCACCATCCTCGTAGCCGGGCTCACGGCCCACGCCTATGCCGCGCGATGATCGTCTTGGCCGCCATCGCGGTGGCCGGATTCGTTGCCGCAGCGATGCTGCCTCGACAAGCCGCCGCGAGCCCGGGAGCCGGGTGACGGACGCATCGTCGCCCCTCGGCTGTTCGAGCGAAGCGGTCAGGACTCGAGGATTCTGGCCTTCTCGGCTTCGAACTCGGCGTCGGTGAGCACGCCCTGTGCCTTCAGTTGGGCGAGTTCCTTCAATGCCGTGATCCGGTCCATTCCCGCGCCGCCGCCTGAGGGCGGCGCGGGCGCGGGCTGCGGTGTCGCATATTGCGCTTCCGGTGCGTATTGCGCATCCTGTGCGGCCCAGCGCTGTCCCTGCCGTCGGGAGACGCGGTTGGACACGGCGGTCGCGGTTCCGGCGACCATGGCGGTGCGGGCTACGCCGCGGAGCAGTCCGGGCATCACATTCTTCCTTCAGTTCTTCGTCTCGACGACATCGAGGGACGACAAGATGCTCTGTACGGGGATCCGACCGGCGGCAACGAGTTCGGCGCCGTTGCGGCGCAGCGCGGACGCGAAGGGCGCCGCCCACCTGTTCTCGTACACGAGTATCGCGGCCGAACGTCCCGGCTCGAGCGCGGCGCCGGCCTCCCTGCGGTCGGCATCGTCGAGCAAGCCGGATCCCGCCTCCGCGAACAGGGTGATGTCGAGGTCTCCTTCGAGACCGACATCGGCTATGTCGATTCCGGAGAGTGAACCGTCTGTGTCCTTGCGGACGAACGCCAGATCCAATACGCGGATAATGCCACGCTCGACGAGGTCGCGCAGCAAGGGCAGCGCCGAACCGTTCGGAGGTCTATCGGCCGGGAATTCGATCACGAGATAGTCGATCGGGCCTAACACGTCGATATCGGTTTCGGTCACTGTAGCCCACTTTCGTCACAGCAAAGGACGTCGTAGCAGCCCGACTCTTTCGCAGCTCGATCGAGAATTCATCCCGGCCGAGTGTCGCCGGTAGCAGAAGAATCTGCGACTTATCGGCGCGGGCGGTGCTAATGTCAGTGTCAGCGTACGCCGGTGATCGCCACCAGGTCATTATTTTTCGGCTCGGTTCGGGAGCGCTGACCGGATTCGATCCGAAATATATCAGCGCATGCCTTCGATGCGAGTGCTGTCTCGAAAGACTGCGTACCGGCTGCTGTGCTCGACTCGATCACCGCTCTCGGCATCTGGGGCCCTCTCGAGCTGGAACCCTCAGCTCACCGCGCCCTCGGCGGTTCGCCCGCCGAGACCGGGGTGGCGCCGCCCTCGCCCGAGACCGGGGTGGCGCCACCCGACCCGACCGCACGAGCGCGGTCGCCTCGGTTGGTCGTGACCGACCGGGACAGCCTCGGCCGCCGAAACCGTCGATCTCGGCGACCGCGGCGAACAACCCGTATCCGTTCTTGCAGTGAGGGTTACCGATGGCTTCCGATGCGTCACATAACGCACCTGGCGGCAGGTTGAGCGCCGACGAGCGCGCCGAGTTGGAGCGGTTACGTGGCGAACTGGAGCGGCTGCGTGGGGAGGTGGCTGCGCTTCGGACCAAGGGCCGCGGTGCGGAGCCACCGGTTCGCCGTCCGCCGCGGCATGCGTGGCGATGGACAGCGGTAGCGATCTTGACGGTGTTGGTCGCGGTACTCGCGATCACCACGGTCGTGTCGCGGTTCGTGCGCGGCGAGGTCCTCGACACCGATCGGTACCTGAGCACGGTGGCGCCGCTGGGCTCGGATCCGGTGTTGCAGACGGAGGTCTCGAAGACGATCACCGATGAGATCTTCGCCCGCGTCGACATCGAGGGGCTCACCGCGGACGCGCTCGCCGCACTGACCGACGCGGTCCCGGCGACCGCGAACCGACCACGGGTGGATCGCGCGGTCGAAGGGCTGGCGCCCGTGATCACGCAGCAGGCCCGCGGCTTCGTCAACGACACCGTGCTGTCCTTCGTGCGCAGCGACCAGTTCGAAGACTTGTGGCTGCAAGCCAACCGCACCGCCCACACCACGTTGGTGGCGGTGGCCACCGGGCATGTCGGCCCCGAGTCGGTGACCGTCGACGAGAACGGCACGGTGACCCTCTCCCTGCGCACGGTGATCGAGAACGTCAAAGCCCGGCTGCTCGACCGCGGATTCACCTTCGCCGAGAAGATTCCCGCGGTCGACAAACAGTTCGTGTTGTTCCGATCTCCGGAGCTGGTCCGGGCACAGCGAGCGGTCGACAATCTCGACAAAGCTGCGGCGGTGCTGCCGTGGGTGACGATCGCGGCCGCCGTGGCCGCGATCGCCGCGGCGCCTGCGGGGCGTCGCAGGCGCGCCTTGGTCTTCGTCGGGCTCGCCCTCGCGGCGGGCATGCTGATCCTGGCCATCGCGTTGATCGTGGCCCGGGCCCGGTATCTGGACGAGATCCCGGCCGACGTGCTGGCACCGGAGGCGGCCACCGTGATCACCGACACGCTGCTCCTGCCCCTGCGGACCGCGTTGCGCGGAGTCGCCGTGCTCGGCCTGGCGATCGCACTGGTCGCTTACCTCAGCGGCGGTTCGGCTTCGGCCACGGCGATACGCCGTCAGTTCGGGCGCGGGATGGACTCGGTGCAGCAGCTGCGGCGATCGCGTCCGCCGAATCGAGTGGAGATGTGGGCCTTCCGAGCCCGCACGGCGCTGCGCTGGACGATTGTCGGCGTCGCCGCGCTCCTGCTGATCTTCTGGCGCTACCCCACCGGGCTCGTGGTGGTGTGGATCGTCCTCGGCGCACTACTGGCCCTGCTCGCGCTGGAACTTCTGCTTCGCCCTGTCCTTGCCTGGGAATCGCGGGGAGGCGGGACGAACCACGATGCCGAGGCCACGGTGCGGGCCGACACCTAGTCCTAGACGCGGGTGGGTTCCCTGCTGTTTCCACCCCGGCGGTGCGGTTCAGGTCAGATTCGGCCGGGCCGCCGGTACGTGTAGTTCGGACACGAGAACCTCGTCTTCGGCGAGCGCGGAGATTCCCTGGAAGATCGACAGGATCCCACCGGAGAGCAGAAGCACTGCCGCGCCGATCGACGTTACCGCGGCGACCGCATGTTTGACGGAATGCTCGTCGGTGGCCGGCCGGGGAATGCGGTTTCACCGGATGAGCGCTCGAGCAGCTCCCGCCGCAGGTAGTGCAACCGCAGCAGACTGCGGGGTTCCCTGCACCGCGGCCTCGCTATCCCTCCCGTGCTCTCGGATCGCCTGCGCGTGACCGGGTTCGACCACGGGATGATCGAGAAGCCGTAATCCGCCGATGGCCTTGAGCTCTCTCGCGTCAGGCTTATTGCTTCTTGTTCGAATCGAAATCAACGCGGTATCGAATAGATTCCGAGGAGCGCCGCACCGGGGGTGCGACTCCTGGTAACGACAGCTGGGCACGCCCGGTCTCCGGTACCGCAGACTTGCTCGGCGGCGGTTACCTACGTGGCGGAATAGTCAGCGCCGCATCGTCGACGATCGCGTTTTCAGCCGAGCGCTGGACAGCCGGACCTCCGGTACCCCGGCAAGAGGCGCGAACTCATGTACCGAATTTCGAACAATTCCGTCGTTCTGTGGCGCCGATGTTGCTCTGTGCTTATTTTCGAACTGCGCTCCTATGCTGTCACCACAACGAAGGTCTGTTTTCGCCCCAGCGGCCGACCGGCGGTTCGATCACTTCACAGCCGGAATCCACCGCCTGCTACGAAACGGGAAAGATCCGCCCGAGGAGGTTCACAATATGGATTCGTTCTGGGATTACGTGTGGTACACGATCCTCGTGTTCGCCTTCGTGGCGTACCTGATCGTGCTGTTCCAGATTCTCGTGGATCTGTTCCGCGACCACTCCGTATCCGGCGTCGCCAAAGCGCTGTGGGTGATAGCCCTGGTGGTACTCCCCTACCTCACGGCCCTGGTGTATCTGATCGTCCGCGGGCGCGGCATGGCGCTGCGCGCCCAACGCGCACAGGCGGAAGCGCAGAAGGCCACGGATCAGTACATCCGGGAGGTGGCGGGTAAGTCCCCCGCCGAGAGCATCGCCGACGCCAAAGCCCTCCACGACTCCGGTGTCATCACCGACGCGGAATTCGAGCAACTGAAAGCGCAGGCGCTGGGGCGTCCCGTGTCAGCGCACAACGCGCCGACCGGTCAGTGACACGACGGTCCGACCTGATGCACGACCAGGGCGAGAAGTCTACTCATGTCATGCGAGTGGGCACGGTGCGATGCCCGAGCGCGGGGCCGTTCGGCGACGGAGTCCGGTCTTCGCCGTCTCATCCATTGCCGAGTGAGAATCATGACGACGGCGCACCCGATCAACCCGACCACGAGCCCGCGCAATGGGCGACCGGTCCGGTGCGCGATGATCGCGGCGGCATAGCCGCGGCCGGCGAACCAGCCACGCATGCTCTGCGCGCGGCCGTCCGCCTGTGTGATGCCGTTTGCCCGGACGCGATCTCGCCGATGGCGAACCACTCGTCCAACTAGCCGAACCGTCTCCAGGTGATGTCCAGGCGCGCGAGTTCGGCCGACTCTTCGGCGGAGAGCGCGGCGCGGCCGCCGGCTTTGGCCAACGCAGTCCGGCGGTCCCAACCCAGGTGGGTGGCGGCAGGCTCGATCTGCAAGAAGTCACACACGACCGCAGCGGCTTCCGGTGCGGTCCATGCCGGCACGCCGAGCGCGATCGCGATGTCGAGGCCGTGCAGAACCAGTTCCGCCACGCGGGTGATCAGGAACTCGCGCAACTGGATCCCGTCACCCCATCGGGTGGTGACCAGGCGGTCGGAGGGTTGTCCCGATATCGCCGTGTCGGTCTGCCGCCAAGTATCGTCGAATGCCGCGGCGATCGCGGTCGCGTTCCGATAAGTGGCGGCGTCACGTTGAGCCATACGAACCC
Source organism: Nocardia sp. NPDC004573 (assembly GCF_053602135.1). Lineage (NCBI taxonomy): Bacteria > Bacillati > Actinomycetota > Actinomycetes > Mycobacteriales > Nocardiaceae > Nocardia > Nocardia sp. NPDC004573. Next base: position 442,992 of record NZ_JBSGDA010000002.1, read on the forward strand.
GCTCGGCATTGGCGGTGTCGTCGAAGATCGCGGGCCGGTAGTAGTCGGCGGCGGTGATATCCGCTCGAGGTGGCGCGGGTGCGGCCAGGCCCGCGAGGACACGGGAGACAGCGGAAGTGATGTGCACCGCCAATTCGGCGACATTCCATGGCGGGCACGGAGCCGGCAGGGCGAATTGCTCCTCGGTCAGCTTCCCGAGCACCTCGGACAGTCGCGCGCTCTCCGCAGAGAAAGCCCGCAGCACAACATCGTCCGCGGTCGTGTCGGACATGACGACACGTGGCTGTTCGGCGTTCATGATCAACATTGTTCCATCGGAGAAGATGCGCGGCGCATAGCCGCGTGGGGCGGGCAAGCGCCAGATCGAGGTAACCGACCGAGTATCCCGGCCAGCCTCTCGGCGATCACGTGGAGGTGTGGTTTCGCACCAGGATGACTGGTCCAATCGAAATGGCGGATGAGATACCAGCCGCTGCTGAGCCACTCCTTCCGGGACGCGTCGACCCGCTGTTTGCTACGGGTGGCGAAGGCGGGCCCTTTCGGGCGCCACGAGCGGCTCGTAGTGCTCGGTGTACAGCTTCGCGACCAACTCCCCCCGACTCGCTACGGCAACCTTCTGGAAAATCGTCTTCACATGGTCTCGGACGGTGTGCGGCGACAGGAACAATCGGCTCGCGATCTCAGTGGTGGACAGGCCGCGCGCGATAAGTTCGGTGACTTCGCGCTCCCGGGATGTCAGCTCGTAGGCGGCGATGACCAGCGTGGCGATCTCCGACACCGGCGCGGGCCCGATCGTCATCGCGGTCAGCTCGTCGGTGCCATCGGCACCGCGCAGGCACGAGGCATGACACACCAGCCATCCGCCGGTGCGCGCCCGCATGCGGATTCGCGCATTCCCACCCGTCTCGCGCGCACGGCCGACGGTGCTACGAATCCACACCGGCAGGGGCAGGTCGATCCCGGACGGCGTCGCCGCGCGGGGGCCCGGCGGCATATCGGCGAGGAAGTGGCGGGCCTCGTCATTGATCGAGGCCAGGTTTCCCGCACGGTCGAACAGCAGCATTCCCGGCGTATCGGAGGACCGACGCGGCGGCTCCGCCGATTGGGCGTACGCGCGCAGCCGCTGCGCCATCGGACTCGACAACGAGCCGACCATCGCGATCTCCTCGGCCCGGAAGGGGGCTCGACCGCGCTCGCGGAACAGACTCAGCTGTCCCCACGGCCTGCCATCGACGCGGAACACGGCACGCAGTTCGTCGTCGAAGCCTCTCGGCCGCATGAAGTCTCGATACAACGGGCTCGACAACGGACGATCACCGGTGGCTTTGCGCAATCCGGCGGCCGGCACCGGAGACTTCGTCAGATGCCGAAAGGGATTGACGGCATCGGCGAGGAATTCCGATTCCCAGTAGATGCCGCACCCGCCCTGCCGGAGGTTTTCGATCCGCACCGGCGCGGCGGTCAATCCGTTGATCGGATCAGTGGCAACCCATACGGCCGCGTCGAAGGGCGTGATGCGGCGCAGGCGGTGCGACGTCACGGCGAACAGGCTCGCCGCGTCGGACGCTGCGGCGATTCCAGCCAGGAGACCGCCCGACGGATCACTGCTCGACCTGCTCATGCCCGCCATGATTCCCGCGCACGAGGAGTCCGACAACCCCTCACCTGAGGGGTTGTCGGACGGTTTCGAACCCCCCGATCGAGGGATGGGATGTCGCACGGTGACCCGCAAGGCTGGTCGACGCACATCCGTCAAGACTCGAAAAGGGAATCGACCATGCATATCGGAATCGTCGGCGCAGGAATGGCTACGGTGGCCCTGCTCGACGCGCTCGCCGGCTCGGCCGCGAAGCCGGGCGCAATCACGGTCTTCGAGAACTCATCCGCCGTCTGGCGCGGCCGCGCATACCAACGCGACCAAGACTCCGTGCGAGTGAATGCACCACCGATGGCCATGACCGCCCGCGGCGGAGACTTGGATCATTACCTGCGCTGGTTGCGGGAACGCCCGGAACTCGCCTGTTACCTCGACGACGGACTCGGCCTGCCGGTCGTTCCGCGCGCGGTGTACGGACGATACCTGGAACACACTGCGCATACCGCCATCGCCGACCTGCGCGAGAACGGGTGGCGGGTGAGCGTCGTCAATTCCGGCGTCACCGGGTTCTCTCGACACCCCGTCGCCACCTTGCACACCGCCGCCGGCGGCGCGTACACCGTGGATCGCGCGGTGCTGTCCATCGGCGGCGGGCAGCCACACGACAGCTATGGGCTGGCCGACACGCCGGGTTATGTGCATGAGCCGTACCCCCTGCACCGCAGATTGGCAGGAGTTCCCGCGGACCGGCACGTCGCTGTCATCGGCAGCGGATTGACCGCCGTCGACATCGTCACCGGGTTGGTCTCCAATGGACACGCCGGTCCGATCACCCTGATGTCACGAAGCGGCGTGCTGCCCGCCGTGCAGCAACGTCCCCTCCCATATGAGCCGCGGTATCTGACACCCGAATACGCGTTGCAACGAGTTCGCGACAACCAGGGGCAGGTGACACTCACCATGCTGATCGAACTGATGAAGGCGGAACTCTCCGAGCTGGGGCACGATTTCCGGACACTGACCGAGGAGGTCATCGGCACCGACACCGAACCTCCCGTGCAACGGCTGCGGCGCCAGCTGTCCTCGGTTGCGGACCCGCATCAGGGGCGGCGACTGCTCGGTCGGGCCATCCGAACCGTCGTGCCTGCGGTGTGGCCGCTGTTTCGCGAGCAAGACAAGACCCTGCTGCGCAGCGCACACTTCCGCACCATCAATTGCCTGAGTTCACCCATGGTGCCGTACAACGCGAATATCCTGCTGCGGCTGTTGGATTCCGGCCAGGTACGGCTGCGGGCGGGACTGCAGAAGATCCACCCGCGCTCCCGCGCCGGATTCACGGTGACCGACGACACCGAATGGACCGCCGACGTGGTGATCAATGCCGTCAACCCACCGGCCTACACCGTGCCACAGGCTGCCGAGGGGTTGGTGCGTACGCTCCTGACCTCCGCGTCCGCCGAACGCCACCCGTTCGGGGGCCTGACCACCGAACCCGGCACCGGCAGGCTTCTCATCTCCGGTCGGCCTCGGGGCATTTGGTACGCACAGGGCAATATCGCGAGCACCTCGACCTTCATTGCGACCGACCCCACAGGTCTCGCGCACGAGGCGGCGCGACTCGCCCGCGCTCTCATCGCATAGTGCTAAGTCTTCCTCAGCCCATCCAGCGCTTTGCGGGCTTGGTTCTCGGCGATCGTGGCGAGGTCGGCTCGGTTCACCGGAGGTTCGCCCTTCGCGCGCAGGACGGCGACTTCTACTCGCACGGAGACATTGCTGTCCTGCGCGCCCAGGATGTAGGTCATTCCGTTGCTGGTGTCCGTGGTCGCGGTGTGCCAATAGCCCTGGGTGCCGATTCCGGTGACCTCCCCCGAGGCCCGCCCCGGTCCGATGGCGCGGGTGTCGGTCTGTTTCCAACGGTCGTATTCGAGCCACCGTCGGTCGTCCGCGCCTACTGGTGCGCGCGACTCGCCGGTCGTCAATTCTCGCGTAGACCGTCCAGCGTCCTGCGCGCTTGCGACCTGGCGATCGAATCGATTTCATCCCGCCGCACCGCCGGAGAACCCTTCTCGCGAGTGAGGAGGATCCGCACCCGCACCGAGACATTCCCGTCCTGTACACAGACGACGTAGGTCATGTTCGCGACGAGGTTGCCTCTGACTTCGGAGTACCAGTAGCCCTGATCGCCGATTCCGGTGACCGTACCGGAATCCGACTCCGCCTCGGGTGTTTCGACGTCGGCATGTTTCCAATGGTCGTAGAAGGGCGCCGCCGCACCGTTGGTGAACTGGGCCTCGACGCTCATCGCGGCCTTGTTCATAGGGAACTCGCCGACGGTCGCGCTGGTATATTCGGCATCGCACTTCAAGCTGCCGCCTGCGTAGGCGGTGGGCCGAGTTTCCTTGTGCTCGGGAGCGCCTTTCGGCGTGGGCGACCACGTGGTCAACGGCGTGGGATCGACAAGGTCGCAGGCGTTGGTGATCGCATCCATCGAATAGGTCTTCGCCACCGGCGTGGAGGCAGCCGACTCGCTGCTACCGCCGCCACGTCCGACGAGGACGCCGATAATCACGCCGAGCCCCAGCATCACCACCAGCCCGAGCACACTGGTGATGATCAAACCCGTTCTGCGGCTGCCGGTCGATGGTGGCGGATACGACGCCGTCGGCCCGTACCCCTGACCAGGCGGCAGGTGAGGCATGACCCAGCCGCGGTCCGGCGGATCCGGTTGACTCGCAGCGGGATCGACGCCGCCCGGCACAAGTGGTCGACCGCCAGGTCCGTGCTGGGAATCGGTCACCTTGCTGCCCCTTCGATTCCGCAACGGACTCTCCGTCGAACGGCAACGCCGAGCCGATTGTATTCCGCCACCGCCATCACAGGCAGTAGCGGTCCTGGGCGGCCACGGCCCATCCGCACCGTGGTCGACAAGTTCATTCGGTCGATATGGTGCATCGCCCTGCCCCGACGACCGAATCGCAGTCCTGGTCGTAGAGTTCAATTGCGTTGACGAACGGGGTCGACGAACCAGAGCACCGGTCCCCATCGAGGATTCGGCCGGAACAGCGCCGCATACCTGGCCGCAGGAGGGTTCACGAATCCCGCGCGGGAGTGTCGAGAGCGCGCAGCCGCGCTGCTGGAGATGGTGCGTTACCGTCCTGCGAAGTCAGCTGCACGACTGCCGTGCCAATTGCTGGTCTGCGCTGCCGCCGATGATCACGAGACGCCGGTGGAGACGAGTCGCGCGCTGGCCGACGCCGCGCCGCGCGGCGAGTTGCGGGTATATCCCGGCACCCATTTCTCCTTCTACACCGACCCCGCTCTGCGGGACACCGTCGTTGCCGACCAGATCGACTTCTTCCGGCAGGCACCGGTCGGCAGCTGACAGTCCCCGCGCCGGTGCGCCCGCGGACCCGAGCATCGGACCAGATGGCGCGCGCTGCAGGTCAGATTCGAGGCTGAATGCGATCGCTGGCCGCCAGGGCGGCGAGTTCCGCCCGTGAGGAGACGCCGAGTTTGGTATAAAGGCGGGTCAGATGGGCCTCGATAGTCTTCTCGCTCACGTAGAGTTCCTGTGAGATCTGGCGGTTCGTCCGGCCGAGCACGACCCGATCGACGATCTCGGATTGCCGCTCGGTCAGATCGCCGAGCCGCACCGTGGTCGCGCGGGAACGGCTTCGTGGTCCGGACGTCTGCCGCTCGCCTACCCGGTGCAGAGCCAGACGAGCACGCTCGGCGAGCCGTTCCGCGCCACAGAGTTCGAATGCCAGCAGCGCTGCGTCGAATTGGGCTTTTGCCGCGGTGAGGTCGTGCAGATCGGCAAGCGCGTGTCCGAACAGCAGACGAGCACGAGCCGCATCCAAAGCAGTGCCGCCGGCGGTGTACTCGATGACGGCCTGCTCGGCGTTGTCGGCGGCCGCCCGTACCTCCTCGCGGGTCAGCTGTACGTGCGCGCGGCAGTATCGCGCGTCGCCGAGCCGCATATGCATCGTCGGCATGCCCTCGACGATCGTTTCGACGCGTCGAGTCGTCTTCTCCGCGGCGTCGATCCGTCCGAGAGCGAGTTCGGCATCGACCAGATACCGATAGAAATGTGGCATGAGGGTCGGGTAGATCTCGCCGGGGACCGCGTCGGCGATCTTGATGAGTTCCTGGCGCCCGCGCCGATAGCGGCCGGCCTCGATCAAGGTGGAGCCGTAGACCAGCGGTGCGTGCCAGGCGTACAGAGCATCGGGCCTCTGGGCGTTGAGGCGCATGCTGAGCGCGCCGGACGCCAAGGCTTCGGTGGTGCGGCCCATCAGTGTCAGCACCCAGCAGCGGGTCGCCTCGGTCAGCGCCATCAGCGGCGAATTCTCCAGCAAGGATGCGGTTTTCGCGGCGTTTGTCGCGGCGGAAAGGCCGATATCGAGTCGGCCCTGGAGCATAAGGCCCAGCGCCCGCAGATGCTGGAGCTCGACCAGATGCCTGCCGTGTCCGGTGTGGCGGCACAGTCTTATGCCCCGATCCGAATGCGCCACCGCATTACCCCACCGCTCCAAGGAAACCTCGGCGTAGGCCACGTCGGTGAGCCCGTCCAGCAGCGCCGGCGCGACCTCGGTGTCGGTGAGGGAGTCCAGCGCCTTGGCCGCCTCGTCCAGATACCGGCGACCGTCGCTCAGCGACTGTCCACAATGCAACGTACCCATGAACGCGCTGGCCGCCGTTGCCATGAGATACAGCCGCCGGTCGTCGCGCGCCGTGGTCGACTGCTGTACCTCCGCCGTGAGCCGGGCTGCCTCGCACCAGTCATGCATCATCAGGTGGCTCTTCGCCAATTGCAATCGGAGGCGGGCGGCCTCGAGACTGCCCGGCACGCTGAGCGACAGTGCCGCGGTGAGCAACCGCCGTCCCTCTGTGGCATTGCCCAGCCCCTGCTCGGTCAGGGCGATCTGTGCCAGGACCCGGACGCGATCGCCCGCTTCCTCCGGTGGAACGAGTTCCAGTGCCTGCCGTAGCACAGCGCTGCATTCGTCCAGGCGACCGGTCGCGGTGAGCGCATCGGCGAGCGCCATGGTCAGCGAAAGCCGCTGACGCGCCGGGGCGTCGTCGGGTAGCAGACGCAACGCTGCGCGGAACCAGCGCTCGGCCGCGAGTGGTGCGCGCGGCCCAGCAGCCATCCCTGCTTCGGTCAGCAGATCAATGGCCTGCTCGTCTCCCGCCTCTCCGCATTGTTCGAGATGGTGAGCGCGTACGGACACCGCCGCGCCCCGCCGGGCCAGCGCCGCTGCGGCGCGGTGATGCGCTCGCCTCCGCCAGGCGTATCCGCTGCGCTGGTAGATCGCCAGGTGCACGATGGGATGGCGGAATGCGAGCTGTCCAGGCGCTCCTGTCTCGTGCATCAGCCCCACACGAATCAATTCATCTGTGGCGCAGCGCGCCTCGGCCTCGGCCAGATCGGCGACCTCGATGGCCAGCTCGAGGTCGGAGACTCTGCCCGTCACGGCTGCGGATCGCAGCAGCAAACGCGCATTCGGCGAGAGGGTTCGAACTTCCTGCTCCAGCGCAGCCTGGATCGCGGGGGGCACGCCCGAGGAGTCGACAGCATCGCCAGGGCCGCGCGTGAGCCAGCTGGATCCGTCGTGGGCGTGCGCCAATTCTCGGAGATAGAACGGGTTGCCGCCACAAGAGCGATACAACTGCGCCAGTTCGATCTGATCGAGCGGGTAGTCGGCGAGCAGTTCGGCGGCCTCTTCCAGGGACAGCGGACCGAGTTCGAGCGCGGCCATGGTGCCGTTACGGGCAGCGCAGGCCAGGACCGAGGCGTGCGCGTCCGGCAGCTGCCAGGACCGATGGGCCAGCAGCAACGCCAGCCGGGGTACACGATGGCGCAGGAGGTGCGCGATCATCTCCAGCGAGGCGTAGTCGGCGTAGTGCACGTCGTCCAGCACGAGCAGCACTGGTCGCCATGCCGCCAGTTGGTGCAGGACCTTCCGCATGGCGCGGTGGCAGCGGTGCCGCTCGATCTGCAATGGCGTCGACAGGGGGGACACCAACGCGCTCAGCGACGGAAGCAGCCATCCCAGTTCCGCGAGCTCTTCGGCACAAAGAATTCGCAACTCCGTCCGGCGCAACTCGCCGAAGGGCTGATCGAGGGCATCGATCATCATGGCGTACGGAATCTCGCGTTCCAGCTCGGCGCCTTGTCCGTCGAGTACCTGGAAACCGTCCGCTTCCGCTCGCACCGACGCTTCACGGAGCAGCCGGGTCTTGCCGATGCCGGGTTCGCCGGTCACCGAGATCACCGAGGTCCCTCCCTCTCGCACGGCACGGAGTGCCGCGTGCAGGCTGCGGACCTCCGCCGCACGACCCACCAGTGGCCGGACATCTCGTCCCGGCAAGCCCACCGATATCTCACCTCCGGGCGGTCGACAGCCCGGTCCACCTGATCGTCCGAGCTATGCCGGTGCATCGTAATCGGACCCGGTCTCGCTGTCGCACGGTAAGTATTCGCAGGGATGGAACGTCGAGCCCGGCCGCCATTGATCTATCGCAATGCCGGCGTCCACCGTGCTCTGCACGAAAACGCTGCCGCCGCAACCGTTTCGGCTGCGTGCGCGGCCGCTGTGTCGAACACCTCCGGATGACGGGTGAAAGCGTTTTCGATGGAATGCCGGGAAGGACCACAGGGATTCAGGGGCGCCGCGGGTCGAGCTCGACGCCACATCGTGGATCCCTCGGATCGATGTGCAAGTGCGACTGTCCAGCGCCCAGCCCTCTCGCCGCAAATAGGGTTTTCCCTACTACGTCCGAGTGCCGTCCGTGCCCGATCCTTGTTGTGGCGATGCGGCCGAACCCCAAACCTACCGAGGGGCGCGGAGTTTCGGCATCCACCGCGTGTACCCGCACCGGGCTTCGCCGGTCGCCTGTGAACGTCTGGACAGCACCCTGCTGCACAGCGCCGATACTCTTCAGGAGCGCCGGATGCACGTTGATCCCTATCGGCCTCGCCCACTCGTCGCGAGCCCGGCCTGGCGCGACCGAAGAGTCGCCGCACCAATCGAGCCCGACGTGCGCGCGGCCCAGCAGCTCCGGGACGAGTTGGCAGCGATGGCGGACCGCGCAGGTTGCGAGATTCTCGGCAAGGACGAGCGACAAGCGGCGACGGGCACCGCGTGGCCGAGCCACCGATGAGCACCGCGTTGCTGTCCCCCACCGCCGCAGCACGGAGCATCTGGATGAGAGCGTTCGAGCCGGAGGCGGGCATCGACTCCGATCAGGCTGCGGCCGCCGGCGCACCGGAAATTCTGGCATCGCTGTGGAACTGGGCGGCGGCCGTTCGTGAGGCGGAGTTGCGACGCTTGGCCAACCGGGTGCCTGGACTCGACGCCGGCGCCCGCAAAGAGGTCGATCGAGCCATTCAGCGGGTTGTAGAGGGGCTGTTCGGCGATCTCGGATCTCGGTTGGCCCGCGACGCCGCTCTCGTCGATGCGCTCCACGTGCTCTTCGCACTCGACATCTCTGGAGGCAAACCATGACGAGAGTGGGTGTCGTGGTGCCACCGGCCAACCCGGCCGTGGAGCCCGAGTTCGCACGTCTGCTGGCCACGCGGGCCGACCTCTATGTCACCCGCTTCCCCGTACAGCCCGGCCTGTCGCTGGCCGAGCGCTTGGACGCCTACAACGGTGCACTGCCCGATATGATCCGCTCGTTCGGCAGTCTCCCGCTCGACGCCCTTGTTGTGGCCTGCAGTGGTTCACGCTATCTGCTGGGCCCAGCGGAGGACCGGCGCCGCTGTGCCGAGTTGAGCGCGCAGTTCGGGCTGCCCGTTGCCTCCGCTACCGAGGCCACCAGGCGGGCGTTGGAACATCTCGGCGCCGGGGCGGTCACGCTGATCTCGCCCTATCAGCCGTGGCTGACCGCCCGCGCCGAAGAATTCTGGACGGCGGCGGGCGTGCGGATCGCCCAGTTGGTGCCGGTGAAGGCAGGCCGGCGCTTCGCCCCCTACGAGGTAACCACGGACCAGCTCGTCGCGCAGATCGAGCAAGCCGGGGTGGCGCGAGACGCGGTGCTGTTGCTGACCGGCACCGGCATGCCGACGCTGCACGCCATCGCTCGGCTGGCGGAGAACAACGCGCGAACCATCCTTACCTCCAACCTCTGCGGTGCCTGGTGGGCGCTGACCAGCACGCGCCGATGCGCCATATTCGACGGAACCGAGGAGAACGCCTGGGCGGGGCAGGGCGCGCCATGACGACCGACGTCATTGTGGTGGGCGCCGGGCCGGTCGGGCTGGCCGCGGCGCTCACCCTCGCCAGGGCCGGGGTGTCGGTTCTCGTCCTGGAATGCGAGGCCGCGCTGAGAACCGGCTCGCGCGCCGCCACGATCCACCCAGCCACGCTCGACCTTCTCGATGACCTGGAGTTGGCCGCGGAGCTGGTGGCGCAGGGCGTGATCGTGGATCGCATGCAATGGCGCGACCTGTCCGGAACCGTATTCGCCGAAATGACGATGGCCGCGCTGAATGGTCTGACCAGGCATCCCTTCCGATTGCACGTGGAGCAGACAGTGCTGACCCGGCTATTGCTCGATGCTCTCGAACCATACCCGGAGGTGGTTGTCCGGTTCGGCGCTCGGATCGAATCCGTGACCGACACGGGCCCGGCCGTAGAGGCTCGGACCTCGAGCGGACGAGATCGGGCTCAGTATCTCGTCGCGGCAGACGGTGCACACAGCACCGTCAGGACCTCGCTCGGTCTGTCGTTACGGCGGTCGGCATACCCCACGCACGCACTGCGAATCTTCACCCGCTCCCCGCTCGATGAACTGCTCCCGGGGCTTGCTCCGGTGACCTATATCCGCGACCCGGTCCAATCGTGCAGCCTGTTGCGATTACCCGACCACTGGCGGATCATTCTCAGGCTGGCACGCGGCGAGCCTATGCCGCAGCGTGTGGCCGGAGTGGAACTCGGTGACCTGAACGTCATCGGCGTGCACCGCTACCACCTGGCAGCGGGGGTCCTCGGCGTGTTCCACCACGGCCGGGTGCTGTTCGCGGGTGACGCCGCGCACGTCACATCGACCGCAGGCGGTCTCAACATGAACGCCGGCCTCCACGACGCGGTCGATCTCGGCAGAACACTGGCCGGTGTGCTCGCGGGGCTCGCATCATCGGCGGCCATGGCGAGCTGGGCGCGGCGCCGTCGCGCGGTTCTGATCGACCACGTCGTCCCGGCCGGCGAAGCGAGGGTCGTGGGCGTGCAAGACGGTGAGGCCGCCCGATTGCCTGACGCCGTCGCCACTGTGCGGGCCATCGCCGCCGACGATGAAGCGACGAGGGCCTACCTGGCCGAAGCCTCCATGCTCTACCCGAAATCCTGCGAATAAGGCGAACTCACATGCGAATCCGATTCCAAAAACACGCCGTCGAGGGGCGTGTGCCGCTGCTCGACAAGCTCTACGCCAGTCATCTGACAAAAGTCTCGGCTCCGGGCACCACGGTCGAAATCCGCACCCTGCCACCACTGACGTATGCGACGGAGCTGCCCGAGGAGTTGGTCGGCTACGGTTCACTCGGTCTGGTATTCGGCGACTACTTCGCGCGTGCGGCCGTTTCCGCCGAGCGGGATGGCTGCGCCGCGTGGATCAGCGGTGCCGGCCAGGACCCTGGGCTCGCCGCCGCGCGCATCCGGACCACCATCCCCGTCGTCGGTTACGGAGACGCGACCTGGCATGCCGCCCGGCAAGAGCGGCACCGGCTCGGCGTCATCGGCTTCATTCCTCACCTGGCCGAGCCCATCACCGACAACATCGCCTCCGCGGGCGCGACTTTGGCCTCCTACCAGGTGATCGATGACGGTGCCGTAGTCGTTTCCCGGGCGCTGGCAGAGGATTTCGATCCGTTCGTGCGGGCGTACACTGCCGCCGCCGAACGGGCAGCGAAGGCAGGCGCGCAGTGGCTGGTACCCGCGGAGGGCATCCCCAACGAGCTCCTCGTCCACTTGCAGATCCGGCAGCTGTGTGGGCTGCCGGTGATCGACCCCGGCGGGCTGGCGGTCAAGACCGCCGAGCACCTGGTCGGCTTGCGCGAGCTCGGCATAACCGCCAAGACCGCGTCCGGGTATTGGTACCGGCAGCCGTCTCGGGTCGTCGTGGAGCACGTCGAGCGGTCACTCGAGGCTATGCCATGAGCTTCCCCGCGGTCCGACCACGGCGGCTGCGCCGCACCGCCGCGCTTCGTAAGTTGGTGGCCGAGAACAGGCTGCATTCTTCCGATCTCGTCCAGCCCCTGTTCGTGCGTGAAGGCATCCCGGAGCCCCGGCCCATCCCCGCGATGCCCGGCCAGCTGCAGCACACACGCGAAAGCCTCCGCAAGGCGGTGGCGACCGCGGTACAGGCGGGCGTGGGCGGCGTCATGATCTTCGGCATACCCGAGGCGAAGCATCCGGACGGCCGCGGCGCCTGGGACGAACGCGGTATCGCCCAACTGGCGATTGCCGATGCCGTGGCCGAAGTCGGCGACGCGGCCGTGGTGATAGGCGACATCAACCTCGACGAATACACCGACCATGGTCATGTCGGCCTCCTCGGGGCCGACGGCGACGTGGACAACGACGCCACGCTGCGGGCGTACACCCGAACGGCACTGGCACAGGCTGAGGCCGGAGCTCACTTGGTGGCACCGAGCGGCATGATGGACGGCCAAGTCGCCGCCATTCGCGCCGGACTCGACCTCGCGGGACATGAGCGCGTACCTATTCTCGCCTATGCCGCCAAATACGACTCGGCCTTCTACGGGCCTTTCCGTACGGCCGTCGAATCGTCGTTGGTAGGCGGCAGGTCCACCCATCAGCAGGACCCGGCCAACCTCCGCGAGGCACTGCGCGAGGTGCGACTGGATGTCGAGGAGGGCGCCGACCTGGTCATGGTCAAACCCGCCGGACTCTACCTCGACGTTGTCCGCCTGGTGGCCGACACGGTGGATGTGCCCGTTGCCGCTTACCAGGTTTCGGGCGAATACGCTGCGATCGAGGCCGCTGCGCTGCATGGGATGCTGCACCGTGAGCGAGCTATCGAGGAGAGCCTCACCGCGATCCGCCGTGCCGGGGCACGGATCGTCATCACCTATTGGGCCACCGAGGTCGCGCAACGACTTCATGGATAGTTACCAAGGAGTCGCAGCGGTGTCCCGGCTCGAAGTGACACCGCTACCGCAGCAACCCGCACCGACAGATACGCAAGGACAATATCCTCGACGGCAGCTTTCGGCTGGACTCGGCCGTTCCAGGCCGGGGATCACAGGGACACAAAGACATCGGGCGACGGGTGCCGGGAGAAGACTAGGAAGTTGAAACGACCAGGCCGAGGTCGTTGTCTTGCTGACCAGATCCGAATTGATCGCACGGGCATACGCTCGATTCGCCCAGCACTCGAGCAACGAAATCAGGAGACTGGCGACAGCTGACGCCGAACACGGCGTCAGACCTTTCGCCAGGGAAGCCTCGGGTGCGGCCGGGGCGCTTTCCGACGCCGACAGAGGTCTTCGGCACGCTTTCGATACCGGCGACCCGTCGTTCCCGGGACCGCTGCCGCAAGCCGGATCCACCTCGCCGGATCGGTTCTACAACGGAGCACGACTGTGGCAAGTCGATCAAGTGTTTCCCAGAGCTTTTCGCAGAGACGAAACCGCGGCAGAGGAAGGCTATATCCGCACAGCGTCACACAGCACCGCAGGCGACGTCGTCTATCTGACCGACGGCACCGACATCGCCGGCGTGTACGGAACGATCACCAGTTGGACGGATGTCCGTGACGGCACCATGCGGTTCCACCCCGCGGGCATGGTATTGGGTATCGACGCCAACCGTATCCAGGTGAATCCGATGCTCGAAGAAGGGCATTCCGCGGCCAACTTCATCGAAGGTGTCAGCGACCGCGTATTCACCACCGCGGGGCGGGTCGACACATCCAAGATCGTCAGCGTGGAATTCCAAACCTACGACGACATCATCACCAACCCCGACGTAAACCTGGTCGCCGACGGTTTCCCCGGCTTCGACGGCCTTCGGCAGGAGTCGTTACGCGACCCCGCGGTAGTCGCCGACCGCCTCGCCGGTATCGCCGAAGCCGTGCGCCGCAACTACCCGACGATTGATGTCACCGTCGGCTCCAACCGTCTCACCACCGACGAGGCCATCCGAACATTTCTGGCCACATGAGCGAAGCCTTGGCGTTCTCGGTCCGGTCCTTCATGTACCTGATGACACGACTGCCACGGTCGAGCGCGGCGAACGCGGCGTGACGACGATTGAAATGAGCGCGGCGCGGCAGGTCGACCCGTTCTGCCGCGCAGCGGCCGGACCCGGTCGAGCAACTCCGGCGGCATCAGGTGGTCGTTGATGTTGGCGCCCGACAGCGCGACCGCGAGAGGTAGCCCGTTTCCGCAGGTCAGGATGTGGTGTTTCGATCCTGTTTACGGCGGTCGACCGGGCTCGGACCGGTCGCGGCGCCTCCTTTTTTCGCCCGCACGTGCGAGGCGTCGGCGATGACCCGGTCGAAATCGATCAACGCGTCGGCCCCGGCGTACCCGGCGCCCGGACCGGCAGTAGCGGTTCGATCACTGCCCACAACTCGTCATCCACGACCCACGGTGCCGCCACGACGAAACATACTGCACTGCAACAGGAGTCAACGCCACCCGGACGAACCTGTCAGGAGCCGTTAGCGACACCTGCCGGAGCTGTCCGATCCACACCGTGTGTGGCGGCGGACATTACGTCACCCGGTATCAGGAAGGCGAGGGATTCCGTAACCCCTCGGTGTACTGCGCGGACCTCACCAAGCTGATCCGGCACATCGAATCCCGGATCCGGGCAGACGCTGCCGCAGCGGTCGAGGGGGCGGAAACTCGGCCCTGACGACATGACCGCCGTCGAAGCGCGGCTCAACGGAGTCATCGATTCCCGGCCGCCATACAGCCAGTTCCGCTTGCATGGGGCGCCCCTTCGTCGGCAAGCGCGCCGCCGGGCTAGCGGGGCGGCGGTCTCGGGCTCCTCGATCGCGGCCTGCCGCGGGCAAAGCGCAGCGAGCGCGGGGCGCGGCGGAAGCGCCCTGGCCATCACGGACAGCGCGGTGTATCCGGTGAGTCCTCGCTACTGCGGCTTCATGACCACTGAAAGCCACCCCCGGCCGCGCAGTTGTGCGCGCCGCCTGTCCGGAATTCGGCATCGACGGCCGCGACGCGCAACTGCTGCATCATCGGTCGAACGCAGTGTGGTTGCTGCCGCACGCTGACCTCGTCGTGCGCCTGGCACCCAACACTGATGGTGTCGCTACCGACGATGCTCGTCGCGTTCGCCCGCCAACTGAACTCCAGGACGCATGTCGGCTGAACTCGTGCTCACCGACGGGCGTGACGGACAGTGACCGCCATCCGGCGCAGCCTGCCGCGCATCCGACCGTCGGTGTTGGGGGCCAGTGTCACACCGACCCTGTCGGCGATACGGTCGGCTACTGACCTCACCGCGGTTGTGTCGGTCCATATATGTTCGGCGAACTCGGGTCTGCTCAACTGCGCGAGGCAGTAGTCGAGCTTGTCCACAGCGAACTGTTCTCCGCGCAGCAGGAGATCGCCCTGACCGACCAAGTGGAAGAGCGGCGCAAACCCGAGTCCACGATCACGAAGACGACGCAGCACCGTTTCCCGCTCGGCCAGCAGCGCGAAATGACGCACGTCGTGTCCCGCCAACCGCAGCCGTCCCACCGTCTCGGAAAAATACCGAGGATCCACGACAGTCATCGGTGCGATCACCACGCCGTCGTGCTTGTGAAGCACGTGGTCGAGCACCTCGAACACCCCCTGCCGCCAGCTGGGAAAGTCCTGGAAGTCGTCACGCAACGAAGACGGCATCATTCGATGCAGCCCGAACCCCACCTCTTCCGGATCGCATACGACACTGCCGGGA
Organism: Nocardia sp. NPDC004573; assembly: GCF_053602135.1. Classification (NCBI taxonomy): domain Bacteria; kingdom Bacillati; phylum Actinomycetota; class Actinomycetes; order Mycobacteriales; family Nocardiaceae; genus Nocardia; species Nocardia sp. NPDC004573. The sequence continues at coordinate 458,526 of NZ_JBSGDA010000002.1, forward strand.
AGACGCCGGTGCAGCTCGAACGCAGTCTGGGTCTTGCCCCCACCAAAGGGCCCATTGATCCACAGCAGCATGGTCACAACACTATCGACGCACAGCCCAGTGTCCCTCGTTTCGAGTCCACAGTTCGCCGGAGCCGGACGCCTCCGCGCTGCCACAGCATGATTCCGACCGATTCCCACGGAAGACGCTTCACCCGCGCTGAATACGCACGGACCTCTGGCGCACGTTAGGAGTTTGTACCTGCCATAGGCTGACGCGGTTCTGTCGTTCCGGCTGGTGCTTGGGCTTGTCCTACAGGCCGTCAACCGCCGTGCCGAGATGCTCGCCGTAGCTGGACCAGCAGTAGATCGGCTCCACTGGTTCGCCCCGACGGCCCATGTACCACTCGCCGTCATCGACACCGCGCGCGAGACACAGACCAGTGAAGCCGATAATCAGCCTCGATGGTCCACTCGTTCGGAAGCGTGCCCTTGTTCACCACCTGATTCTTGCCGAAGCGACGCCATTCTCCTCGTCCGGGTGGACGACCCTTGATGAACGCCTGATCCCTACCGCACCGGATTGCGTCGACATCCGGGCACATTGGTGCTGACAGCCCGGTCGGTACCGCTATCCCGGTGCTGGACACCGTGCCGCCGAACACCGCGTCGTCGCACCGACCGAGCGCGCTCGCTGCCAACCTCACGCCTCGTGCCGGTAGCCGATGTCGGCGCGACGAGTAGGCGCCGATCGGGTTCGCTCAGCAGCGGCCCGGGTGCGATCGCTGGTTCCGACAGAGCAACCCGTCGATGGGTCGCGCCACGATCCGCTTGCTACTACTCGCCGATGCGGGCGATCGTGTCCGCTACCCGTTGCAGGTGGTCGGCCATCGCTTGGCGCGCGGCCTCGGGTGAGCCGGACTCGATGGCTCGGACGATGGTTTCGTGTTCGCGATCGGAGTCGGCGCGGCGGTCTTGGGTCAGATTGAGGAATTCCGATTGCGGGTCCAGCGCGCGGCGGGTGTCGGCGACCACCGCGGTCAGCATGCTGTTTCCGCTGGCGGCCGCGATGGCGGTGTGCAACTCGCCGTCGTAACGGACCCACTCGCGGGCGTCGGTGGCCCCCGCCAGTTTGTCGAGCAGCTCGAAGAGCCGCCGCAGCTGGTCCGGCGTGCGGCGTTGCGCTGCGAACCCCGCGGTGGGGATCTCGATGAGTTGGCGGGCCTCGATCAGATCTGCGGCGTCGACACCGGCGAACGTCAGCTGCGGGCTCTCCTTTTTGGACACGACGAAAGTTCCTCGGCCCGTGTGCGTTTCGGTGAGTCCGAGGGTCGCACAGGCGTGCAGCGCCTCCCGCACCACCGGACGGCTGACGCCGAACTGTTGAGCCAAGGCGAGTTCGGCGGGTAGGCGGTCGCCTACCGCGTACTCGCCGCTCTGGATCAGCTCCTTAAGCCGACGAAAGACCGCTTCCGTAGCGCCGATGCGGTGCACTCGGCCTTCTTCGACTGTCACGTGACCAAGTATGGAGACCCGCCGATAGAGCGTCAAAACGCTAGGTCCAGCATGTTTCGCCCCGAGATCGATATTGACATGGAATGTGACCCCAATTACAGTACAACCTGTCTTACAGCCTGACCGCATGGCAGCCATACTTCTACGAGCCGGCGTGCCGCGCAGGTTGAATCGGCCCGAGGAAGGTTTCCATGACGCAGCACGACGAACTGTCGGCCCGGCCAGCCACCCCACCAGCGAAGCTCGACGTCGGTGACGTCGGTTATCAGAAACAGCTCCGCAAGCGCCATATGCAGATGATCGCGATCGGCGGCTCCATCGGCACCGGGCTTTTCCTCGGAGCCAGCGGCCGCATGGCGCTAGCCGGGCCGGCGCTGGCCATCGTCTACATCGTGTGCGGCGTCTTCACCTTCATGGTCGTTCGCGCGCTCGGCGAGCTGGTGATGTACCGGCCGTCATCCGGTGCGTTCGTCTCCTACGCCCGCGAATTCCTCGGCGAGCGCGGAGCATATTCGGTCGGCTGGCTGTACTTCCTGAATTGGTCGACCACCTTGGTCGCCGACATCACCGCCGTGGCGCTGTACGTGCATTTCTGGTCGCCGTTCGTGCCGATCCCCCAGTGGATCCTCGCACTGATCGCGCTGGCGGTGGTCGTCGGGCTCAACGTGGTGTCGGTGCGCCTGTTCGGCGAGTTCGAGTTCTGGTTCGCGCTGATCAAGGTCGGCACCATCGTCGCGTTCATGCTGCTGGCGGTCGTGTTTCTCGTCACCGGCACACCGGTCGACGGTAATGTTCCCGGCTTGTCGACGATCACCGACAACGGCGGTTTCTTCCCGCATGGTCTCGCTCCGATGCTGACCATTGCGCTCGGGGTGGTCTTCGCGTTCGGCGGGACGGAGATGATCGGCGTGGCCGCCGGTGAATCCGACGACCCCGCCGCCGTGATCCCGAGGGCCGTCAACTCGATCATGTGGCGGATCATCCTGTTCTACGCGGGCTCGGTGGTGCTGTTCACGCTGTTGCTGCCGTGGACCGCCTACTCCCCCAGCGAGAGCCCCTTCGTAACCGTCATGAGCTCCATCGGGATCCCGCACGCGGGCGATGTCATGAACCTCGTCGTGCTCACCGCCGCGATGTCCAGCCTGAACGCGGGTCTGTACGCGACCGGTCGCACCCTGCGGTCGATGGCCGTGGCCGGGGCGGCGCCACGCTTCGCCGCCCGGATGAATCGCCACGGCGTTCCCTACGGCGGAATCCTGATCACCAGTTCGGTGGGCATCGCCGGCGTCGTGCTGAACCTCCTGGTCCCCGAGAAAGCGTTCGAGATCGTGCTGAACCTGGCCGGACTCGGCATCGTCGGAACCTGGGCTTCGATCATGATCTGCCATTGGATATTCGTGCGGAAGTCCCAGCGCGGCGAGTACCGCCGACCGGCGTTCCGGCTTCCGTTCGCTCCTGTGCTCAACATCCTCACCCTGGTGTTCCTGGCCGGTGTCGTCACGCTGATGTTCTTCGACGACGAGATCGGGCGTATCACGCTCGCGGCGTTCAGCGTGGTCGTCGCGGCCATGGTCGCAGGATGGTTCCGGATCAGGGGCCGCCTCGATCCGGACGTGCTCGCCCCGCTGGATCGGCCGGACGCCGCTGAGGGAGCGCCGGGCGCATGATCACCCACCGAACAGCACATCCCACGGCGTTGCGGGTTCACGTTCTCTACACAGGCGGCACGTTCGGAATGGCCGACCACGGCGCGGGTATGGCACCGCGGTCGGGAATCACTGCCGAAGTCGCCGACGTCATCGCTCGATACGAGGACACGAGGAGGCGGCCGGTCGAGTTCTGGTACGCCGAATCCGACCGTGTCATCGACAGCGGCGCCGCCGACTCGAACACCGCCTTCCGGATCGCGCAGTGGGTGCGGCGCCGCGTCGAATCGGAGCGCCCGCACGGCGTCGTCGTCATTCACGGAACCGACACCATGGCCTATGTCGGTGCCCGCGTCGCCTTCGAACTGCGCGATCTCGCAGCCCCAGTGGTGCTGACCGGCGCGCAGATACCGCTCGGTCAGCCCGGCAGCGACGCGCAACACAACATGCATCTGGCACTGGATTCGATTGCCACTCGACCAGTTCCGGGAACATATATCGCGTTCGGCTCGGGGTTGCATCCCGCCGTGCGGGCCAGCAAACGTGCGTGCGACGACTACGACGGCTTCACCACCGTTCGGGAATTCACCCCGCCACTGTCGCCTGTGGCACCGCTACCGCATCGGCGCAGCGCTGCCGCACGCCTCCCGGTGGGACTGCTCACCGTCTTTCCGGGACTGCACACCGATCTGCTCAGCGCGGCGATCCGGCAGTATTCCGGTGGAGTCGTCCTGGAATGCTACGGCTCGGGCACGATGCCGCACACAGCCGAGTTCATCGAGACGATCCGGACGGCGACGCGGCGCGGAACCCCGATCGTCGTGATCACTCAGTGTGACAGCGGTTCGGTCGATCTCGAGCGGTACCTGCCCGGACGAGCGCTCCTGGACGCGGGCGCGATCAGCGGAGGGGACATGACCAGAGAAGCGGCACTGGCCAAACTGGCCTATCTCGTCGACCTCGGCTTCTCCGGCGGTCGGCTGCGGGACTGGATGACGACCAACATGCTCGGCGAGCTGTCGAATCCGGCCGGCGCGCCCCCGGTATCCCCCCACGAAGACGCCCTCACCGCACGGAGCCGATGATGACCGACAGCACCCGAACCGAACAAGACTCGCTCGGCACCCGTGCTGTGCCCGCCGACGCCTATTGGGGCATCCACACCGCACGCGCACTGGACAATTTCGCCATCACCGGCGACACCATCGGCCGATACCCGGCGCTCGTCGCCACGCTCGCCGCGGTCAAGCAGGCCGCCTGCCGCGCCAACCGCGAGCTCGGCATCCTCGACTCTCGCCGCGCCGAGGCGATCGAATCGGCCTGCGCCGAGATCAGGGGCGGTGCGCTACACGACCAGTTCCCGATCGACCCGATCCAAGGCGGCGCGGGAACCTCGACGAACATGAACGCCAACGAGGTCATCGCCAACCGGGCGCTGGAGTTGCTCGGCTACGACCGCGGGACCTACACCGAAGTGCACCCGCTCGACCACGTCAATCTCGGCCAATCCACCAACGACGTGTACCCGACCGCCGTCCGGCTCGCCGTCGTGCGGCACATCCGCGACCTCGTCGCCGCCCTACGCCGCCTCGCGGATACCTTCGGCGCCAAGGCCGACGAATTCGCCGACGTCATCAAAATGGGCCGCACCCAACTACAAGACGCCGTGCCGATGACCCTCGGACAGGAATTCGGCACCTTCGCGATCATGGTGGCCGAGGACTGCGACCGGCTCGAAGAAGGCATCGCCCTGCTGTGCGAGAGCAACCTCGGCGGCACCGCGATCGGCACCGCCATCAACGGCCACCCGAGCTACCCGGCGCTGGCCTGCGCCCACCTCGCCGAGCTCACCGGCGAACTCGTCACCCCCGCGGCCAACCTGATCGAGGCCACCCAGGACTGCGGCGCCTTCGTTCAGGTCTCCGGCGTCCTCAAGCGGGTCGCGGTGAAACTGTCCAAGATGTGCAACGACCTGCGGTTGATCTCCTCAGGTCCGACAACCGGTTTCGGCGAGATCAACCTGCCGCCGGTCCAAGCCGGGTCATCGATCATGCCGGGGAAGGTCAACCCGGTCATTCCGGAGATCGTCAACCAGGTCGCGTTCGAGACCATCGGCAACGACCTGACCGTCACCATGGCCGCGGAGGCCGGGCAGCTGCAACTCAACGCCTTCGAACCGATCATCGCCTACGGCATGCTGCGCACGACTACACACCTGACCGCCGCGGTCGACACCCTGGCGACCAAATGCGTCGCGGGCATCACCCCCAACCGCGACCACCTCGAGCAGGGCGTTCGACGTTCCGTCGGTATCGTGACAGCGCTGACCCCCTACATCGGCTACGCCGCCAGCGCCCATATCGCCAAACAGGCGCTGCAAACTGGGCAGTCCGTCGCGGAGATCGCGATCGAACGCGGCTTGCTCACACCCGACGCGATCGAGGAGATCCTCGCAGCCCGTCGACTCGCGGGTCTCACCGGCTTGGCGGCCGACACGAAACCACTCGGCCGTCCAGTCCACCCACGCGCCGTGGGACAAATGCAGACAGATCGGCACCGCTTCGGAACCGCACGCTGAAACCAGGCGCGCACGTCCCCGGACGGCGAGTGCGGATGGCGGATAGGTGAACATCGGTCAGGCGCCGGGAGTCGATCCGAGTACCGCTCGCACGGCCGTGCGAGCTGCTGCCGGATCGGCTGCCGTCAATGCCGCGTCCGCGGCGCGGCGGCACTGCTCGCGAGTCGTCTCGGCAAGGCGGGCGCCTACCGCGGCGATGGCGCCTGCTGCCATGGACAATGATCCGACGCCAAGCCCGACCAGGACGCAAGCCAGGGCCGGATCGGCTGCGGCTTCGCCGCACACCCCTACGGGCTTGCCCAGTCGTTGACCCGCGGCCGCGGTGCGTGCCACGAGAGCCAGCACCGCCGGCTGCCACGGGTCGGTGAGGGCGGCCAGCGCGGGAGACATCCGGTCGGCCGCCATCGTGTACTGCGCGAGGTCGTTGGTGCCGAGGGAGAGGAAATCGACGTGGCGCAGAATGGCTTCCGCGGTGAGCGCAGCGGCGGGCACCTCGACCATCGCGCCGGGGATCAGCCCACGCTCCCGCACCTTCTCGGCGAAGGATTCCGCTTCGGCCGCGGTCGAGATCATCGGTGCCATCACCCACGGTGTCGGCGCGCGCCCGACGGCGGCTCGGGCGATCGCGTCGAGTTGCCGGTCGAGGATTCCGGTGTCACGCGCGGCAATGCGGACACCCCGCACCCCGAGCGCGGGATTGGCCTCGTCGGGATGGTCGACGAACCGCAGCGGCTTGTCCGATCCGGCGTCCAGGGTCCGGATCACCACCTTCGCGCCGGCGTAGGCGTCGAGCACTTCGCGGTAGATGCGTGCCTGCTCCGCTACCGTCGGCTCGGTTTCCCGGTCCAGGAAGCACAATTCGGTGCGGAACAGGCCGACACCTTCGGCCGGTGTCCGGCGCGCGGCTTGCGCACTCGGGCCGTCTTGGACGTTGACCAGGACTTCCACCCCGTGGCCGTCCGCGGTAGCGCCCGGCCCGGCCCAGGCGGCGTCGCGTGCGGTCCGGGCACGGAACTGCTCCACCGCGCGCGCCGCGAGGTCGGGATCGGGATCGATGACGATGCGCCCGGACGAGCCGTCGAGCAGAACGGGTGTACCCGCCGCGATTGCGTCGAGACCGGTCACCGCGACGACACAGGGGATGCCGAGTTGCCGAGCGATGATCGCCGTGTGGCTGGTAGGTCCGCCGAAGGACGTGGCCAAGCCGATGATGAGCGAGGGGTCCAGCCCCGCCGCATCCGCGGGCGCGAGGTCCTCGGCGAGCAGAATCGCGGGCTGTTGAGGTACCGGAATGCCGGGTTCGGGCCCGCCGGCCAGCTCGGCGACGACCCGATCGCAGACGTCGCGGAGGTCTGTCACGCGTTCGGCCATGAGCCCGCCGAGCTTGGTGAACATCTCGGCGATCTGGTCGGTGGCCGCGACCGCCGCCGCGCGTGCCGGTGTGCCCGCCGCGATCAGCTTCTGCGCCACACCGAGCCAGCCGCGGTCGGTGGCCATCGCGGCGTTGGCGGCGAGAACTTCCGCGGCGGCGCCACCAGCCCGTGCCGCGCGCGCCCGCAACCGGTCCGCGACCGTCGTCGCCGCGGCCAGCAGCGCAGCCTGCTCGGATGCCCGATCGGACTCGGGAATCACATCAGCCGACTCCGGAACACGCGGCCGGGCGCCCGGCCGGACAGCGGGCGCGTACGCCACCCCGGAGACAGCCGGTGTGCCGCCCAGCCCTACAGATCCCGTCTCTACCTGCAAAGATCCCGTCACCTGTTGCTTACCTCCACAAGCTGAACCAGCGAGCCCGATTCCATGCCCGCCCACCCTTCGATGTGATCCACACTACGCCACATCATTGACAAAGCAATACAGACAGATATAAAACAACATAAACCAACATCGAACCGGGAGGTCGGATGTACGCCGAGGAACGGCAGCAGGCGATCGCGACGCTGGTCGGGCAACGAGGCCGCGTGTCGGTCACCGAGCTGTCCGACCAGTACGGCGTCACCACCGAGACGGTCCGGCGTGATCTCGCGGTACTGGACCGGATGGGCTTGGTCAGGCGTGTGCACGGCGGCGCGGTGCCGGCCGCGGCGCTGACCGCGATCGAGCTCGGCACCGGCGAACGCGAGCACAGCCGTGCGGCGGAGAAGGACCGCATCGCCAAGGCGGCCTTGGATTTCCTGCCGCCCACCGGCGGCAGCGTCCTGTTCGACGCGGGCACAACCACCGCGCGGATCGCCGCCCTGCTGCCGACCGACCGCGAGCTGGTAGCGGTCACCAACTCGGTGCCGATCGCGGCCCGCCTCAGCGGGCACGCCGCGGTGCGGTTGCACCTGCTCGGCGGACGCGTCCGCGGCGTCACCCAGGCCGCCGTCGGCCCGGAGACCCAGCGCATGCTCGCCGAGCTGCGGGTCGATGTCTGTTTTCTCGGGACCAACGCGTTGACCACCGCGCACGGGCTGTCCACCCCGGACATCGATGAGGCCGCGGTCAAGCGAGCCATGGTGGCCAGCGCGCACCGCGTCGTCGTGGTCGCCGATTCCACCAAGATCGGCCGCGAGGATCTGGTGCGCTTCGCAGAGGTCGAGGACGTCGATGCCCTGGTCACCGACACCGGCGTGCCGGATTCGGTGCGCAGCGAACTCAGCGCGTCCGGCCTCGAGGTGGTCACGGCATGATCGTCACGCTCACCGCCAACCCCAGCATCGATCGCACCATCACCCTCACCGAGGCGTTGCACCGCGGCGCCGTGCACCGCGCCGCCACCGTGAACTCGCATCCCGGCGGTAAGGGCGTCAACGTCTCGAGGGTGATCGCCGCCGCGGGCCGTGAAACTGTCGCCGTGCTGCCCGGCAACACCAGCGATCCGCTTCTGCGGCAGCTCGGCGACGCCGGCATCGCCTACCGGGCTGTTCCGATGGCGGGGACGGCGCGAACCAATCTCACGATCGCGGAAACCGATGGGACTACGACGAAGATCAACGAACCCGGTCCGCCGCTGACCACTGCTTGCACGGCTGCGCTGGCCGAGACGCTCGACGGCCTCGCCGCTGCCGCGTCCTGGGTGGTGCTGTCGGGCTCGCTGCCGCCGGGAGTGCCTGCCGACTGGTATGTCGCGCTGCTGCGGCGGCTGCGCGGGATTCCGGTGGCGATCGACGCCTCGGACGCGCCGCTGCGGGCGGTCGCCGCCACCGTCGGCTCCCATCCGCCGCGGTTGCTGAAACCGAACGCCGAGGAACTCGGTCAGCTCACCGGCGCCGACCCCGCCGAACTGGAGAATCCGGTGGCCGCCGCCCGTGCTGCCGCGACGCTGGTCGAGCGGGGCGTCGGGACGGTTCTGGCGACGCTCGGCCAGGCGGGCGCTGTCCTGGTCACCCCGGAAGGCGCCTGGTACGCGCCCGCGCCGAGCGTGACACCGCGCAGCACGGTCGGCGCGGGGGATTCGGCCTTGGCCGGCTACCTGCTCGCCGACTCCGACGGCGCCGAACCCACCGAACGGTTGCGCCGCGCGGTCGCCTACGGCAGCGCCGCCGCCGCACTTCCCGGCACCGGCGTACCCGGACCGCATGACATCGACCTCCACGCCGTGCACGTCACGGCGCTGGACGCCCTGCACAACAGCTGAAGGAGGCCATGGTGGCCGACTCGATCATCTCCGAGGATCTGATCACCCTCGACACCGATCTCGGCGCCGCCAAGGAGGCGGTGATCGCCGCACTCGCGCGGCGTCTGGCCGCAACCGGGCGTGCGCGCGACGCGGCGGCGCTTCGGGACGCGGCGCTGGCCCGGGAAGCCCAGTCCGCGACCGGGCTTCCCGGTGGGATCGCGATTCCGCACTGCCGTGCCGCAACCGTCACCGAAGCCTCGCTCGCGTTCGCCCGGCTCGCCCCGCGCGTCGATTTCGGCGCCCCGGACGGTCCCGCCGACCTCGTCTTCCTCATCGCCGCCCCCGAAGGCGCGGGAGCCGAGCACATGAAACTGCTCTCCAGCCTGGCGCGCGCGCTGGTGAAGCCCGAATTCGTCGCCGACCTGCGCGCGGCGGCGACACCCGCGGACATCGTGGCCCTGGTCGAGGACGTACTCGACCCGCCTACTACCACCGTGCGCAGCACCACCGCCGCGGACAACACGACCGCGGGCACAACACCCGAGCACGAGGAACCGGCTGCCGAGCGCATCATCGTCGCGGTCACCGCCTGCCCGACCGGAATCGCACACACCTACATGGCCGCCGATGCCCTCGTCGCCGCGGGCAAACGCGCCGGTGTCACCGTGCGCGTGGAAACACAGGGGTCCAGCGGCAGCACTCCCCTCGGTGACGAGGTCATCGGGGCCGCCGCCGCGGTGGTCTTCGCCACCGACGTCGGCGTGCGCGGGCGCGACCGGTTCGCGGGCAAGCCCGTCGTAGCTTCCGCGGTCAAGCGGGCGATCAACGAGCCGGACGCGATGATCGCCGACGCGCTACGTGCCGCGGACGATCCTCACGCCGCGACCGTCCCCGGCCGCGGACCCGACGAAAAGGCCTCGGCCACAGAGAAATCCGAAGTTCTCGGCTGGGGTACCCGCCTGCGCCAGATCCTGCTGACCGGTGTCAGCTACATGATCCCGTTCGTCGCGGCGGGCGGGCTGCTCATCGCGCTCGGCTTCCTGCTGGGCGGCTACGAGATCGCCGACAACGCCAAGACCATCGTGCTGGACAACTCGCTGACGGCGTTGCCCCAGGGGGGACTGGCCACCTATCTCGGCGCGGTGCTGTTCGAACTCGGCACTCTCGCTTTCGGCTTCCTCGTACCCGCGCTGGCGGGCTACATCGCCTTCGCCATCGCCGACCGCCCCGGCCTAGCGCCGGGATTCACCGCCGGAGCCGTCGCGGTGTTCGTCGGGGCCGGATTCCTCGGCGGTCTGGTCGGCGGACTGATCGCCGGGTTCGCGGCGCTGTGGATCGCGCGACTCACCGTCCCACAATGGGCGCGGGGCTTGATGCCGGTGGTTGTGATCCCCCTGTTCGCGTCATTGATCGTCGGCGCGGCCATGTTCATCGTGCTCGGCAAGCCGCTCGCCGCGGTGACCAGCGGACTCACCCACTGGCTCAACGGGCTGTCCGGCACCTCCGCGATCACCCTCGGGACCATCCTCGGCCTGATGATGTGCTTCGACCTCGGCGGACCGGTCAACAAAGCCGCCTACTCCTTCGCCGTCGCCGGACTGGCCGTCACCGATACCGCGTCACTGCGCATCATGGCCGCGGTGATGGCCGCCGGCATGGTGCCACCCCTGGCCATGGCACTGGCCACCACGATCAGACCACGGCTGTTCACTACCGCCGAACGCGAAAACGGCAAAGCGGCTTGGCTATTGGGCGCGTCGTTCATCTCCGAGGGCGCCATTCCCTTCGCAGCCGCCGACCCGCTACGCGTCATCCCGTCCATGATGACCGGCGGCGCCGTCACCGGCGCGCTGATCATGGCCACCGGAACCACGCTCAGCGCACCACACGGCGGCATCTTCGTCTTCTTCGCCGTCGGCCACATCCTGTGGTTCCTCGCCGCCCTCGCCGCGGGCACACTCGTCGGCGCGGTCTGCGTCACCGTCGCCAAAGAATTGGCCCGCACCCCAACCGCCGTACCCTCCCCCACCACCGTCACCGCCGGATAAACGTCCCCACAGTAAGGAGTCACGCCATGCCTCAGACAACCGTCGAAGTCGGCTCGTCCATCGGCCTGCACGCCCGTCCCGCCAACATCATCGCCGAAGCCGTCCAGGCCGCAGGCGTACCCGTCACCCTCTCGCTGGTCGGCGGCGATCCGGTCGACGCGGGCTCTGCGCTGATGATCATGACCCTCGGCGCCACCCAAGGCACCCCAGTCCTCATCACCACCGACGACCAAGCCGTCCTCGACAAGATCGCCGCGCTGGTAGCCGCCGATCTCGACACCTGACCGGCACCACGACCGACGACGACATCGGCCAACCGGCTGGAACGACCGAGACGAAAACAACGTGCCAGCCGCTTGCCGAGTGCCTAGCGACCATGCGCCGAGCGCAGACGACGCTGCGTCGGTGTCACCACGTCCCGCATCCGGAAACCCGACATCGTTCAGGCGACCCTCGGTCGCGATGTCGGACCTCCGCCTTACTCCACCGGCGCATGGACGTCGGGCAAAATGCACGCTGCCAGCATGAGGCGTCCCTCGCGATCTGGCGCGCCGCGCACGCGATCCCCGACCACGACCGACGCCCAACCGGCCCAGTGCAATACCCAATCGACGAGCGCCACACCCCGCTACAGCTGGATGCCGCGGTGCGGTCCTGTCTCGGCGACCTCGACACCAGCACCCGCCGCTGGGCAGCCCTCGCCCAAGACATCGACGAACGGATCACCACAGACCCGTACTGGCCGCAGCTGGCCGAGAAACTGTCCCGCGCCGCCGCCACTGGGTCGGACATACCGACCGCTGTCCGCACGGCGGCCGCGCAGCGTCCGTTGCCGGACGAGCAGCCCGCGGCCGCGCTGCGCTGGCGGCTGGTCGAACCCCTCGAAGAAGCCCAGCGACGCAACACCGACCAGCTCACCCGCGCCGTCTCTGAGGTCCAGGTCGACCGGTGGCGGAGGATGAGCGACGCCGAACCGGAAAACGAGATCCAACTTCAAGGTCAACCCGACGAACACCGCAAACCTGTTCCACGATAACCAATTCAAATGTTCAGGTCCCGGTGCGCACACGCCCGGATCCGATGGATCAACGTCCGGGGGCCGCAACGAATTGGTGACCGTGTTCGTGGACGAACTCGGCGAACGTCTGCGGCGAACGGCCGATGGCCTCGGTGAGTGCGGTGGTATCGACCGGCGGGGCCGGGGGCAGCTGGGAGAATACCGCACCGATGGCCGAAATGTGCTGCGCCATTGCTGGATTGACGGATGGTTCGGTGCCGTTGTGTGCGAGGGCTTCCAGTTCGCGCCGCCATTGACCGGCAGGGATGGAGGTGTATCGGACCGGTGTTCCCGTTTCGGCTTCGATGAGAGCGGCGATCTCGGCGTGGCTGTGCACGGTCGCCCCCTGCGGGTAGTGCGTGGTGCCGCGAGGGTATCGGGCCGGGTCGGTCAGCGCGGCCACGGCGAGATCGGCGGCGTCGAGACCGCCGATCCACGGCACCGCGGCATCGCCGAAACTGTTGGCGAAGCTGCTGGTCTCGCGGATGGATCCAGCATGCAACAGCACGATGTTCTCGTAGAACAGGGCCTGGATCCGCAAGATCGTCGGTTCCAGTCCGGCCCAGGACAGCACCTGCTCGGCGACCCATTGCGCGCGTCCCAGCCCACTGGGGTTGTCGGGGGCCGAGACCGCCATGGACATCACGACCAGTCGCGGCGTGGTCGCGGCGTGCCGGATCGCGGAGGCCAGATTGGCGGCGGCCTGCACGATGCCGGGAGCGACCGGATAGGTGAAATACACGGTGTCCGCGTCTCGCACGGCCGCATCCAGCGTCCGGCGATCCAGCAGATCGCCCACGACGATTTGCGCGCCGAGAGCGCGAAGGTGTTGTGCGCGTTCGTCATCAGCGCGGACCAGCACGCGGACCGCGTGGTCGTGTTCGCGAAGACGCCGCACGACATGTGAGCCGGTGCCGCCGTGTCGTCCGCCCGCACCGATAACCAGCGTGGTGGTTGAGGGGCTGTCGGAGGAGAAAGTCACAAGTGCGCCTTCCGATCGTTCACCGGGGTGAGGTGTGGCAGCTCGTGGTCCGGCTGCGGCGCCCACGCTAGAACAGTAACTACTATGATGCAAGTTAGTGTAGGGTCACTGCAGATGGCGAAAGGATCAGCAGGTGCGGCGAACGAGTTTCCAGGCGATGGGGTGCCCGATTGCCGGCGCTCTGGAGTATGTCGGCGACTGGTGGACGCTACTGATCGTGCGTGACGCGCTGGACGGGTTCACCAGATTCGACGAGTTCGAACGCAACCTCGGCATCGCCCCGAATATGCTGACCAGGAGATTGCGCGCTCTGGTGGAATCCGGGCTGCTCGAACGCAGACGCTACAGCCAGTCCCCGCCCCGCTACGAGTACGTCATCACCGACAAGGGGCGAGACCTTTCTCCGGTCCTCGTCGCCCTGTACGCCTGGGGTCGCAAACACACGGGATCGGATGCGCCGAGCGTGGTCCTGACCGATCGGGACACCGGGGAAGAGATCATGCCCGGCCTCGTGGACCAGCACAGCGGACGCCCTCTCTCGGCCGTCGACCTCGCCTTCCTCGCCGGCCCAGGGGCCGACGGTTTCATACGTGAACGTCTCGATCCCGAGTCGCGGGCGGCGCGGCGCCGACGCGGCACCAACTAAGACCGTGTCTCACGTCGTTTTGACTGGTTGTCGGTGGGTAGCGATGGACTGTGATCGGTTGTGGTGCATGATGTTCGGCCGTGTCGGACAAGTT